>DKJY01000006.1 GCA_002454955.1 Bacteroidales bacterium UBA6680
TTATAAACAGATGAAAATAGAAAAGATTAACAACTGGTTTCAACAAAGAGCCGCCGGTATAATAAAAAATCGGTGGATAATCCTCATACTCTTTGTTGCTGTAGTAGGGTTCTCATTTCTTGGTCTCAAGAAAATGGTTGTAGAGTCGTCATGGGATGGATACTTTATTGAGGGCGATCCGGTACTTGTAAAGACCGATGAGTTTAAAGAGATTTTTGGTAACGACAACTTTGTAGCTGTACTAACCAAAACAGACGATTCATTTACTAAAGAGTCTCTTGAATTAATAAGAGAACTCTCTAACGAGCTAATGGATAGCATATCATATGCCGATAAGATAACCTCACTTACCGATATAGAATACATGAAAGGTAATGAGTTTGGTATGGAGATACAGCAAATAGTACCTGAAGAAATTCCTTCTGATAAAGCTGGTCTTGACGCCATTAGAGAAAAGGCATACAGCAAACCTAATATTGCAGAAAAACTGGTATCTAAAGATGGAAAATTAACATGGATTATACTTAAGCTGCGAACATTCCCTGAAGAGGAGGAGTGGAAAAAAACATCTACCTACTCACCTGAGTATCTGACTGGAATGGAGGCAGACAGAATAGTATCTAAAGCAAAGTATAAAAAGATAGCACCACGAGCAACCGGAATGCCATATATCACCTATAAAAAACAGATATACTTTGGCAAAGAGGCCGGAAGAGTTATGGGTTTAGCATTACTTCTTGCAATTATAGTGCTTGTATTTGCTACAAAATCGTTCAGAGGTGTAATTATACCATTAATAACATCTATATCATCGGTAGTTATAATATACGGATTCACTGGTCATCTGCAATATCCTCTTGATAGCGGAATGATGTCTATTCCAATACTGCTTGCCTTTGCAATATCAATAGCATACAACATACACCTATTCTCGTTCTTTAAAAAGCAATTTACAAACCATGGCAACAGAAATAAAGCTATAAAAGAGGCAGTAAGAGAGATGGGGTGGCCAATACTATTCTCTGCATTAACAACAATGTCGGCACTATTAACCTTTCTGGTAATACCCATGAAACCATTACGCTTTGTAGGTATTGGTACTGCATCGTGTGTACTTCTTACATTCCTTATAGTAATACTTGTTATGCCTGCACTGTTAAGCTTTGGTAAAAATAAACAGCCTAACCCAGAGATAAGAGAGAAAGGTGGCAGATGGCTCGACAGACAGATGGGTAAATTAGGTATATACGTACTTAACCACCCTAAAAGTATAATAGCTATATCGGTTGTGGTAACAATATTCTTAATATTCGGAATGACAAAGGTAGAGACAGCCTTTGATATTGAGAAAACAATGGGACGAAAGATTGAGTATGTAGATAATATCCTGGGCATATCAGAGACAGAATTGGGATCAATATACTCTTACGATCTTTTAATAGAGTTCAGTAATAACGATGAAGCAAAAAGGCCTGAAAACCTCAAAAAACTTAATGATGTGGCAAAGTTTGCCGAAGGATTTGAACTTACAAAAAGAACAACCTCTGTTCTTGATATATTAAAAGATCTGAATCGCACCCTTAACGAGAACAGAGAGTCGCACTTTACAATACCAAATAACAAAAACCAGGTAGCGCAGATGTTACTGTTATATGAGAATGCAGGTGGAACAGAGTCTGAATACTGGATAGATTACGATTACCGAAGATTACGTCTGATGATTGAGCTTGCAAAGTACAACTCTGGTCAGGCAGAGAGAGATCTTGAAAATCTACAGAATAAAGCACAAGAGATATTCCCTGATGCACATATTACAACCGTAGGTAGCCTTCCGCAGTTTACCACCATGATGCAATATATTGTAAGAGGGCAGATACAATCGTTTCTGATTGCAATTATAATTATTGCAATTCTTTTAATGGTAGTATTTGGCAGCATACGTACCGGATTAATTGGTCTGATACCAAATATAGCACCAGCTATTGCTGTTGGTGGAGTAATGGGATGGCTCGACATTCCTCTTGATATGATGACAGCTACAATTATACCTATGATTCTTGGTCTTGCAGTTGATGATACAATCCATTTTATAAATCACGGATTTTTAGAGTTCAGAAGACTCAGAAACTATAAAAAATCTATAAAACGGACATTTAAAACAGTAGGTATGGCACTTGTTTTATCATCAATTGTAATATCTGCAAACTTCATTGTATACTCAACATCAACAGCTCTACAATTTGTAAATCTGGGTCTGCTATCTATTACAGGTATTGCTGCTGCTCTGCTCTCAGACCTGTTTGTTACACCAATACTATTCAGAACATTCAGGATATTCGGAAAAGAGGATAACGCAGATACAGACTTAAAAAACACAACAACTACAACAAAAATAGAACACAAAATAAAAGAGGCTGAATTAGCAGAGGTTTAACAAGTTAAAACATGAAGCCTGCACTCTACGGTTTTCTTAAACAGAAACAAATAGATATGCAGGTTTCATATAACAGATAAAAAAATACAAAATGGTTAAAAAGATAACAATAGCAACTCTTCTGATTGCACTGATAACTATATCAGCAATAAAAGCACAATCAGTAACAGCAAGAGATATTATGATAAAAGTTATAGATCGTCCGGATGGCAATTCAAGATCGTCTGAACTTACTATGAAGCTTATAAACAAACGTAACAGGATAAGAGAGAGAAAACTTAAATCGTATGCAATCGACATAGGAAAAGATACAAAAAAGATAATGTTCTTTAACTATCCGGGCGATGTTAAAGGTACCGGTTTTTTAACATGGGATTACGATAAGATAGGCAAAGATGATGACAAATGGTTATATCTGCCTGCAATGAAAAAGACCAGAAGAATAAGTGGGTCATCAGCAAAAAAGGACTACTTTATGGGTAGCGATTTTACCTACGATGATATGGGAAGCCGGAATGTTGATGAGGATACCCATACCCTGATAAAAGAGACTACTGTAGATGGTTATAAGTGCTGGGTTATTGAGTCAGAACCAAAAGATAAACGCGATATATACTCAAAGAAGATATCTACAATACGTCAGGATTGTCTTATAGCTGTTTCTGTTGAATATTACGACAAATTAGGAAAACTACAAAGGGTGCTAAAACTCTCTGATATAGCTAAGGTAGATGGATTCTGGATAGCAAAGAGACTGCACATGAAAAATGTTCAGAAAAAACACCAGACAATACTTACAATAGCCAACCCTAAATATAATATAGGTATTCAGGAGAACACATTCACTGTATCTAAACTTGAAAAAGGTAGTTTATAGAGTTGTTCCATAAACTCTCTTTAGGATGTATCAACAGTCCCGGGTAGTACTTAATTAAAATACCCGGGACACCTGAAAAACTCCGAATAACTAAAACTATAAGAGATGAATTACAAATACAGAGCATTAATAATCTTTTTAATTACAGTTTCAACCGCTGTTTATTGTCAGGACGATAAGACTATATTCAAATTCAATGGTTTTGCAGATTCATACCATGCATTAAGGGTAAAAAAACCTAATGATTTTATGAGCTCAAGAAGCAGGTTAAGAGGAGAACTAAGAGTAACCCACGAAAAATCGTTTCTGTTTGCCTCATTAAACGCAACACATAACTCAATACTTAAAGATCAAACAAAATTTGAGCTAAGAGAGGCATTCTATCAATACACTACAGGCTCATGGGATGTTAAACTGGGCAGACAGATAATAACCTGGGGAGTAGCTGACGCTATGCGAATAACAGATATAATATCGCCGATGGATTATACCGAATTTCTTGCCAGAGATTACGACGATATAAGGATACCGGTTAATGCATTTAAAATAAAATATCTGAAAACAGACTATAATATAGAGCTAATATTTATACCTGTTTCTGAGTTCTTTATAATCCCTACAGATCCTGACAATCCCTGGTCGGTAATTAAAACCGATAATATTGTAACAGATAATACAGTACCGGAAAAACGTATAAAAAACAGTGAGATTGGTGGTAGGTTTTCATTCTATCTGAGCGGTATAGATTTCTCTGTATCTGCCCTGCACACATGGAATAAGATGCCTGTTTTCAGAAGTTCAAAAGTACCAAACAACGACACTATATTTATGCATGCAACATATAAAAGGCTAAATATGGTTGGTCTTGATTTATCTGCTACATTAGGTCAGTTTGTTTTAAGAGGTGAGGCGGCAGGATATTTTGGAGAGATTCTGGAGTCAAGAATACCGGGTAATGCACCAATATCATCAGATAATGTAAACGTAATGCTTGGTATTGACTGGTATCCCGGAAATGATCTTAATGTAAGTGCACAGCTATCGCACAAATATATTACAGATTATAACAATAATATGAAACCATACAGAAACACTTCATTATCTACATTTAATATTACCAAAAAGCTGTTCAGAAGCACACTATCTTTAGCAAGCTTTGCCCATATAGATATTACAAACGGTGGTCTCTTTAACAGACTAAGTGCAGACTACTCGCTCTCTGACCAGATACACCTTATTATAGGATACGATCATTTTGAAGGAGACAGTGGCATGTTTGGTATGTATAAAAATAACTCAGAGGTATGGGTTAAAGGGAAATTTAGCTTTTAATAAACAACATACACTTAAATAAACAGCAACAACAGAGTATAAGAGAGACAAAAAACTGCATTTCTTATACTCTGAATAGTATTTTTACACTCAGAACTGCTTTTCCTGTTTAAGAATTTGGTATATATCTCAACTATAAGCTTATATTCAATTCTTATCTTAAACAATTCTCTGCTGAGTAGAATCATTTCTATTTTTAAAAGCTCTCATTTATTAATGATCTATTATTTTTTTGGCAGAAACCCTGTTTAACCAATTTTTATCTGCAATAACTACTCTACGATTTACTATTTCTAAAATATTAAATGCTATTCCCGGTTAAAGTTTTGATATTTTATCCTACTGAAATATCTTTTGGCAAATTTTTATTGCAATAACTACTCTCCGATTTACTATCTGTAAAATACAAAATGCTATTTCTGACTAAAGTTTTGATGTTTTCTCCTACTGAAATATCTTTTGGCAAATTTTTATTGTAATAACTACTCTCTTATTTACTGTTTGTAAAATACAGAATGCTATTTCTGACTAAAGTTTTAGTATTTTCTCTTACAGAAATATATTCTGGTAAATTTTTCTCTTTTTATATTAATTTAAAGAGTAAATATTAGTGAATATTTAATCTCAGAACACCCATAAACACTAAGTATATCCGGGCAAAGAGATATTTAGGCTAAAAAAACATGAAAATAATTACAGTTAAAAGATATTATAAAACAATGGGTTATAAAAAGCGTAAAAAAAACCTCTTAAAAATATCGTAAAAACGCTTGCACGGAACAAAAAATACGATACCTTTGCAACGCATTTGAGAACGATTCTGTAGCTTAATTGGATAGAGCATCTGACTACGGATCAGAAGGTTGGGGGTTCGAGTCCCTCCTGAATCACAAAGAGGTTTTGTTAGAAATAACAGAACCTTTTTTGTTTTATATAAACCTGTAATCAAACATCATTTTACAAAAGCAAATTAATTGTCAAATATCCTTCTTTATTAATCATGTTTAATAATTTTGTAGAATGAGAGAGAGAGTTGTTTTTAATATAGAAGATATACAGGGGCTGCGAGAGAGAATTATTCACAGATGCAATAGTGAGAACACCTCATTTATCTGGGATAATATTAATAGCAAAAACACCTTTCATCACCCTAAATACAGGTTTCTGGCAACAATTGGCATAAAAGATATTATTGTAGAAAACAGTAAACAGACAGACTCTTTTGATCTTTTAAACAAACTTAACAAAAAGCATAACGACTGGAAATTTGGTTTTCTTGCCTACGATCTTAAAAACGAAATTGAGGATTTAAGATCAGAGAATTCAGATTGTATCAATATGCCAAATATGGTATTTATTGTACCTGAACTTGTATTAGAGATAAGCAACAACACTCTAATATTTCACTATCACAAACAGGATTACACAAACAAAGCTATTAATAAGATCTATACTGATATAAAAAACCAGATAATAACTGATAATAACTACGTTGTTCCTGAGGTAAAGTCAAGACTAACTAAAGATGAGTATATAGATACTGTAAATAAGTTAAAAAATCATATTCAGCTGGGCGATATATACGAGGTTAACTTCTGTCAGGAGTTCTTTGCAAACGGTGCTAAAATTAATATTGCAAGCACATATACTAAGTTACAAAAAGTTACTCCTACCCCATTTGCATGTTATGCAAAATACAACAATATACATCTGCTATGTGCCTCACCAGAGCGATTTATAAAAAAAGAGGGTAACAAAATTATATCGCAACCTATTAAAGGCACCAAAAAGAGAGGCAACAATAAAAACGATGACAAACAGCTTATTTCAGAATTAAAGAGTGATCCTAAAGAGCGTGCTGAGAATATAATGATTACAGATTTGGTACGTAACGATCTGTCGCACTACGCAAAAAGAGGTAGTGTAAAGGTAGATGAGTTATGTGGCATATATACCTTTCCTAAGGTACACCAGATGATATCAACAATTAGTGCCGAACTAAAAGATGAAGCACTGTTTATTGATGCTGTAAAAAAACTTTTTCCTATGGGCTCTATGACCGGAGCACCAAAAATAAGATCAATGCAGCTTATAGAGAAATATGAGAAGACTAAAAGAGGTCTGTTCTCGGGTTCTGTAGGCTATATTGAACCTAATGGCGATGCAGATTTTAATGTAGTTATCAGAAGTATTCTATACAATTCTGACAATAAATACTTATCTTTTCAGGTCGGCGGTGCAATCACAATTAACTCTATTCCTGAAAACGAGTACGATGAGTGCCTGTTAAAAGCTTCTGCAATAATGGAAATTCTGAAAAGAACCAATACAAATGATTAAACAATTTAAGAGATATATTAAAGATAATAGTCTGCTTTCAGAAAATGATACCGTTATCCTGGCTGTTAGCGGAGGAGTAGACTCAATGGTTATGGCCGATCTGTTTACAAAATCAGGTAATTACAACCTTGTTATAGCTCACTGCAACTTCAGATTAAGGGGTAAAGAGAGCGATCTTGACACTGCTCTTGTTGAACAGTATGCTACATATAACAATATTATTTTTGAGAAGATATACTTTAATACTAAAGAGTACGCTGAACAGAATAGCTTATCTACACAGATGGCTGCCAGAGATTTAAGACACAACTGGTTTGTTGAGTTAATAAAAAAACATAACGCCAGCAAGGTAGCTATTGCACATAACCTTAACGATAATGCGGAGACATTCCTTATTAACCTATCAAGAGGTACGGGTATTAAAGGATTAACAGGTATTAAGAACAACAATATTATTATAAGACCAATTATTTTTGCTTCAAGAGATCAGATTGAGGCTTATGCTGATAGTAATAACGTAAAGTATCGTAACGACTCTACAAACAGTAAAACAATATATCGTAGAAATCATATCAGGCACAAGGTTATTCCTGAGTTAGAGAAGACAAACCCATCGGTACTTACAGCAATTAATACAACCATAAATAACCTTACGCAGGTTCAGGATATATATGATGAGTATATAAAAAGCTCCATTAATCAGCTTGTTGAATACTCAGAAGATTTTGAGAGAGTAAACATAAATAATCTTACTGCAAAAACATCATACGAAACTATTGTATACGAATGGCTTACACCACACGGATTTAGTAAGAAACAGGTTCATGATATTGTAAAATCTGTTAATACCGAAAGTGGTAAAAAATTCTATGCAGAAGATAAATGTCTGTTTAAAGAGAGAGAAAAACTATCTTTAAAGAAAACAACCACAAAAAATACTAACTTTGTTATAAGTAAATTTGACCCTGACAATGTTTATAACAACCTGATATTTGAGAAGAAAGACATTAAGGAGTTAAAAAGCCTTAAAACAGATGCCAATACCGCCATTTTAGATTTTGACAAGGTTGGCTTTCCGTTATCTGTTCAAAACTGGGAAAAAGGAGATACCTTCTCTCCATTTGGGATGAAAGGCAGAAAAAAGGTAAGTGATTATCTTATTGACAGCAAAGTCCCGGCAAGCCTGAAAAACAATGTATTAACCCTTAAATCTGATAATAAGATTATATGGGTTATAGGACATAGAATAGATAATAATTTTAAAATTACAAAACATACTAGTATAGCATTAATTATAAAAAAAATTGATATTAATCAATAAAAAAGCAACTTTAAAAATACGTATACGTACATAAGTTTATGAATATTTTTATGAGTATATAACTGTAAAAATTAAAACTTTGCACAGTACTTAAATGGTAACTCTACATATAATAAAACATATTTATAATGTATTTAAAAAAGCGGTTATTCAAAAAATTGCTATAATCGTTATTATCCTATTACAAACATCATGTAGCTCTTCTGTTGAAGATAACAGTATACAGCTATATAATATATTTATATACATTATTACCATAACT
This sequence comes from Bacteroidales bacterium UBA6680, assembly GCA_002454955.1. Lineage (GTDB taxonomy): Bacteria > Bacteroidota > Bacteroidia > Bacteroidales > UBA6680 > UBA6680. The sequence continues at coordinate 8,567 of DKJY01000006.1, forward strand.
CTTATTGTTGTAAATATTAGTATTACCAAAAGGTTAGTTAGAAAGAAAAAGCTATTTCAGGCAGAGGTAAACGAAAAAATAACCCTTAAAAGACGGGTATCTAATCTTGTTAAAGAGATAGAACAAAAGACTGAGAAAAACCGAAGAATCATAGAGAAGTACTCAATGCAAAATGAGGAGCATAAGGTACTCATAGATGAGATAAGATCTAATCAGATGGAGATGATTAGGGTTTATGAGCAGTTAAAATCAAGCGAAGAGAAATACCGTATCCTTGCAGAAACATCGCAGGATATTATATTGCTGGTATCAAAAACCGGCGAACTAAAATATGCCAACAACGCCGCCAATACAATTGTTGATTTATCTGACGACAAAAACAGTAATCTCTTTGATTTTATTGCTGAAAAGCATAAGAATATTGTAAGAAAGTATATGAAAGAGAGACAGCAGGGGGACTTCTCTAAACGAATATATGAGATAGAGATTATAGATAAAAGCAATAAAGCTATACCTGTTGAGATAAGCTCTAACCCTATTGTAAAAGAGAATAAATTTTTCTCTGTACTGCTGGTAATAAGAAATATACAGACAAGAATAAATACTGAACTTGAGCTACTTAAGAAAAACGAGGAGCTTATTAAGAGTAATAAAACACTATCTGTTTTAAATGAGGAGCTGGAAAAATCCAGAAAAAAAGCTATTGAAAGCGACAAATTAAAGACGGCTTTTCTTGCAAATATGTCGCACGAAATACGAACTCCGATGAATGGTATTATTGGGTTTGTATCGCTTTTAGGCAGATCTGATATTACACCAGAAAAACAGCAACAATATATATCTATTATACAAAACAGTACCGATCAGTTACTACGGATAATATCTGATATTATAGACTTCTCAAAAATTGAGGCCGATGAGCTACAGCTAAGTATATCTAAACTGGAAACGGAGGATTTCTTTAACGATATAAAAAAAGATATAGACGAGATTATTATTCAAAAACAGAAAAACAACATTAAGTTTAACTGCGACTACAGCAGTATTACCAATTATGAGATATATTGCGACAAACTGCGATTAAAGCAGATATTTCTGAACCTTATTGATAACTCTGTAAAGTTTACAGATAGCGGAGAGATAGTGATAAAAGCCTTTGAGAAAGATCAGAAATATATTGTCTTTTCTGTTACCGATACAGGAATTGGTATATCAGAGAAAAACTCAAAGATAATATTTGAGCGCTTCAGACAATTAGAGAATACCTTTCACCGAAAATATGGTGGTACAGGTTTAGGTTTATCAATATGTAAAGGGTTAGTAAATTTAATGGGCGGAGAGATATGGATTGAATCAGAAGAGAAAAAAGGAACCTCTGTGTTCTTCACTCTGCCAATAGAGAACAACACAAAGGTTTCTTAATATTTTATTTACAATACTTCTATTGAGGCTCCTTTACCATTAACCTCTCCTATAATATCTGCAACCTCACATACATCTTTAAGAGCTCTCTGTAGTTTTTCAGCATCGCACTCTTTAACAAAAATCAGCAGACCTCCAGATGTCTGAGCATCGCACAAGATGTATCTCATCTGTTCAGATACCGGGTTATTCCAGTTAACTAAACCAGATACAAAATCCATATTATTTTTTGTTCCTCCCGGTACATGCCCCTGCATTACAAGATTCATTGTATTATCAAACATTGGCACCTTATCAGCATATATCTTAACACTTATATCAGATGCCTCTGCAACCTCTTTTAGATGTCCCATAAGTCCAAATCCTGTAACATCAGTTGCTGTACTTATATCAAATTTAAGCATCTCCTCAGCAGCATATTTATTAAGCTCTGCCATGCTATCTGATGCCTGCTTAGCACTTGATTCATTAATTGCTCCTGCTTTAAGTGCTGTAGATATAATTCCTGTTCCCAGTGGTTTTGTCAATATTATCTTATCGCCAGGCTGTGCTTTATTATTAGATAATATCTTATCGGCATCTGCTATACCTGATACAACCATACCAAACTTTGGTTCTGTATCTTCTACTGTATGTCCGCCAAGAATTGCTATACCAGCCTCAGAAGCCTTTTCTGCAGCTCCTTTTAATATTGCAGAAAGCACCTGTTCCGGTAGTCGTTTATCTGGAAATCCTACAATATTAAGAGCAAACACTGGTTTAGCGCCCATTGCATAAACATCGCTTAATGCATTGGCTGCAGCTATTGCACCAAATGTATACGGATCATCAACAATTGGTGTAAAGAAATCCAGAGTTTGTACCAATGCCTTATTATCACCTATCTTGTATACAGCAGCATCGTCGTTATCTGATTTATCAATAAGTATATTTTCGTCGGTAATATTAACGGGCATATCAGATAGTATACGCTCCAGATATTGTGGTCTGATTTTACAAGCACATCCCATTCCATGTGTATATCGGGTCAACTTGTAATCATTATCACTACTAACTACCTCTAACGCAGCGGAATCTGTTGGCTTTAATCTATCTACTGCTTCAATAATCATCTTAGCAGCGCTTTCAATATCTTTTTGGGTGGTATACTTTCCTGTAGACAATCTAATTGTTCCCATTGCATAATCTACTGGTACTCCCATAGCACTAAGCACATGCGAAACATCTATACTATCTGTATGACATGCTGCGCCTGCCGATGCTGCTATACCACTCAGCTCAGAAAGCAGAGTGTTTGCCTCTATACCTTTAAAACTTAACGATAATGTATTAGGCAGACAGCGGGAATGGTCGCCATTAATCTTTATATCTGTGCAGTTATCAGATATTATATTGTAAAGCTTATCGCGCATAAAACGCATGTGTTTTGCATTAGCTTCAAGATCTGATTTTGCCAGTTCAGAAGCCTTTCCTAAACCAACAATCTCCAGTACATTCTCTGTTCCGGCTCTCATATTACGCTCATGGTCGGCACCATGAATAAGTTTTTGCAGCGTAACTCCTCTTTTTACATATAAAGCACCAATTCCCTTGGGTCCGTAAAATTTATGTCCGGCAACCGATAACATATCAACATCTAATGCTTTTACATCAACTGCTACTTTACCGATACTCTGAGCTGCATCAACATGCATAAATATATTATTCTCTCTTGCTATTGCTGAAATATCAGTTATTGGTTGTAACATACCTGTTTCGTTATTGGCATGCATAACCGATATAAGAATAGTATCATTGGTTATTGCCTCTCTTATATCCTCAGGGTTTACAACACCCCATTTATCTACCGGAATATATGTTACTCTAAAACCTTCTGTTTTAAGAAACTCACACACCTCTGTTACTGCAGGATGCTCAATAGAGCTGGTTATTATATGGTTGCCTCTGCTTTTAAGATTATATGCAATCCCTTTTATTGCATAGTTATTTGATTCTGATCCTCCGCTTGTAAATATAACCTCATCCGGATTACAGTTAAGCAGGTTTGCAACACTATTACGTGCGCTCTCTACAGCCTGTTTTGTTTTATTTCCGTATGTATGGCTACTCGAAGGGTTTCCAAAATATACATCAAGATATGGTTTCATAGAATTCACCACCTCTTCTGACATTGGGGTTGTTGCGTTATAATCTAAATATATTGGTTCCATTGTAATTGGTTTATCGGTTACTCTTTATAGTTTATAAGCAGCTCTGCAATCTCTTTTTCGTTCATTCCTTCATCTATAGATATACGCAGCACCTTATTAGTATCTCTCTTCTCCATTCCATACATATAGGCTTTATCATAATATGATAGTACAATATCAATTGCTGTACGGTAATCTTTTGTCTCTATAGATTCTATAGCAAGTTTTGCATGTTGAGGTCCAAGACGTTTTGATATCTTCTCTACATTTGATATGAGCATGTCATTATCAAACTCGGTATAGTCACGCATTAGCCTATCTATCCTATCTTTTTTACTAACCTGAACAAAATATAGCAAAGAGCTTCTTATATTATCATACACAACATCGGGCATAAATATACGTCCAATAGATCTGCTCTCATCTTCAACCCAAATCTTGTCATTATAACCAAACACTGATAATGAAGCATACAGGTCGTTCTCAAACTGCTCTGTTGTTGGCTGTTCATTCTGACCCATTGCACCAAATGCCGATCCTTTGTGTGATGCTATATACTCTAGTTGAACAACCTTCTCTCCTGCTGCTTTAATACAGTCAAGAATATCAGTTTTCCCGCTTCCTGTCATTCCGCCAAGTACAACAAGATTGTTATATTTAGCAAACTCTCTTCTGATATAATGCCTGTAAGCTTTATATCCTCCTGTTAAAAGTTTTACTTTTAATCCGGCAGTTGATAGTAGCCATGCTACGCTCCCGCTTCGCATTCCTCCACGCCAACAGTGTATCATTACCGTATTATCAACAGCAACACGTTTTGCAAACTTAACAAAACCCGACATCTTTGGGCCAACAAAGTCAAGTCCTTTTAATACTGCTGAATCCTTTCCGCTTTTCTTATATATTGTACCCACCTTGGCACGCTCTTCGTTCGAAAAAAGAGGCATGCTATGAGCACCGTGTATATGTCCTGCAACGTATTCGCCGGGCGATCTAACGTCCAGTACAGGATATGTATCTGACAATTTTAGAAATTCATCAGACTCTATCTTATCTAACATAAAAATTGATTTTGCGCAAATTTAATGTAATTACCAGATTATAAAAAGCTAGCTGCAAAAAACAGTATAAAACTAAAGTTCATCCAAACTCTTTAATATCTTTCTTCCTCTTGATATTATCCCTCCAGAACCTTCTTGCATAAGGTGATATATAATCTCTTGCAACTCTGTCTTTAAATCAGGTTCTATTACCGTTATGTTATAAAATATAGTCATACTATGTACCTTAATAGCAATAGCCGACGACATATTTGTTAAATACTCTGTGCAATGGTTAAGAAGTTCACCCATTGACTCTGTATGAACAGGTATTACAGACAGCGATCTTAATACCGATCGTATAACAGATTCGTTGTCTGTTTTATTCAGAACCTCTACCAATTGCTTACGATAGTTTAATAGTGCTTCCGGAAACATCTCAGATACTGTTGCCAATACCCACGCCGATCTCATTCCTATCTTTTTCTGTTCACTAACAAGAAATGGCAACAGTATATCTACTCCTCTATTATCCTCAAGAATATCCAGAGCCAGTTCTCTGCATAGATCTTTACCTGTAACGCCAAATACCCTGTTGTTCCAATACAATGTATCTTTACTCACTCTTATCCTCCAACAACTTCTGAAGTTCAAACATCTCATCTCTTAATCGTGCAGCTTCCATAAACTCAAGACTCTCCGAGGCTTTCTCCATAGCTCTCTTAGTTTTATCAATAGCCTTTTTAAGTGCCTCTGCATTCATATATTTTACAACCGGATCTGCTGCAACTGTAACATCTCCAGCTCCTGTATAAGCATATGATTTATCATCAGAATCTTTACTATCTGCAAATGTTGTTGTTTTATCTTTCTGTAGTGGTGTTGGTGTTATACCATGTTCTGCATTATATGCTATCTGCTTTACCCTTCTTCTGTTTGTCTCATCAATTGTTTTTTGCATACTGTCTGTAATCTTATCAGCATACATTATTACAAAACCATTAACGTTACGGGCTGCACGTCCAGCTGTTTGTGTAAGCGATCTGTGCGATCTAAGGAAACCCTCTTTATCTGCATCAATAATTGCAACAAGCGAAACCTCAGGTAAATCAAGTCCTTCTCTTAACAGGTTAACACCAACCAGAACATCGAACATACCATTGCGCAGTTCCTCCATAATCTTAACCCGCTCTAATGTATCAACATCTGAGTGAATATATCTAGATCGTATATTAATCTTCTCAAAATATCGTTGTAACTCCTCAGCCATTCGTTTGGTTAGTGTTGTAACCAGAATACGTTCGTCGCGCTTAATTCTAATACGTATCTCCTCCAACAGATCATCAATCTGTCCGTTACTTGGTCTTACCTCAATAACCGGATCAAGCAAACCTGTAGGACGTATAAGTTGGTCTACAACAACGCCATCGCTTTTTGCAAGTTCATAATCTGCCGGTGTTGCACTTACATATATTGTCTGACCTACAAGACTCTCAAACTCATCAAACTTTAACGGACGGTTATCCATAGCTGCCGGAAGGCGAAAACCATACTCAACAAGTGTCTGTTTTCTGGAGTGATCGCCACCATACATTGCCCTTATTTGTGGTAGGGTTACGTGGCTCTCATCTACAACAAGCAGAAAATCATCCGGAAAATAATCTAACAAGCAGAAGGGTCTTGATCCTGCCTTTCTGCCATCAAAGAATCTTGAGTAATTCTCAATACCAGAACAGTAGCCTAACTCTTTTATCATCTCCAGATCATACTCAACTCTGTCTTTTAGTCTTTTAGCTTCCTCTCTCTTACCAATACTCTCAAAAAACTCCAGTTGGGCAACAAGTTCGTCCTGAATCTGGAAGATACTCTGGTTTATTCTATCACGTGTTGTAACAAATATATTTGCAGGGTGTATAGATACCTCATCAGGCAGCTCTATCTCTTCTCTTGTCTCCGGATTATATGCCGTTATATCCTCAATCTCATCGTCCCAGAAAACGACCCTGTAAACGAGATCAGAATATGCCAGATATATATCAACAGTATCACCCTTTACCCTGAATTTTCCTCTGATAAAATCAACCTCCGCTCTTGAGTATAAAGCGTCAACAAGCTGTCGCAAAAAATTATCGCGTCCTATATTCTGACCTTTACTAATATTTAATGTAGTATTATTAAAATCTTCAGGATTACCAATACCATATAAACAAGATACAGAAGATACAACAATCACATCGCGTCTTCCAGATAACAGAGAAGATGTTGTACTCAATCTCAGCTTTTCAATCTCATCGTTAATAGATAGATCTTTCTCAATATATGTATTTGTTACCGGAATAAAAGCCTCTGGTTGGTAGTAGTCGTAATAAGACACAAAATACTCTACAGCATTGTTCGGAAAAAAATTCTTAAACTCATTATATAGCTGTGCTGCCAACGTCTTATTATGACTAAGAACCAGAACAGGTCTGTCTACATTCTTTACAACATTTGCAACAGTAAAAGTTTTTCCAGAACCTGTTACTCCAAGCAGTGTTTGCGCGGCAATACCTTGTTCAACACCATCTGTAAGCTGAACAATTGCTTCAGGTTGATCACCTGTAGGTTTAAACTTTGATACCAGATTGAATCCCATATAAAATCATTTTATACAAATATCGTAAATGAATCATTAAGAAAAACGTTTTTCGCATATCTCTTTACAAAATAATTTTAACTTTGCAGTAGCTACTTTAAACAAAAACCTTTACAAATAATTTATTGAAAAATAGACAGCCTTTTACTAATTTTTTACGTTAGAATATAGGGGTCTTAAATGTTTGGCACATAAATTTATATGAAAAAGGAGTTGTTTAACATATCTGAAATTTTCAAACGGTTTTATACAAGAATAACCCTCCTTGTAATTGTAGCTCTGCTAATTAGCATATCGGTATCTGAGATTATAAGCTATAGAATTGAAGAGAGTACAGAGAAGTATCTGTATGATCATAACAGGAAAGCATTTCTAAAAAATCAGGTTGAAAAATCAATTGCATATATAGAATATCTGAACAAATCAACAGATATTATTCTTGAAGATGAGCTAAAGAACTCTGTTTACAATGCACACAGAATAGCAAATCAGATATATGAAAGTAACAAAGGTAAGCTATCTGACAAAGAGATAAAGGAGATTATTATTGAAGCTCTGAGACCTCTTAGGTTCTTCGAAAATTCAGGTTATGTATTTATAATATCATTGGATGAGGAGTATATACTAAACCCAATGAATCCGCATTTTGAGAAAATTGGTAACATCAGAGATATTCCGGCAGTAAATTACGACAAAACAAAAAAGTATCTGGACAGGTTAAAGGAGGAGAAAGAGTTTGTGTTTGAATATAACTGGTTCAAGAAACCGGATGCTACAGTACACCGATTCAAGAAGACTGTATACGCAAAGTTGTTTGAACCATATAACTGGATGCTTGCTGTTGGTGAATATAGAGATGATTACAGAGAGTATATTAAAGAGAAAGCTCTTACCTGGTTTAACAATATGTATAAATCAGAAAAGATAAACTTTTTTATCAATCAATATGATGGCAAGATACTTATAACAAGCTCAAAAACACTCAAAAGAGGAGATTATATTAACCATCTGTCTGACTCAACCGGATTTAATATTTTTGAGGAAGAGTTAAAGCTTACAAAAAGACCCGATGGAGGGTTTTTAAACTACTATTGGAAATCTGCAAAGGATGATTTCTACACACCGCGCTTGGCATATATTAAAGGATATGACGAATGGGGTTGGATGATTGGTACATCTGCCGACAGCAGAATAATTGAGAGGTATATTGATGCTAAAAGAGAACGAATAAGTAACAGTGCCATTAACAAAGCCATTATTATTACATTAATTGTAATTGTAATGTTTATAATATTCTATTATTTCATTAAGAGAATAAACGATAAGATAATATCAAACCTAAACCTGTTCTCTGATTCGTTATCGGAATCAATCAGGGAGAAGAAAACCATATGTTGCGCAAAATATTATATAACTGAGATATATGATCTTGCACACTATTCAAATAAGTTACTTTATGAACATCTGAGAAACATATCTGAACTGGAGCAAAGTGAGCATAAATTAAAACTACTTATTGACAATGCTCCTATAATGATTATGGGATTCGATAAGGATAATACAACTATTATATGGAATAAGGATAGTGAAAGAGTATTAGGTGTAAAGCAGGATGATGCTATTGGTTCTGTTTCAACATTTAAACAGATTTTTGATAACGATCTGGCAAAAAATATTGAGAATGCAATATTTAAAGAAGATAGAGAGTTCAAGCAGTTTGAACTTATACTAAAAGGGGGAGCAATTAAGCATCAGTATTGGGCATCGTTTATAGCAACACAGAATCTAATTATCTGGATGGGATATGATGTTACACCATTAGTGAATGCTAAAAAGAAGCTTGTTGAGGATACAAATTTTCTGAACTCATTAATACAAAATATACCAACACCTGTATTCTATAAAGATTTAGATTATATATATCTTGGATGTAACAAAGCCTTCTCTGATCTTATAAACAGAACACCTGAGCAAGTTAAAGGCTTAAGCCTGTTTGATTGCTACGATTACGATCTTGCACTTAAATTTCAGAAGAAAGATAAAGAGTTGCTTGATACTGGTGGTGTTCAAATATACGATGGTGAGTTGTACGGAGAGGATTATAACGATATAAAACATTTTACCTTCTACAAATCGATATTCAAAAACAGAGAAGGAAAAACCATTGGTTTAATTGGTAATATGCTTGATATTACCCGCAGAATGAAGTACGAGAAGATGATTAAAGAGAATAATATTCTTTTGGCTGAGATAAATAAAACAAAAGATAAATTCTTCTCTATAATTGCAAAAGATCTTAAGGTTCCTTTTAACACACTTATTGAGTCATCAGAAAAAATTATAGACAACATAAATAAAAACAGAATAGGTGACGTTGATAATATTGCTACACAAATGTATACATCATCCAGGCAAGGCTTTCAACTGCTAAGTAATCTATTAGAGTGGTCTAGATCACAGACAGGAACTATAAGTTACGAGCCAAAAATTATTTCTATTAAGGAGCCAATATCAAATGCTATCTCGTTACTGGGTAATATTATATCAAACAAGAATCTTACAATAAACGATAACACACACGACGACGACCCTGTTTTTGCAGATACCAATATGCTAAGCACAATTATGATAAACCTTATCTCTAATGCTGTAAAGTATACTCCATCAGGCAGGAGCATATATATTGATCTTGATAATAATTCAAGCAAATCGTACATTAGTATTGCAGATCAGGGTATTGGAATTAAGAAGAGTAATATAGATAAGATCTTTAAATTAGAAGAGTCTTTCTCTACACCCGGTACCGAAGGCGAAACAGGTACAGGTCTTGGGTTAATAATATGTCATGAATTTATTAAGAAACATGATGGTAGAATAGATATTGACAGCTCTTTAGATACAGGAACTACTGTAACTATTGAACTCCCTCTAAACAATAAACAAAACTAAGATGGCAAAATTTAAAAGAAAAGCTATATCGTCAATATACAATAACTTCTATTTTAAATCTGCAATATATGCCGTTGTGTGCGTATGTATTACAATAGTTATATCTGAGTATATACGATACCAAAACGATCTGTCATTTGAAAAGAAACTCCATACAGAGAATAAAAAGGAGATAATAAAAACTGAGGTTAATAATACAATAGCATATATAAACCATCTGAGCAACACCACAGAGGTGCAAATGCGTAAAGCACTTAAGCTTAACATGCATAATGCATGGAGCATGGCAAACAATATATACGAGAAGAACAAAGATAAATTATCAGAAGAACAGGTAAAGTCATTAATAAAAGAGTCATTAAGACCACTAAGGTATTTTAGCGGAAGGGGATATCTGTTTGTGATTGATATGAACGGATACTCTATTATGCATCCAATTACACCTGATCTCGAAGGAAGAGACATTATAGATCTACAGGATAATACCGGTAAATATGTTATCAGAGAAGAGATAGAACTGATGAAGTCAGGTGACGAAGCATTTATTGAGTATGCATGGTCTAAGGCAGGAGATCCGCTAAACAGATCGTACCCCAAAACAGCCTTTCTAAAACGATTTAAACCTTACAACTGGTATATTGGTATCGGGGAGTATCGTCATGAGTTTGAAGAGGATATAAAAGATAAAGCAATTGAGTGGGTTGAGACAATGTCATCGTCAGGTAAATATAATCTGTTTATTAACCACTTTAGCGGTAAAGCATTACTAATACACTCTCCTATCTATAACAAAGGCGACTACATTAATAATCTAATAGATATTGAGGGTACTAACATATTTGAACTAGAGAAGGGGGCTGCCCAAAAAGAGGATGGCGGATTCATGGAGTACTACTGGAAATTCACTCCGAAGGCAAAAGATGTAAAAATAATGTCGTACGTAAAAGCTTTTAAAAAGTGGAACTGGATAATAGGAGCATGGGATGACGGAACAAACCTGAAGGTTATTGAACGTAGTAAAAGATCACGCGGGAATCTTAATATAATATATAAGCTTATTATTATACTTATATCAATAAGCATTGGTGTGATATTTACAATGCGATCGTTAAAAAAGATAAACCTTCAGATTCAGAATAATTTCAGAATACTAAACAATAATCTGTTTAACTCTATTAACAAAGCAAAAGATAAAGACAAGGATAACCAATATACCATTACAGAGGTTAAGAGATTGTCAGAATCAATTGATTTTCTGTTTGCCGAACACATGAAAAACGTAGAGTCGTTATCGATTAGTGAAAAGAAGTTTAACACTATAATTGATAATGCACCTATAATGATTTTAAGCACAGATAATAACAGAATTGTAAAATCATGGAATATACATTGTGAAACTGGTTTAGGTCTTAAAAAGGATGATGTTCTGAATAAAGAAACCACTATTAACAATATACTAAAACAGGTAATAACCAAACAATCTGCAAATAACCTATTTGATATTGATGAGGATACTGAGGTTAAAAAGATAGTCTTCAATAACAACAACGAGGTATATCATCTCTGGAGAAGCTTTAAAATATCTGACGACACTATTATATGGGTTGGTCATGACGTGACAGAACTAAACAATGCAGAACAGAAGATTGAAGAGACTAAAATATTTCTGAACACTCTTCTTGAGAGTATACCAATACCTGTTTTTCATGAAGACAACAAAGGCGTACTAATACAGTGCAACAAGGCATTTACAACGCTTATATCAAAGAATAAACACGAAGTAATGGGTAAAAAGATAACCAGATTTTTCCCTGATATTACACGTGGTTCAAACGCCGTTAACATTGACTCTACAATAAGCTACGAAACAAAGTATGTAAGCAATAATAACGAGAGAATATTTATGCAGTATAAGGCTCCGTTTTACAACTCTTCTGGCGAAATACAAGGTCGGATAAATGTACTTAATGATATTACCGATAGGGTTAATACTGAGAATATACTTAAGGATAGCGAAAAGGAATTACAGATCATTAATAACACCAAAGACAAGTTTTTCTCAATTATTGCTCACGATCTTAAAAATCCGTTTAATACACTTATCGGTTTTAGTGAACTTCTTATTAAGTATATAAGCCATGGCGACTATTCAAAATCGGCATCTTTTGCCAAAATTATGGGCGATTCATCAAAACATGGGCTACAACTACTTAGTAACCTTCTGGAGTGGTCTAAAACTCAAACCGGAGAGATAGAGTTTGCTCCTGTTACATTTAACGTATCAGATATGGCTAAAGACATAAAAAAAGGTCTGAATGCTATGATAAAAGATAAGAATCTGAAGTTAAAAATAGATATTGATAAAGAGCTAACAGTAACCGCAGATACCAATATGATAAATACAATTATCAGAAATCTGGTTTCTAATGCTATTAAATTCTCTAAGCCTGAAGATAAAATTACAATTAATGCAAAGGAGATATACTCCGGTGATGTTCAAATATCTATTGCCGACACAGGTATTGGTATACCAGAAGAGAATATTGATAAACTATTCAGGATTGATGAGAGTTATTCAACCAAAGGAACTAATAACGAAAAAGGGACAGGATTAGGACTTATACTGTGTCAAGAGTTTATTCAGAAACATGGTGGTAAGATATGGGTCGAGAGCAAAGTTGGTACAGGAACAACATTCTACTTTACTATACCGCAAAAAAAGAGGTCAGCTATAAGCTAACCTCTCCATATAGATATATTATATTATTTATTGCATCTTAAACACGTATGTTATTGTTCCTTTTTGGAATGCTGGAGCTCCTGCTTTTCTGTTGAATCGTGACTTTAACGCAGCCTTTTCAGCAGCTTTAAATAGCTCTACAGAGTTAACATTTGTACCTTTTACACCAGCACGTGCTTTGGTAACAACACCATCGCGATTAACAATTATCTCAACCACAACAGTACCATACTCATCTGTTTTGTACGAAGGCTTGGTCAGATTTACATAACTTCTTCCGTCCAAATCATAGTTAATACCATTACCTCCACTCTTATTGCCTTTGTATTGTTCAACACCTACTTCACCATCTTTTACACCCTGGTTTCCGCCTTTATACGTCTTTCCCTCGTCAACACTCTTTGCTGAATTTTTATTATCTGTTTTCCCGGGAAAGAGTGCATTCTGATTAACCTTAGGTTCCTCCTTCTCTGGTTCTGGATCTGGTTTTGGCTTAGGATCTGGCTTAGGGTCAGGTTTTGGCTCTGGCTTTTTAACCGGTTTCTTCTTCTCCTTCTTCTGCTCTTTCTTCTTCTCAATAACCGGAGCTTTCTCATAGTCCTGAGTCATATTGGTCTCTTCAGCCTGCTCCTGTGGCTCCTCAACTTTTGGCGGTTTAGCAATCTTTTTCTTTTCAACTCTGCGCTCAACACTAGCACCAGATCCATTTCTGGAATCACCAAAATCAATCATGATGCCCTCCTCTGCCGGAAGCGGAAGCGGAATTGACAAACCAAAAGAGATCATTATAAGAAAAACAATCAGATGAAAAAGGATTGTTGCAACTATACCCTCTTTATGTCTCTTAATAAATTCAATCATAAGTTAATCTCCTATTTACGTACCGGAGAAGTAGCTAGTACCAGCTTATACCTATTGTCTTTGGCTATATTCATTACTCTAACAACCTGCTCCATCGGCACACTTTTATCAACATGCAACGAAACAACTGGTTCTTTTGAGTTCATAAGCTTATCCTGTAAATTTATCTCCAGATCTGCAATTGCAACCTCTCTATCCTCAATATAAAAGCGTAAATCTTTTGTTATAGATACAGTGGTAGCACGTTTACCCGAAACCTGATTATCACTCTGCGGTAATAATAACTTCAGAGCATTAGGATTTATCATGGTTGATGTTACCATAAAGAAGATCAACAACAGAAAAACAATGTCTGTCATTCCAGACATACTAAACTGTGTACTTACTTTATTTTTTGGTTTTATAGCCATAATACTCTATTTAACAGGTTCATTCAGAAGATCCATAAACTCAGTAGTAGTAGCCTCTAACTTAAATACTATCTTCTCTACTTTAGCTGTAAGCATATTGTATGCCAAATATGCAACAATACCAACCATAAGACCAGCAACTGTTGTTACCATAGCTGTATAAATACCATCAGAAAGCAACTGAATATTTACATTACCTCCTGCTACCTGCGACATATCATAGAATGCTTTAATCATACCTATTACAGTACCCAGGAATCCAATCATAGGAGCAGCACCAGATACTGTTGCTAAAGTTGGTAGATTCTTCTCTAGCTTATAAACCTCTAGTTTACCTACATTTTCTATTGCAGTAGTAACATCATTTATAGGATGCCCTATTCTCATTATCCCCTTCTCAATCATCTTCGAAACAGGATTATCTGTAGATCGGCATAATGACAATGCTGAGTCAATTCTTCCCTCATGAATATACTCCTTTATTCTATGCATAAAATTCTGATCTACTTTTTGTGCTCTGAGTATAGCCATATATCTATCAATAAAAATAAATATGGCAACTACAGATAGTGCCAGAATTGGCAACATAATCCAACCACCTTTCAGAGCCATCTCCCACCACTTAAGTGATATTTCTCCCGCTCCTGAATTCTGCATAGTCTCTAAACTATCAACTGTTATTTGAAAAAGCATAATTAAATATTATTAGACAATTAAAAACGAAGATATAAAAAAAACGAGATACAACATTTAATATTATATCTCGTTTCCGTAAAATTACATTTATTACTATAAAACGTGAATTATATAATATGTAATAGCTCCACAAATATAACCAACTAATGCAAGAAGAGACACCCTCTTTACATACCAAATAAAATCTATCTTCTCAATACCCATTGCTGCAACACCTGCTGCTGAACCAATAATAAGAATACTACCGCCAGTACCTGCACAATATGCAAGAAATTTCCAGAAATCGCCATCGTGAACAAACTGAGCCATATATCCTGTTGCATCTGCCGGAGCTATGTCATACATGCCCATTGCACCAGCTACTAATGGTACATTATCTACAATAGACGATAATACACCAACTACAAGGTTTATAGCATAAATGTTACCCAATTTCTGATCAAGAAAATCTGCTAACAACGAAAGATGACCGGCAGATTGAAGTGCCGATACTGCTGTTAGAATACCTAAAAAGAAGAATACTGTTGCTACATCAACATGCTTTAGTATTGCAACAACACTATATTTCTGCTTAAACTTAGCCGATTTCTTTCTGTGCATAATCTCTGTAGCAAGCCATATATTACCCAAACCAAGCAACATACCTACATAAGGAGGCAAGTGTGTAACCGATTTAAATACCGGAACAAACAATAACGATGCTATACCAACAAAAAACAGTACATTACGCTCTTTAGAGGTAAGCTTCTCCATATCTCCTTCGTCCTTTGATACAGCATCAGGAGATGTTATCTCTCCCTTCATAAAGAAGCTCATTATTATTACCGGAACAAGCATGTTTACAAGACTAGGCAAAAATGTATCTACAATTATACCCTGTGCAGACACCTGTTCTCCAATCCAAAGCATAATTGTTGTAACATCGCCTATAGGCGACCACGCACCACCAGAATTTGATGCCAGAACAACCATTGCTGCATACATCCATCGTGTCTCTTTATCAGCAATAATTTTACGTAACAGTGCCAACATTACAATAGTAGTGGTAAGGTTATCCAAAGCCGCTGACATAAAAAACGTTAGAACACTAAAGATCCACAAAAGTTTCACTTTGTTCTTTGTTCTGATTTTGTCAGTGATAATCTTAAAACCACCATGTCTGTCAACAACTTCTACAATTGTCATTGCACCTAACAAAAAGAAAAGGATTTCAGCTATCTCAATAAGGTGGTGCTCTAGCTCATGCTTTACAAAATGCATTGGATCATGCGCTACAGCAGAAACACTTTTAGATAATGAAACCCACGCTTCGTTCAAACCAAGGCTTAGAATA
This sequence comes from Bacteroidales bacterium UBA6680, assembly GCA_002454955.1. GTDB lineage: Bacteria > Bacteroidota > Bacteroidia > Bacteroidales > UBA6680 > UBA6680. The sequence continues at coordinate 24,842 of DKJY01000006.1, forward strand.
TCCTCTGAAAAAAGGACATACATAGCCCAGGTAACCATTCCTATAATCAAAGCCGTTGCGGCCTTGTCTACACGTAGTGGGTGCTCCAAAGCTATAGCAGCATAGCCTAGAACAAACACTAGTACAATTAATAAAAACATACCTAAATTTTAAAAAAAAGAATTAATTAGTTTTTTGACCGGGCAAAAGTATAAATAATTATGACTAAACGGGCATGGAATTAATCTTAATTACAACTTTTTTATCAAAATATCCAGATAACTTGATAGGTTATTAAGGCTTCTTTACAACATTCACAGTATCAGCCTTTTCTTTCTTATCCAATAATTCGCGTTTCTTTTTGCTAACAAAAATATTACGCATATATCGCTTATACTTACGCCATAACTCACCAAATGTATCAAACTCTTCTGTGTAAAAAACACCTACGCCCTGAGTATAAGGTGCTGTTTGGTATATCATCTGATCATTAGCACGGTTAAATCCTTTAAAACGTATGGTTCCACTCTTATTTGCCTTAACCTCAATATTAAACTCACCTGCCATGTTCTGATTATTCGGTCTGTTTCCGCCATAATCAACATTTCCGTTTATTGTAACACGATCATTAAGTAATTGCGTTGATAATGCTATCTCAACCTCATCGCGCGAAATTTCATCGCCAGGACGGTAGTTTACACCAATATCAAAATCCTTACTTATCTGCGACAACCATAAACTTAACTGATTAGACAATAACTCACTGGCAGTAGTATTAAGTCCGGATGAACCAAACTGTTGTGTAGCTCCAGAGTTACCAACAGTATTTGTTTCTGGATAAAAACTATTGATCACAAGTAACGCCAGAAACTGTTTGTTCAGTTTCTCCTCTGTATTAATGAGGTTCTCTAAACGTGCCTGAGTCTCAGCATCGGCAGTTGGTAATGCCAGATTAAATTCTACCTCAGGTGCTTTAAGATTACCTGTCATCAAAATCTCACAGTCTACTGGTATTCTGCGGCTATAACGCGCCGAATCCTCCGGGAATATCTGCGATAATGACGCCTTAACACCGTATACTGCTTTTAGATCAATCTGTGCTTCATTTGGCTCCCCTGTCCAACTTATCTTACTACCATTACTTATATTAAACTTCTTGTTAATCACATTCTGTAACGTAAACAGATAATCACCCTTATCAAACACGTACTCTCCAAACATCTTCGGATCGCCATCCTTCTTTATATCAAAATGGATATTACCATTACCCTCTCCATTAATAACATCACCAATCTTTGAATCTATAATAATCTTTATCTTGGCATCTGGTGTAATCTTAAGGTCAACAATCATATCAACTCCTATGCTTGGAGGATCAATATTCCAGTCGTCGGGCACAAATACTACCGTATCTTTAGAGTGATCAACAAACGACAGAAAACTACTAGACATAACATTGCCACTATTGCCTAAAGGAATAAAAAGTTCAGTACCCTTCTCTGTTGTTGTATTAACACTTACTACAAGATCAGATACAGGTCCTTTTGCACGCATATCGCCACTAAGGAACACATTCCCGTAATATGAATCATTATCCCACTCCTTGGTGTTTAACACAGTCAGATTCTCAAAACCTGTTACTGCATCTATATTAAAGTTCTTAAAATAATCGTTTGTTAAACTTGCGCTTATGTTGGCATAGTTATTCTTACTATCAACTATCTCAAAATTATCTACAATAAGTTCGTTATCTACAATATCTACATGATGATCAAAATAGTATCTTGACTTTGTAAGATTTACGGTAAAAGCACCATCACGAACACCAATATGACCATTTGCAAGAGGTTTAGATAATGTACCAGAAAGGTTTAGCGAACCAAAGGCCAATCCCTTTACATCAGATAAATTATCCTTCCAGAACGACTGTAACAGATGAATTCTCATACCCGACAATGCAAGATTTACGTCGATATCTTTACTCGCCGGCTTATAATTACCAAACAAATGAAACGGGGTAATCCTGTTTCTGTATGTCTTCAGATCAAATGCAATACGTTTTTTATCGTTATCCCATCTGCTCAATAACTGTCCGTTGCCAACAAGGGTATCATTAATAAATATGTCGTTACCATATATATCGCTAAAGAATGCAGCATTATTGTATACATCAACAAGACGTGCTTTGCCATTTATCCATCCTTTAACCTTAAATCCTTTACTCTCTGTATATACATTTAATTCAGAAAAGTTAAAGTTGTTAAGCTCTATATTTAACGTATCCGATTCACTTTCAGATATTGTACCTTTTACCTCAACACTCTGACTCTTACTATTGCTTATCCTAATATTATTAAACACATAAGAGGTGCTGTCAATATCAATACCGCAATTGCCTATCTTCCATTTTTTGTCTGACACAATAATCTCTGATGGAAAGAATGTTGTATGCGTTACAATATTACCAATAGTATCCTTTGTCTGGAATATATTTCCACGTATGTCGGCACTATACTTTAACGAATCGCTATTGTTCCACCTCACATTCCAGTTAAGACTATCCGGCATCAGATTCATCTCTACCATAGGACTATGCAGAATAAATCCGGGACCATAATTATAGGTTTTACTATTAGCTTTTAACCAAACAGTTGTATCCTGACCAAAAACAGAGAAATTAACATTACGCAACAAATTATCTCCCATACGTATATAATCTGCATCACCCGAAACAGATATCTCCTTATCCTCAAACTTAAGACCTCCTGTAATTGTACTGTTCTCTGCAACCTTTAGTTTACTGCCAAAGGTGTTTAATACACCATTAATACCTTTTAGCTTAGCTTTAACATTAAAATAATCTGACGAATCAGTTATTGATGTAAAACTCATATCTCCGTAATAGCTTGGGAAAAACTTATAATAGGTATTTCGTATGCTATTAACAAGATCTCCCTGATCAAAATCGCCCTCCAGGTTTACATCAAGAATATCCGATATCAGGTTTATCTTCTTATATTTTGATGTATTCTCTGTAAACAGACTTATCTTATCAATCTCCGAACGTCTGTCTCCAATATTTAATATTGTCTCTCTAAAATCCAGTGTTCCGTTAATATCTTCAAATTTTAACCCGGTAAAATCAGCCGACATAGCAAACGACAGATCAGCAATAGTATCTTTTGTATACAGATTCAGCTTATATAGATTAGCTGATGTAACAATAGCATTAAAATCGAATGCAGGATTATCCTTTGAGTAGTTAACAGCTCCAACAAAGTTCAGTTTCAGATTAGGATCTCTACAATATACCGTTCCATTAAACCTCTCCTTCTCTACAAGTCCGGAGAATGTAATATTTTTATAATCGTATTTATTAAAGAATAACGACTTTATGCTAGTCTCTGTATTTGCATTAATTCCCTCTGCCGACGAGTAACTCCCGTCAACCTTTGTATCAAAAGCAATGGTTCCTATCTGTGGCGAACGCTTAAAAAGGGTTCCTATATCAAGTCTGTCTGACGATAACGTACCGCTATAACCTAAACTTCCTCTATTCTTTAATGAAAGGTCAAGCGCCAGATTACCAACGGCTGTTCTAAAATCCCCATATGCCACAATATCATCGTAGAAACCTGTTACGTTTCCGTTAAATGATATTGAATCTAACGGAGCAATTGCACGCAACTGACTCTCCTTAATTGTTGGAAACAGAACAAGTAATCCATCGCGCAGATCGTTATAGTCTGTAGTAGCTCTTGGTATATCAACCATAAAGAACGACTCCTTAACTAAAGGTAATCCGCGAACATCAAAGCTGGCCTCTGCAACAGTATTATCGCCCAGACTAACCTTAACCTTTTTTCCTTTAAGACTCTTAACAAATCCGTAAACCCTACCCTGCATCTTAAACCTGTAGTCAAAATCCTGCAACGATGGCGAGAAGTACGAGATATCAATAAAGTTTACATCTGAGTTATTGACAAAGCCATCCATTCTAACACTATCAATAAACTCTACATAGTTTCTGAATCCATTATGATAAAAGGTTAGTTTCTCAATATCAGCGTATGATTTGTCTGTATATATCTTTGCCTTTTTTATCTCAGTAAACTGCTCATGCAAACGTGCCTCTGCATTAAAGTTCTTAAGATATAATCCTGATTTCTCTTTTGCCGACAGATCTTTAGCATTAAACAGGATTGTATCTTTTCTAACCTCAAAATCGGCCATATTACCATTTATATCAGTAACAACCACATCGCGGTAATTCATACCATATGGTTTAGGCTCTCTATTAAATTTCTGATAAACAAATCTAGAATCAACAAACTCTATATTATCTATCAGCATATTAAGAATTACGGTATCTCTCTTTGTGGTATCGCTACTTTTAAACGAATTAATAAACTCTCTGATATTAATCTTGTAATCAGGATAACGATAAATTCTGATAAAGGCTCTGTTTAATGTTGTATTACCAAGTTTGTAATTATTATTTTCAAAATCCAATCCTAAAAAACTTGTCTGCAATTCATCTGCATAAATCAGAGTATCGTTCATATGATCCCTAATAAGCATCTTCTCAAGGATAAGCCTGTCAAAAAAGGCAAAGTCAACACCATCAATGCTTATGTCAACCCCTGTTTCCTCCTTCACCCTACTTGTAACATATGCAGTAAGATGCGTCTGAAATTTAGGGCTGCTTAGCACTAACATAAAAGACACAGGCATCGATAAAATTACCAATACCACGATAACTAATATTTTATGAATCTTTTTTATACCTTTGGCGTTTGGCGCAAAGGTACGAAGAAAACCTCGCATTTTTTAATAAATTATGATTGTATGGGAAGAATAATATTAGGAATTGAGTCATCTTGCGATGATACTTCAGCAGCTGTGATAAACGATGGATACATTTTATCTAATATAATTGCTAATCAGGATGTACATAAATCATACGGAGGAGTTGTTCCTGAGCTAGCTTCCAGAGCTCACCAATCTAACATTATTCCGGTGGTAGACAAGGCTCTAAAGGCTGCTAATGTAAAGCCAGAAGATATAGATGCTGTAGCATTTACCAGAGGTCCGGGGCTATTAGGATCACTACTGGTAGGAACATCATTTGCTAAAGGATTTGCTTTGGCACAAAATATACCATTAATAGAGATAAATCATCTACACGGACATATTCTTGCTCATTTTATTAAAAAAGAGGGCGAAGAGAATAAGGAACCAACGTTTCCGTTCCTTGCACTACTTGTCTCTGGTGGTAACTCACAAATTGTTGTAATGAAGAGCCATCTGGAGATGGAGATTATTGGAACAACTATTGACGATGCCGCAGGCGAAGCTTTTGATAAATGTGCCAAAGTAATTGGACTACCATATCCGGGAGGTCCGCTTGTTGATAAATACTCAAAAATGGGTAATGAGAATGCATTCACATTTAACAAACCAAGAATACCTGAACTTAACTATAGCTTTAGCGGATTAAAAACATCATTTTTATATTTTGTAAGAGACAGAATGAAAGAGAATCCTAAATTTATTGAGGAGAATATGTATGATATATGTGCATCGTTGCAGAAGACTATTATAGATATACTGATGGATAAATTTATTAAAGCATCAAAACAGACAGGTATTAAAGAGATTACTATTGCTGGTGGTGTATCGGCAAACTCCGGACTAAGAGAGCGGTTAAAGCAAGAGGCAGAAAAGCGTGGCTGGAACCTGTTTATACCAGAATTTGGATACACAACAGATAATGCCGCAATGATTGCCATTACCGGACATTATAAATATCTTAAAGGTGAATTTACCACTCAGGAGGTTGCACCAATGGCTAGAATGACACTGTGATAATGTTATCAAATTAACACAAATTACCAAGGTACTATTGGCAAAATTGTAGTACCTTGCATCGGTTTTTTAGAAACATATATTTTTTAACTTTTAATTTCCGTTTCGCATGAAAGTGGATGTTTTATTAGGATTACAATGGGGTGATGAAGGAAAAGGTAAAGCCGTTGACGTTCTGACTCCGAACTATGATGTAATAACGCGTTTCCAGGGAGGACCAAACGCAGGTCACTCACTTGAGTTCAACAACATGAAACATGTTCTTCATACTATACCTTCCGGAGTTTTTCATCAGAATAAAATAAATATCATTGGTAATGGTGTTGTGGTTGATCCGGTTACGTTTGCTGAGGAGTTTAACGGACTTCTTAAGCTTGGTATAGATCTTAGAAAGAACCTCTATCTCTCAAAGAAAACACACCTGATACTTCCATCGCACAGAGCTCTTGATGCAGGGAAAGAGGCTGCTAAAGGTAAAGAGAAAATTGGTAGTACTCTTAAAGGTATTGGACCGGCATATACAGATAAAACTGCAAGAACGGGATTGAGAATTGGAGATATTACATCGCCAAAATTCAACGAAAAATATAACAAAGCAAAAGATCAGCACAAGAAACTCCTTGAGATTTATCCATCTGACTTTAATCTTGATGAGTATGAGCAGGAGTGGATGAAGAGTATAGAGTTGCTTAAAGAGTTTACACATATTGATAGCGAGCATGTTATTAACAACTATGTTAACGAAGGTAAAAAGATGCTTGCCGAAGGTGCACAGGGTACACTGCTGGATATAGATTTTGGTACATATCCGTTTGTTACATCATCAAATACTGTGTGTGCAGGAGCATGTACAGGAATGGGTATTGCTCCGCAAAAGATTGGCGATGTATACGGAATATTTAAAGCGTACATCACCCGTGTAGGTAGCGGTCCGTTTCCAACCGAGCTGAATGACCAGACAGGAGAAGAGATAAGAAAGATTGGTCGTGAGTTTGGTGCTACAACCGGAAGACCTCGCAGATGCGGATGGATGGATCTTGTGGCGCTTAAATATGTAGTTATGCTTAATGGGGTAACAAAACTTATTATGACAAAAGCCGATGTTCTGGATGCTTTTGATACAATAAAGATTGCTACAGGATATAAGATAAACGGAGAGGTTGTTGACTATATGCCTTATGATATTGATGTTGACCTTGAACCGCTATACAAAGAGTTTAAAGGTTGGAAAAAGGATATCACAAAAATGCGAAATGCAGATGAGTTGCCAGCTGAGTTGTTAGAGTATATTAAATTTATTGAAGACCAAGTAGGTGTTCCTGTATCAATTGTATCTGTAGGGCCAGAGAGAGATGCTACAATATTCAGATAAGACTAACATACATACAATCAATATAGAAAAAGAGGTTATTACAACCTCTTTTTTGTTATATACACTTTTACTAATTACTGATAAACACAATTTTATTACTTTTACAGAAAAGAATATCAAACACTATGAACCTAAATTGCAAAAGTTGCAACACTGAACTACAAGGAGAGTATTGCCACAACTGTGGTCAGAAACTTATTACAAAAAGAATAACAGTAAAAGAGCTAATAAGACAGTTCTTTAGCTCATTCTTTAATACCGAGAATGGGTTAATATTTACACTAAAATCGTTAATAACCAAACCTCATAAGGTTGTACATGAATACATTAGTGGGAAAACAATAAAATATACTAACCCGGCAAGATTCGCCTTTTTTACATTTGCCATAGTTGGTTTCATTACTGTTAAATTCGGTTTGTTAGATCAGGATATTGATAACTTTAACGAGCTTACCGAAGTAAAAAGTAGTGAATCTGCAATGAATGTTCAGGCCTACTATATTGCAAAAATTAAAGAGTTCCTTAGTATCTTCTCTTTTGTATCTATTTTCTTTTTTGCTGCTATAGCCAGAATGTTATGGAGAAGCTTCAACTATGCAGAACATATGGTTCTGCAATTATATGCTGCCAGCCTAGGTTCTATTGCTTCGCTAATTACAATTAGTATTGTATCTGGTAAACCCGAATTGATAATCTTACAATACCTGGTTACACTAACTATATACACTATAATATATCAGATGGTATTCAGAAATAATCCTTTGGTAACCACTATTAAATCAATTATTGCCTTTGTTGTTGGAAGCATATTTATGACCCTCACAACTGGTATTATATTTGGTATTGTAACGGTAATTAAAATCTCTTTAGGATCATCATTTACATAAAAAACAATATAACAAACTGATAAACAACGGATATCAATTAGCAGTATCCGTTTTTTTATTCAACATTTATCACTATTATGTGTTTTAATTAAAAAATATAAGATTACAACACACAACTAAATCATTAATCAAACCAAAAACCAATACCAATATGAAAGAGAGATACCCATGGAAAAAAGAGTACGATATAGGTATAGAGGAGATAAATAACCAACACAAAAAGATGTTGGCTATAATAAACCGTCTGTACAACGAGAGCGAAAAAACAAATGTAAGTAAAGAGTTTATTGCTGATATAATAACTGAGCTGGAAGATTATGCCGACTATCACTTCAGCACAGAAGAGTACAACTTTATGAAATATGACTATAAAGGAGCAAAACAGCATATACTTATTCACAGACAGTTTAAACGAAAAATTGCCATATTTAAAGAGGAGTATAAAAAAAACAACGATATACTTACCGAGGTTATAACCTTTACCAAAAACTGGCTGATACACCACATTCTTCATGAGGATATGAAATATGCACCATATCTTAAAACAGACAAAACCAACAAACAACAAGATTAACCAAATACAGAGAGCCCGATACAAACACAAGCTATCCAATAACTAAACTATTAAAACAACAATTAAACTACCGTTATAGGTTTGTAATTATAATGTGTAATATATAACAACATATGTAATATTCACTATAAACAATAGAATTACCATACCATATAATACCCTGGCAATACAATACTTATATAAAATACGTATTTAAACAAATACATTTATTTATCCCAATCTATTGATAATATAAGTAATTTATTAGCTTTGTAAACTGTTACACGAGAGTCCCTAGACAATAACGACCCTCACTAAATCAGAGTAAAACCTCTGAGTATTAAACACTAAACAAACATTTATATAATAAATTACAAGTAACAATGAAAAAGCTATTAGTAAGTTCCGTATGCATCATATTCTGCATGATGTATTCATTTGCACAAAAGCACAAATTTACGTTCTACACAAAAGAGCAAGGAATAATGATTATTCTTGATGGTAAACGTCATGGGTTTACAAAAAAGAATGGTAGTTATTCTCTAAAAGTAGAATTTAATGACTTAACCCCTAAACATACCATAACACTTCACAGATTAGGATTTGAAGATAAGGTATATCAGTACGACTCTAAACCAGAAGGAAATGTTACCAAGATCTTTTGGGATATGCAAAAGGAGAAGTACAAAATGAAGGAGAAGGTGAAACGCACCTTTGATCTTGCAAAGGTAAGATACAAAATTGATCCGGGCGAAAAAGTTATGAAACTGGGCAACAGTGAAATATATTGGAACATGTTAGGTCCTGAAGGCAAACTATTAAATCCTGCCAGTGCTGCTCCTGTAAAGATATTTGACAAGAATATTATGGAAGAGCTTAAGATCTGTGGATTTGAGATGGAAGAGGAGAAGGAAGAAGATGCTGGTGATAACATGTTTGATGATTCTGAAGATGAGTCTGAAACAGAAAAGAAAGCAGATATTGCTATTGGAGCAATCATAAAAGATCTTAAGATGAAGGGAGATCTGAATCCATATACCAGAAAATTATATAACTTCTCTGTTAAAATGAATGTTCAGTGGCAGTTCTATGATAATGTATCAAAGAAACTTCTTAAGAAGGTATCTACTACTGAGGAGATTTATATGCCAAGAGAATCGAGCGATTTTGCTATTGGTGTAAATAATGCCTTTAGCGAGAATTTTGCTGCTGCGCTAAGAGATTCTTCTCTGATTAAAGCTATAAAAAGTACCGACTCCAATGCTGATAAAGAGTACAAAGCAGAGGTACTAAAGAAGTACACTATATCTAAGACAAAAGCTAAGAAATTTGAGTCATACGGTAAGATGGTTAAAGATGTTAACCCTGCTGTTGTAACACTTATTGGCAGCGAAGGACATGGTAGTGCTTTCCTTATTAACAACGAGGGTTATATACTTACAAACTACCACGTAGTTAAAGGTAACAAAGGGCTTAAAGCCAAGTTCCAGATGGGATTTGAACTACCTGTTAAGTTACTAAACTACGACGAAAAGGCTGACCTTGCTCTGCTTAAGGTTCAGGGTAGCGGATACAAAGCATTACCTATTGCTACAAAAGAATACGAGGTAGGTAACGAGGTTATTGCAATTGGTACTCCTGAAACTACAAGCTTATCAAACACTGTTACTAAAGGTATTATCAGTGGTAAAAGAGAGGCTAAAAATGGTATTGAGTATATTCAAACAGATGTAAGCATAAGCCCTGGAAACAGTGGTGGACCACTTATCAATAAAAAAGGATTAGTTGTTGGTATTGTAAGCCTTAAACTGGTTGGTATTGGTACTGATGGTATCGCTTTCGCTATTCCAATATCGGTTGCTTTAGAGAAGCTAAATATCACTATGAATTAAGATTACCTCAAATAAATTATAACTACAGAGCCGGACATAAATTACAGTCCGGCTCTTGTATTATTACTACCAGATAAAACATTTATAAAAAATATAAACAACAATGAAAAAACTATTATCACTATCAATGTGCATTTTGCTATGCACAATGTGCTCTATTGCACAAAAATACAAATTTCGTTTTTTCACAAATGAAAGTGACGTAACAATTTTATTAGACGGAACACCACATGGAAAAACAAATGGAGAAGGATACTATTCCCTAAAAACAGAATTCAATGAAGTTACGCCTAAACACACTATTACTCTTAGTAAACCCGGACATGAGGACAAAGTGTATCAGTACGATACTAAACCAGAAGAGAGATTAACAAATATCGTCTGGGGTATGAAAAACAAAAGGTACAGAATGAAAGAGAAGGTAAAACGCTCTTTTGATCTTGCTAAGGTTAGGTACGATATTGATCCGAGTGAAAAAGTATTCTCGTTTGTTGGAAAAGACCTTTATTGGAACTCTATTTTTGTAGATGGAAAATTAATGAATCCTGCAAGTTCAACTCCCATAAAAATATATGAAAAAAATATTATAGACGAGCTTAAGATTTGTGGATTTGAGAGCGAAGAAGATAATGATGACGAAGGCAGTATGTTTGATGATGCTGAAGATGAAACTTCTGCTGAGAAGAAGGCTGATATTGCCATTGGTGCAATTGTAAAAGACATTAAGATGAAAGCTGATTTATCATACTACAGAAAATTAATTAACCTGTCTGTTAAAATGGATGTAGAGTGGCAGTTCTATGATAATGTATCAAAGAAGCTTATAAAAAAGATGTCTACATCAGAAGAGATTACAATGCCTGACTTAACAAGTGATTTTGCTATTGGTGTAAATATGGCATTTGCTGAGAATTTTGCTGCAGCACTAAAAGATACCTCTCTGATTGATGCAATAAAGAGTTCTGACTCTAATGCTGAAAAGGATTATAAAGAGGAGGTACTGAAGAAATACACACTATCAAAAACAAAAGTTAAGAAATTTGAGTCATACGGTAAGATGGTTAAAGATGTTAACCCTGCTGTTGTAACACTTATTGGTAGCCAAGGACATGGTAGTGCTTTCCTTATTAACAACGAGGGTTATATACTTACAAACTACCACGTAGTTAAAGGTAACAAAGGGCTTAAAGCCAAGTTCCAAATGGGATTTGAACTACCTGTTAAGTTACTAAACTACGACGAAAAGGCTGACCTTGCTCTGCTTAAGGTTCAGGGTAGCGGATACAAAGCATTACCTATTGCTACAAAAGAGTACGAGGTAGGTAACGAGGTTATTGCAATTGGTACTCCTGAAACCACCAGCTTATCAAACACTGTTACCAAAGGTATTATCAGTGGTAAAAGAGAGGCTAAAAATGGTATTGAGTATATACAAACAGATGTAAGCATAAGCCCTGGAAACAGCGGTGGGCCACTTATCAATAAAAAAGGATTAGTTGTTGGTATCGTAAGCCTTAAACTGGTTGGTATTGGTACTGATGGTATTGCATTTGCAATTCCAATATCTGTTGCTTTAGAGAAACTAAATATCACTCTTAATTAAGATAGACTATCCTAAATACATTATATTACAGAGCCGGACATAAATTACAGTTCGGCTCTTGTATTATTACTACCAGATAAAACATTTATAAAAAATATAAACAACAATGAAAAAACTATTATCACTATTTATGTGCATTATATTATGTACAATGTACTCTATTGCACAAAAGCACAGGTTTTATATATATACTAAAGAACGCAACTTAACAGTTCTTTTAGATGGAAAACCTCATGGAACAACAAATAGTAATGGATATTACTCCCTGAGAATTCCTTTTGATAAGGTTACACCAAAACATACCATAACCCTTAGCAAACCAGGTTTCGAAGACAAAGTATATCAATATGACTCTAAACCTGAAGAGAAATTTACAAATATTCTATGGGGTATGAAGAACAAAAGGTATAGAATGCAAGATAAAGTAAAACGCTCTTTTGATCTTGCTAAGGTAAGATATGATATTGATCCGGGCGAAAAGGTACTTCATTATATACAAGATTTCTATTGGAGCAATTTATACGTTATGGGTAGGTTCTTAAACCTAACAACTTCAACTCCTATAATAATATATGAAAAAAACATCTTAGATGAACTGAAGATTTGCGGATTTGAGAGCAAAGAAGAGACTGAGGACGAAGGCAGTATGTTTGACGAAGCTGAAGAAGAGTCTGTAGCCGAGAAAAAGACAGATATCTCTATAGGAGCAATTGTAAAAGATATTAAGATGAAAGCTGAGTTATCATACTCTAATAAAATAGCTGATCTGTCTGTTAAAATGGATGTAGAGTGGCAGTTCTATGATAATGTATCAAAGAAACTTCTTAAAAAGGTATCTACCTCAGAAGATATAATAATGCCGGGTGTATCAAGTGATTTTGCTATTGGTGTAAATATGGCATTTGCTGAGAATTTTGCTGCAGCACTAAAAGATACTTCTCTGATTGATGCAATAAAGAGTTCTGACTCTAATGCTGAAAAGGATTATAAAGAGGAGGTACTGAAGAAATACACTCTATCAAAAACAAAAGTTAAGAAGTTTGAGTCATACGGTAAAATGGTAAAAGATGTAAATCCTGCCGTTGTAACAATTATTGGTAGCCAAGGACATGGTAGTGCTTTCCTTATTAACAACGAGGGTTATATACTTACAAACTACCACGTAGTTAAAGGAAACAAAGGGCTTAAAGCCAAGTTCCAAATGGGATTTGAACTACCTGTTAAGTTACTAAACTACGACGAGGAGGCTGATCTTGCTCTGCTCAAGGTTCAGGGTAGCGGATACAAAGCTTTACCTATTGCTACAAAAGAGTACGAGGTAGGTAACGAGGTTATTGCAATTGGTACTCCTGAAACCACCAGCTTATCAAACACTGTTACCAAAGGTATTATCAGTGGTAAAAGAGAGGCTAAAAATGGTATTGAGTATATTCAGACAGATGTTAGTGTTAGTCCTGGAAACAGCGGAGGACCACTTATTAATAATAAAGGATTAGTTGTTGGTATTGTGAGCCAGAAATTGGTTGGTATTGGTACTGATGGTATAGCTTTCGCTATTCCAATATCGGTTGCTTTAGAGAAGCTAAATATCACTATGAATTAAGATAGATTACCTTAAATAAATTATAACTACAGAGCCGGATTAATACAAATCCGGCTTTTGTATTATATAGGACTCTTTACATCTTGTATTGAAATTCATATACCAAACAGTATTATGCCTGTTTTTTATAATCTACATTATGATAAACCAACTTACTGTAAAAATATAGTAGGTGTGTATATCCATCTATTATTCTATAAGTCAATCCTATTTTAACCTAATTCATACAAGTACAAGATTTTGCAGTCTGGCTTTACTCATCTGTGATCTCTCTATTTTGAATTCGTGAATACTTCGTATCTCTTAAGTGGTCGGGTTGCCCCGAGGCACATTGCCACTTGCTAACAGTTCTGTTTACCTCCGCCTGTTCAGGACTTATACCTTATAGTTAATATCCATGCCGGGCACACACGGACAAATATATGCAAACGTGGGCTTGTGTTGCGCCTGCGGCGAGCCTATGCTTTATGAGACATTGTTGGATACTGGTGTTTTTTCTATTTCTTGATGACTCTCCAATGACCAGTTTTATCACTCCCAATGCGTTCTATTTGCCCACTTTCTTTAAGCGATTTTATTTTGCGTTTAGCTGTACTTAAACTCACTTTCAAGTGTTTGCTAATTTCTACAGCTGTAATTTTATTATTATTCTTTATTAAACCCAATACAGTGTCATTTACAGTGTCACCACTACGTTTTACAGTGTCATCTTGGCCTTTTACAGTATCAATGTAATTAACATGCATTTCTCGATTTTTGAACTCGTGATTCTCATCTAATATTAAGGTTGAAAGAAAGTTAATCAGGTATTTTTCTGTTTTATGAATTCCTTTCGACAAATCTTCGTAGTTTGCTCGAACTAAAGCATTTCGAAAATACAATGAATGCTTCTCAAATAATCCATTATTAACATCTTTAAAGCCAAGCTTACGAAGGTATTTTATTAAGAAAATTGCTGTTGTTCTAGTATTGCCTTCTCCAAAAATGTGAATTTGCCATAAATAGCTTGTAAAGTGAGCTATATGTTCTATTATTTCTCTCTGGTTTAAACCTTTGTAACTAAACTTCTTCTCTTGTTCAAAATCATATTCTAGAGTTACTTTCAAACTCTCGGCACTTGCATACAAAACAGTTTCTCCGTCTAATATCCACTCATTTTTTGTTATGTTATAATCTCGAATTTTACCTGCATAGTTGTATATATCTTGAAACAATCTTCGATGAATAGTAAGGTATTCAGCTGGTGAAAATGTAAAAGTTTGCTCATTTTAAATTTCTGCAATTCGTGCAGAAACTTTGTCAGCTTCCTCAGTTCTATTTTTAGCATCTTTTACAGGGCTTTCTTCATAATAACTATCGATTCTTTGTTTTACCTCATCAATAGATATATCACCTTCAATATTCTGTTTAGCAGTTGCTATTAAATATTCCGAAGGCTTTAAGCCATCAACCTGTTGTAAACCAATAGCAGTTTTCCAAACCTTTGCTTTTTCAGCCTTATTGGGTTCTCCCTGTCTTAAATATTCATCAAAATTATCCATTGAGTATCTCACTTAAATATTAACTCAAAAATACATTAATCATCGCCAAATTGCATTGTTTCTCACATAAATCTCTGTTGTTAGAATATTCTCTGTTATAGGTTTGCATACACTTGTACCCAATCGAGTAGAGTAAGATACGAAAAGAATTCGTACCTCCACCCTCTCACAGCTCTACTGAATTATACCGAAGTACCACCTTAGATACAATCTGGCTTTACTCATCTGTGATCTCTCTATTTTGAATTCGTGAATACTTCGTATTTCTTCAGTGGTAGGGTTGCCCAGAGGCACCTTGCCACTTGCTAACAGTTCGGTTTAACTCCGCCTGTTCAGGACTTACACACTATAGTTAATACCCATGCCGAGCACACACGGATGGGTATATGAAACGTTTGGCGTTTCAAAGCGATTTCCTATCAAACCGTTGCTAAGTTTATTAAATATACTACCCTTAAAATTAGCACTTTCCGCCAAATGTTTTATATACCGTGTTACCAACTGGCCTTCATTCATTTTCAATCAATTAACTATCAATTTTGCAATGCCTCGTGCGTTCGGACAGACACACTCTTTGACAAGTTTTGGTCATGCGATTGGCTTTTGAGCGACTTGGCAATGTGTGTGGCTGTGAAGCGTTGGCATTTTATTTCTTCTTTTTCTGTTCTATCTTTTTTATAGCTTTTTCAAAATCACCTTCTGTTATCATTTTTTGTTCTGAGTCTTTAAACTTTTCATATTCTCGTTCTGCATTTTCCTTTGCCAATGTGTGAGATATTGAACCAGCATTATTTAAAATCTCTCTATCGTTCAACGTTAAAAATCCGTTCAATTTTTCAATCCAGTCTTTCATGTACATTGGGATTCTTCTCATTGCTTGTCCTTGTGCAAAAATCAGATACTGTTCAACCAAATTATTTAGTGATGTTAATTCTTCTTCGTTCAAATAATTTTTAGCAATGGAAACGTCAGCTTTTCTAATTTTATCACCTCTCCAATTTGTCAAGCCCATATTTTCTTTTGTGCTATCGGCTCTCAAACTGATTATTTCGGCAGCAGTTTGACCTGTAATTGCCCAGTGTAATTTATTTTGTACCGTTTTAAAGAAATCAATACTAATATCAAGAGTTGGGTCATAATCAACACTTGTTGCATAAATATCTGTGATTTTTCTGTAGAATCGTTTTTCCGAAGTCCGAATATCCTGTATTCGTCTTTCAAGTTCTTCGAAATAGTCGAAAGGCAAATCGGGATTTTTTAGTCGTTCATCATCAAGTACAAACCCTTTTACAATGAATTCCTTAATATGTTGTGTTGCCCATTGTCTGAATTTTGTTGCTACGTGCGATTTTATTCGATAACCAACTGAAATAATTGCATCAAGGTTGTAAAATTTTTGTTTACGTTTTACCTCCCTGTTACCTTCTTTTTGAACTTGTAAGAAATCCTTACAAGTTGCATTTTCTTCTAATTCGCCCTCTTCAAATATGTTTTTAAGGTGAATAGTAATATTTTGTGAAGTTGTTTGAAATAACTCAGCCATAAGCTTTTGTGTAAGCCAAACGGTTTCATCCTGAAAACGGACATCCAATTTTGTTTCCCCGTTTTCGGTTTGGTATATAATTATTTGTGATTTATTTTCTTCCATCTGATAATTTCCTGTTTTATTTTCAAGAATTGGTCTGTAAACTTTTTTGCTTCTAATCGACTGTCAATTACTGAAATAGCTTCATTATTGTATTGAGCTTTATTTGTCCAGTTATATGAACCATGAATTACTTTTTCTAAGTCAATCACACAATATTTATTATGCATTAATTTGCTGAACTTGTCATTTGACGGAGCAAAATATACTTCAAAATGCTCTTTTAGTTTTTCTTTTAAAGTTGAGTTTATTTTATCATCATTCAATATTATTTGAATGTTTAAACCTTGTTTTGCTTTTGTATACAATAGGTTTGCTAAATCTCTATCGGTAAACCATGCAACAGCAACCCAAATTATATATTTTGCCTTATTCAATTCCGCTACAATAAATTCTTTAATGTTATCAAATTCTGATATTAAGCCCAATGAATCAGAGTCGAAAAATTTAGTAATTAATTCATCTAATCTGCTGTCAGGATACTTTCCTGCCATTTTTTTACCCAACTCAAGTATTTGTAGATTATCTAAATGAGATATCCTTTTGTAAACATAGTTTCTTTTGCTTTGGTATGCTTCTTCTGTTGTTCCTTCATCAAGTCCATAACCAGTACAAATCATTGCTAAGTTATTTGCAGATTCTTGAACAAGGTTATCAATTATTGTCTCCGAAAATTCGTTTGCTTCTTTTGTCGAAATAGATACTCGTTCCCTTAAATTATCAGTATCATTTAGATAGTCAATAACGGTTTGTAAATCTGCTTTCAAATCATAAGCTTCAGTAATGTATTCTGGATTTAAATCAATTGATTCCAATATTTTTAAAAGTCTCGTGTCATCTAAACGTTTCAACGATGCAACAAATCTTTTTGCTAAATCCTTAAAAGAGTATAAATAAGCTGTTTGCATATCAGGGTCATCACTTGGAGAACATTTGCCAAGTGGGAAGTTTTCAACTTCCTCTGAAAGATTATTTATTCTATCTAATAGTGATGACATTTACTCTATTTCAATTTTATCAAATTATTTTATTAATCATATGTTGCAATTAACCACAAATGTATCAATTTACCACCAGTGCGTTGGCAAAAAAATAGCTCTTTTGCAAGCAGAAGCATCGGCTCGTGTGCGGGGCTTGCGAATGTGCTGTTTTGTGGGCTGGCTATTTCATTTTTCTTTTATTCTCACTGCAAAATTACCAATGTCGTTTCTTTTTCAGGCTTGTTGGTAACGTCACAATAAACCAACCAGTTCAGTTTATCAATCCAATAGATATGGTGGTTTATTGTTCTAACAAATGTAATAAAATTACTTATAACCCTTTATTGTATTACTTTTTATTATGTTCTGTTTTTAGGATAAACCAACTTATTGTAAAAATATAGTAAGTGTGTATATCCAACTATTACTCTATAAGTACAATACTATTTTAACCTAATTTATACAAGTACAGGATTTTGCAGTCTGGCTTTACTCATATGTGATCTCTCTATTTTGAATTCGTGAATACTTCGTATCTCTTCAGTGGTAGGGTTGCCCAGAGGCACCTTGCCACTTGCTAACAGTTCGGTTTAACTCCGCCTGTTCAGATCTGTCAAGTTGCACTGAGCCAAATTTGCGTTTTGACACAAATTTAAAGTTTCAAGGCAATCCGTCAAATCGCAGATTTGGCGGAACTGATTAAATGCAATAAAACTCCGTAAACCGCTGTCGTCCTTATGTTTTATTATGCATTATTGTGTGTTGTAGCTTTATTCTGTTAGCACCATGATATTTTTGTCAACTGAGTTCTTTAACTTATGGTCAAACCATTCAATTTGTACTGCAATTGTATCAACTCCATGCTTGTCAGGGACTCTTAAAGTCAACCCCCTAGTTCCTGTATTAGCCCATTGACATTTATTACCTAAAATCACAGTTATCGAGCTTTCTTTTGCTGTCGGAATAAATATGTCTAAATTAAGGTAAGTTGTATCATCAAAAGATGTAAAATAAGTATGCTGTATTATATCGTTGAATAAATTATCATACTCCATTTTTCTAAGATAATTTACTAATGACTGTGCATAAATATTCCTTGACAATTTTATCTTGTCATTTAAGTCTTTCTTGTCAATGGTTTTATAATCGAAATTCAGACAATCCTTAATTACTTTTTGAACTGAATCGTTAACCGAATTTATAATTATCAATGATCTATAGGCATTATACGTTCCGAGTTCTTTATTTCCATTTTCACTAATCAATATAGAAGATAAAGAATCTGCCATAGTGAAATAGTTAATTAAAGGAGTCTCGTATTTACTATTTAACTTATAATTATCCATTTCTGAAGTTAATTTCTTATATGTATTATCTTCAATATTACTACAAGAGAATAGTAATGCTATTGCAAGTAAAGTTATTATTTTATTTCTGTGCTTCATCTTCTTCTATGCTATTACATACAACGTCACGATAAACCAACCCAGTTCAGTTTATTAAACCAATAGATATAGTTGGTTTATTGTTCTAACAAATGTAATAAAATTACTTATAACCCTTTGTTGTATTACTTTTTATTATGTTCTGTTTTTTGGATAAAAACTTATTGTAAAAATATAGTAGGCGTGTATATCCAACTATTATTATATAAGTACAATGCTATTTAAACCTAATTTATACAAGTACAGGATTTTGCAGTCTGGCTTTACTCATCTGTGATCTCTCTGTTTTGAATTCGTGAATACTTCGTATCTCTTCAGTGGTCGAGTTGCCCAGAGGCACCTTGCCACTTGCTAACAGTTCGGTTTAACTCCGCCTGTTCAGGACTTACACCCTATAGTTAATACCCATGCCGAGCACACACTGCTACGTATATGAAACGTTTGGCATTTCGGAGAGCAAACCTGTCAAACCGCTACGATTTTTATTAAATGTAACAGCTTTAAAATTAGCACTATCCGCCAAATGTTTTATATACTTTGTTAGCTGCTGGTGTTCTTTCATTATCAGTTTGTTATCAGTCTTTTACAAGTTTTAAATCACTCAATCGAAGCACTGCTGTTCCCGAAAAAATTAGTTTTTAACCTGAGTTCGATATAAGAAAAGTTCTAAAATATAGATAATTGTCCATGGTTATTTTTAGTTTCATATTTAATAGATGGTTTTTTA
>DKJY01000192.1 GCA_002454955.1 Bacteroidales bacterium UBA6680
TAAGTTACATCGTAGCATTTATAATCATCCTCGTGTGTGTCTAAAATTTAATCGTCATGGATGTTTCATCTGTTTATAATTGTTTTTTATTTGCCAGATGGAACTCGCATTTATAATCATCTCAGTGTGTGTGAATGACTATTCTCATGCTCGTTTCATATATTATAATTGTTTTCTCATTTGCTGTAATTTGTCTCTTTATTTGCCTAAGTGTCAGTTATAGCGGAGTCGGGAACAGCACATTCCTACTCCTCTCAATATTACAAAATAGGTGCTGTACATTTAATCATTTATCTGTAATTATATCCTGATATATCATAATAAGAGAAGATGTAACAGCTAAGACCGTTTGCTAAAACTATAAACAAGTAAGAACTATAAATTGTTTAATAGCAATGTAATAACAGAGTGTTGTTTAAAGTATCTGTGTAATATAGTACCGATATAGATAAAAAAAGGGCACTGCAATATCTGCAATGCCCGTTATAATAAACATTAATTATCTCACAACTCAACCACCTCTCTTGTAGTTTTAACCAAAATGTATTGATATCAGCTGTTTTAAGTTGTTGTGCCTGCAGTAGCCGAAGAACCTGCCTTTATATTTAAATAAATGTAGAGTGCCTTTAGAATACTCCCATCCATAATATGTGTGTAATGAGTCGTGATAATGTTTATTGTTATAGCAGCATTCTCTACTTGAGAATATCTGCGGTTAATATAATTTTACATCCTGCTTCAGTCATCTCCTTAAGCGCATTCTCAGAGTCGGTAGGGTTAATATTTACCCCTTTAACCGCATCAATAACAACATACGTTGTAAATCCGTTTTTAAGTGCATCAAGAACAGTTCTTTTAACACAGTAATCAATAGCCAATCCTGTTACATATACACTCTTAATCTTGTTATCTTTAAGATAGCTGTTAAGATTTATGCTTGTAGCCTCAAATGCAGAGTAACCGTCGTCGTTATTCTCTGTACCTTTAAGAATAATTTTATCAATAAGCGTTGTATCTAAATCCTTATGCAACTCAGCACCTTTGGTTCCTCTTACACAGTGCACAGGCCAATTCTCAAAATGTACTGTACTATCCTGATGCCAATCTTTTGATGCAACCACCAGATTAAACGCCTTTGATAGCTTGTTAATGTTCGGAATAATTTTATCTCCATCTTTCACTGCAAGAGCACCACCCGGACAAAAATCGTTCTGCACATCAATTATTAGCAGAGCGCTGTTTTTAAGTCTGTTCTCTTTCTCTTTTTGACTGCTATTACAACCAAAAAATACAGAAACAACAAATGCAAAAATAACAATCAGGGTCGATGTCTTTAATCTCTCTAATCTCATAGTCTTCTTTTTTTCCAGATAAAATAAAGTAAGATCTCTCTTAAACTTAAATAAAATGTTGTGTTTTGTTAAATATAACAAAAAGCAGCATCAATAATAAACAAGTATCCGCTTTTTTTAGATTAAATGTGTTATTTGGTTTTATATCAGACAGGTATGCTTTTGTTTGTAAACTGTACAGTTTTGTACTGTATACTTTTTGTTGTGTCTATATATTAATTGCTAATGATATTGCTATTGTAATTAATATATAATGATGTACTTTTGGACATAACAATATGCAGTTAATTAGATTTAGTGCACAAAATCTGTATAAAATTAAGCGTTGTATAGAGTGAATTATAAAGGATTTATAGTTAAACCCTATGTATACATATGTTGAATATTAATAAATTAAAACTATATTAAATGAACAAATTTTACATTGCTTTTGTGTTTGTACTATACCTCTGTATAGGTAATGTACAGTCACAAATAGTATTTACAGATGTTAATCCTGATGTTACAACAACAATGAAAGAGGATCCGGGATGGGCTTCGGGTATTGCTGTAATAGATTTTAATAATGATGGTACTGAGGAGTATAATTTCAGATGGGACGATTGGGGCGCCGATTGGTTTATGCATATGACTTTTTTTGGAAATAATGAATATATACTTAAAGGTACAGCAACAAACCCGTTTGGCGGCAGATATATTCAGGCTCTTGATAAGGATGCAGTAATTGATGTATCAGAAAACTGGGGTAACTCATTTCCTGAGCCATTCCTTGGCGATGCAAACGATCCTAATTTCAGAGGATTAGGTGATAAGTATGTTGGTGTGCGATTCATTATAGGAGGAAAAAGACATTATGGCTGGGTGCTTGTATCGTTTGAAGGTAAAAAATTAACAATTAAGGAGTACGCTTATAATAGTGTAGCAAATGCATCAATTAAGGCAGGCGAAAAGGGCGATGCAGGAACCCTTGTTACATCGGTTACAATTTCCGGAGCTGGTGATGCTTCATCTATTACAGCAGATGATGGTACACTACAGATGTCTGCTGATATTCTTCCGGCCGATGCTACAAATAAGAGAGTAACATGGAGTCTTATTGAGACAACAGGAAAAGCAAGGATAAGTAATTCTGGTCTTGTTACTGCACTTGATAATGGTAAAGTAACAGTTGTTGCTGCCGCAAACGATGGCTCAGGTATTATAGCTAATAAAGAGATAACAATATCAGGACAGATAATACCTGTTATAAATGTTACTAGTATTGCATTAACAACACCCGGGTTTGTAAAAACTATTACAGTAGATAATGGAACACTTCAGATATGGCCATCTGTAGCCCCTACTAATGCAACAGACAAAACAGTAACGTGGAGTGTAAATAATGGAACCGGATCGGCAACAATAGATGATGCAGGTCTGTTAACCGCTGTAACAGACGGAACAGTAACGGTGGTAGCCACAGCAAAGGATGGATCAGGCATTAAAGGCGAGTTAGAGATAACAATCTCAGGTCAGGTGGCTCCTGTATTGGTTACAGGAA
>DKJY01000054.1 GCA_002454955.1 Bacteroidales bacterium UBA6680
GATGTTTCATCTGTTTATAATTTTCCCTAACTATATTAAATAAAAGATTGTCTGCAGGAACAACTGAATCTTGCAGCATGTCATCACCAGCGACCAACTACTTAACAACATTATATTGATAAGCTTAAACGCTAATTGATAATTAAGTTACGGAAAAAAGTATTATAAATCAAAAGATTATTGGCGGTATTTATTATCGTCGTTCATAAGTATACTTACATAACTTTCATATCTGAATGGTGGCATTAAGCCATTTTCATAAGCATCCTTTACTGCACACTTAGGCTCATTTAAATGCAAACAGTTATTGTACTGACAATTCTCTGATAGTTTAAATATTTCAGGAAAAAAATGAGAAATTTCTTCACGTTCAATATGCACAATACCGAACCCTCTTATTCCTGGGGTATCAATAATATATCCCCCGTCAGCTAATGGAAACATTTCAGCAAAGGTTGTTGTATGTTTTCCTTTAAGATGGGCATCTGATATAGCAGATGTTTTAAGGTTAAGTTCCGGTTCAATAGAGTTTATTAATGTTGACTTTCCTACACCTGAGTTTCCTGATAACAGATTAACTTTACCTTTCATAATCTCTTTAAGTTTATCAAGATTATGTCCTGTAATAGTTGATGTTTCGATACATGTATAACCTACATGTTTATATGATAATCTATAATATTCAAAATCTTCATTTAGTTCATTGGTATACAGATCGCATTTATTAAATACTATAATCACAGGTATACCATAAGCTTCTGCTGCTACAAGAAACCTATCTACAAACTCTATATTCGTAACCGGATTTGTAAGTGTAACAAACAGTAGAGCCTGATCTATATTAGAAGCAATAATGTGCGACTCTTTACTAAGATTAGTTGATCGGCGTATTATGTAGTTTGTTCTGTCAAGGATAGTTTTAATAACTCCTGATTCTGCAACAGAATCGTAAACATATTCTACTTTGTCACCAACAGCAATAGGGTTTGTGCTACGTATCCCCTTCATTCTAAATTTACCTCTTGCTGCACATCTTACAACAGAGCCATCCTCTCTTTTTACATTATACCAACTACCTGTTGACTTAACCACTAATCCTTTTTCCAAATCGTTATAATTTTAAACACCAAAATTACGAATTATATATTGTAATACCTCTTTTATGAAGTTCTGATAACTTGTCATATAATTTCACCGAATCAGCACAGAAGAATTCTGCACCTCTTTTCTTAAATCTAATACAGATATCAGAGGTAATATACTTAGAAAAAAAGGTTTTTGGGTTTCTCTTTGATATTTGCTCTGATGGTATAAGAACATCTACAACAATCTCTTTACCGCTTGCACTAATAACAGGTTCAGAATAAACTTCTTCTGATCTTGTTTTTAAAGGAAAAATATCGTTCTCTACATCCTCAACACAATGCAAGAATGACATATTATCTACATCAACCCCAAGTCCTATTATCTTAGCATTATAATTCAACATTTTATAAAAAGGACTCTTAACACCACAAGGATAAATATCTTTATTATGCTCATTAACAATATTTTCAGCATCACTACCTATTGCAACAATTGAATTTATTGGATGTAGACTTCTTACAGAGTTCTTTTGGAGTCGTGCAAATTCTGTAAGATATCCCATTCTTGAACGAGTTTTTCTAACATCAAATGTTTTGTGTGTTTTTGACAAATACTCCTCAGCTCTTGTTTTAAAATGCCAACATGGGAAAAGAACAGTCCCCTCTTTGCCTACAATATCAAGTAGGAGCTGAAATACTACTGAAGGTTCAAAATCTATATTCAATTTCTCTACAGACGAATGAACAAAAACGGTATCCCCCTTCTGTATATTCATCCTATTTCGTAAAATATTCTCCAGATCAACAGATTTATTTCTCCCTAATACAATCTGTTTTACATTATTATATTGTTTTTTAACCTGTTTTAGCCTGCTTTTAGTCAGAAACTTCTGAAGTATACTATAAATTATCTTTACCATTAAATAGCGTCTGATATGTTATAAATTCGAGCTTGTCAGAATATTGCTCTCTCATATAGTCTATAAAATCTCCCATTAAAGATACATGATAGTCACCCATACTTTTAGGATGACTAATTGCCGTAATGTACGTGTCACCATTTTTATCAGAATTATTATTGATATTATGCGCCACTATTCTTGCGAGGTCTTTAACAGTCATATAATCCGAATCGAATGTCAGTCTAATTGGATTTGTAATCATCTTTATCTTCTCTCTAAACGATAAAGAGAAGTTTCCATCATGAAATCCTCTTCCAGTATTATTATATCGCCTCTTTTTAAGCTCATTCTTATATCTAATTTTCCTGACTCTCCTCAAAACTATATCGGTAATACCAATTGGCTTTGATGTAATAGGAATCTCTAAAAGTCCACTATCAGATACTTCAAACAAATCTTTATTAGATGATATGTACCAATGATTTCGATTAATTTTAGGAAAATTTGTAGTATATAATTCAGATTTACTAAAAAAACCCGATATCAAAGAGCTATCTGCCTTTATACTGTTATCGAGCATTGCTTCAACAATATCTTTAGTAGCTGAGGTTATTCTATACCCTCCTGCTCTATATGCAATACAACTGTAATCTGGATCTACAGAAATGCATATACTTTTAAGCATATCAATACCCTCGTTAACAATTCTGGGAATATCATATCCTTTCTTCTTTAATTTAAAGTCGCTAAGAGAGAAGTCTTTTGAAGGTATATACTCTCCATTTATAAAATCTGAAGTAAGCCAATGTGGATGAAGGTGCAGTTGAACATCATGTTTAAGTTGAACCGCTTTTTTAATCTGGTTTACAAAAGGTTTATAATAGCCTTCATAATCCCAGTCTTTATAACGTTCTAAAGAGCAGACATCCGCAAACAATACTAACGGAACACCTTTTTCTGTTGCAAGATCAATTACCTTTTCAGCAGGTGAAAAAAGAGCTTTCTCTGCAGATTTAAAACCGCCTAATGGTGGTTCATAATCAAATGTAAGTAATACCTTTATCATATACAGATCGTTTCTACTCAAACTTATCTAATCCAATACCATCCATTATATCATGAATGGTTTTAAATGTTGATATCTCCTTAGATTTAAGTTTAACATCAAATTTACTATCAGCTAGACTAATAACAACCAACTCTGCCATAGAATCCCACTCCTCAATTGAATCAAGTGAAGTTGTTTCTGTAATCTGATTATCTTCTATCTCAAGTTCCTCTACTAATAAATCAATAAACTCCTGTTTCTTCATATATACAAATCCATTTTTATTAAACATCACAAAACAAACCTATTACAATAATACTATTAAAGTACAATAACTGTTGCCCCCCAAGATAGACCTACACCAAAACCAACAAGCATTACCTTATCTCCATCTTTAATATCTCCTGAATCAATAGCTCTTTTTAAAGCAATAGGTATCGTATTCGACACAGTATTACCTGTATCATTCAAATCATTATAAAATTTACTTTTTGGAATATCTAGCTTCATTCTAAGATGATTTAGCATATATTTATTTGCCTGATGAAATATAAAATAATCAATATCTTCTATCATCAAATTATTCTTTACAAGGGTTTTGTTTATGCATTCAGGCACCTTTTCAATAGTAAAATTGAATATCTCTGGTCCATTCATGTACAGATGATTATCATCATATATATTATCTGAACCATATGATATCTGTTCAGGATTATTATCCGTTATATTTCTGAATGCTCCGTTCCTTACAATAAGATTTTCATATCCTTTACCATCGGTACCTAATTCAAATTCCCCAATATTATTAAATTCTCTCTCTACAATAGTAGCCGATGCCCCATCACCAAATATTGATAGATTTGCTTTATCTTTAGGATGTATATGTTTTGAGTAAGTTTCGCCTGTTAAAAGCAATACATTATTTGCAATATTTGCCGCAATAAGTCCTTTTGCCATTGCAAGTCCATAAATATAACCTGAACATCCAAGATTAAAATCAAGCGATCCAACATTCTGAAGGTGCAATTTATCCTGCAATATACATGCAGATGTTGGCAAATGGTAATCTGGACTCTGCGTACAAAACAGAACGAAATCTATTTTACTCTTATGATAATTTTTGAGTACTTTTTCAGCAGCTATAAATGCCATATCAGAAGCGGTTTCATCTTCAGCAGCAATATGCCTTTTCTCAATACCTATTTTTTTTGCAACTTTATTAATATTCAGTTCCGGGAATATTTTATCAATATCGCTATTTGCAAGCTCCTTTTGAGGTAAGTAGTATTCAATACTCTTTATAAAAGCCATATATTATATCTTATTTATATGCAAAAATAAACATTTAAAATCACCTTAAACAGGTATCATAAAATGAATGGTTTAAAGGTATCAAAAAAAGATTTGACTTTTAATTATAGAGATAGATATAGTTATAAAAAAAGGGAGCGTTTTAAATAACTCTCCCTTTTTTGCTTTATAATATTAATGAATATTATTCTGACATTGAAGTCTCAATAATCTGCCATGTACCACCTTTATTGCTAGCTGAAATATATTGGAATGCAACATAAACTGTTTTTCCATTATACTTTGAATCCAGCGTAAAAGTATGTTCTCCAGCATCCCAGTTATCAACCGAAGTCATTCCTGTTAACTCTTCCCAAGTACCATTCTCAGTTGGTTTTGATGTTCCATCATAATCAGTTGAGATCTTTACTTTATAACAGGTTGCAAAATCAGCACCAAATAGTTTAGCCTTATATTTTATAAAGAACTTAACATTTGATTTACCTGTTAAATCAATTGCAGATGATACTAACCAGTCATTATTATCAACAGTAGTGTTTGAAGGCTTATCAAAACCAGACATTGACATATATGTCTCAGATCCGTATTTTGCCCATTTCCATGCGTGAGCATCGTCAGTTATTGAGTGAACTGCAAACGTTCCTTTATCTGTAGCAAATTTCTCTACAAAGAAACCTGTTGCTGTAGTTGGAA
Source organism: Bacteroidales bacterium UBA6680 (assembly GCA_002454955.1). GTDB lineage: Bacteria > Bacteroidota > Bacteroidia > Bacteroidales > UBA6680 > UBA6680. Next base: position 5,040 of record DKJY01000054.1, read on the forward strand.
TATATGTTGTTCCTTCGAATTCATACGCATCTGTTGACTTAAGACCAGGCTTGCCGAAATAAGCTTCAAGGCTACCTCTTATCTTAACTGTTTTTTTATGGTTTGAAGCATTATCTTTAAGGTTAAGATCTGTTCTTACTTTTCCTGGAGGGAGTTGAACTATAAGACATTTTGTGATATCTGTTTCACCTGCTGTTGGAGCTATAATTACATTTGTAGCGCCAGTAAATGGTGTTGTAAATGATGCATCAGCTACAGTTTTACCATCAATAGAACCTACCATATAACCAGTTACCCACTTATCAGAACCAGAGTTATTAGCTATAGCATCTGCTACAGTATAAGGGTCAGCTTGTGTTCCTGAACCAACTCCTGGTCCCGGACCTGGTGTAGATCCATCGCTATTAAATTTAACATTATCAATATTCCATGTTGCAGCTTTTGAAGGTTCTGATCCTGTATATCTAAATGCGATATATACATTTCCTGAGTATGCACTTAAGTCAACATCTCCTGAAGGAGTCCATGCCGAGTAGTTTGATGCTGTTACAGGTGCCAATGTTGGGTTAAGCTCTGTCCATGTTGCGTTCTGTGGAGTAGCACTACCATCATAGTCTGAAGATATAAGTACCTTAAGTTCTGCTCCTGTATTAAATCCGTTCTTACTATCAAATGAGAATACCTTCTTAGCAGCCTCACCAACCTTTAACGGAGGAGTAATTAACCAACCTACATTCTCTGCATCAGTTGACTTATAAACAGACATCTTAGCATACTTATCTGAGTTATACTCATCACAGTACCATGCTCTGTCTCCTTTTTCCTTAATAGATCTCCAACCATTCTTCTTAATATCATCACCTTTTGTATGACTTGAGAAATCATCATTAAGTGTAAGAACAGGATCAATAACAGCAGGAGTACTCTTTAGACGTGGAGCTGTCATATCAACATCTTTAATAGTTCTTATTAAGAACTGCTTTGATGTACCATATGCTGAATAAACACCAATTATAGAACCACTACCTTTTGGTAGATCTGTTGCTGCAAACTTAGCAAACTTACTGTTACGTACTGTAAGAGAGTTACCTTCTGAATCCTCAATAGTTCTGTTTGTTGCGTTACCCTGATCCTTAGAAGAGTTATAAAATTTTGGAGTTGCATCATCAATATCGCCCTGAACAAACTGTACTCCGGTAATCTTAATCAGTTTACCAAAATCATCATCAGTAAGCTCAGTAATCTTCTTCTCAACAGGAGTTGCCTGATCTGCCTTTGCACAACTCTCATAATCAAACTCTGTTTTTATAAGTGCAGAAGGAATACCTCCCAATCTTAAATTTCCGTCTTTTTCATACGTACTACCACCAAGTTTAACTGCTCCAAACTTATCAAGGTATTTCCCTTCAAGGTTAATATATATAATCTGCCCTACAGGAAAAACTGTGTAAAGTGAGTTCTCATCAATAGAAACCTCAATTCCTTCTCCTGTATCAACATCTCTAATATAGATACTCTTATACAAGTTACCAGAAACATCATTAGCAATAACAACACCCTTAAGAACCGACTTGTCTGTAATCATTTTGATTGAAGTAGACCCATCAATTGCAGAGTAGATCTCATACTTCTCTTTTACATTCTTAATAGTTGTGTTTGCAACAAATGTTGCTTTTCTTGCACAAAAAGAACTCATGTCCGGCTCATCAAAATCCTTCTTCACACATGAGGTAGCAATTGCTGCTATTGCTGCAACAAATCCTAAACTTTTAATAAAACGTATTGTTTTCATCTGTATGTAATTTTCTGTTTAGTTATCCGGTGGTTATCAAATTATCCCCCGGGTACATTTTAACTTTATAAATTATTAAAAACGAACACTCAAATTTAAAAAGAACTGAGTACCCGGCATGTAATAATACTTATTACCATATTTTGATACATCTTTTGTCTCATAATCAAAACGTAACTGCTCATAACCTCCGGTAATAAAATCCTGGTTGTTAAGAATGTTTGTTACGTTAGCAGAAAGTGATATATAGTAATCCTTAACTTTCCATGATTTTCCTGCAAAAAGATTTAATGTGAATGCATCATCAAGTTTTTCCTGTTCAATAATTGAGTAGAACTTACCAGATTCTGTCTCTTTATCAACACCATTAACAGCTATATCAGTTCTACGCTCAGGGTTCATTGACAGGTATGCCTCACGGAAAAGGTTTGCATCAACACCAATCCACCAATATTTTGGAGAATCGTACTTTACACCAACAGAAAATGCCTGTTGCGGTGTTCCGTTAACTCTGTAATTTTCATAGAATATTGTACGATCTTCGAATATAGCATTAGCATTGTTGTCCTGATAAAGTGATGCCTTAGGACGGTTTGTATAGATATACTCACCAACAGCAGCAACAGCTTTAACCTTTAGCTCAGGTATAACCTTTGCCTCAACAGCAAACTCAATACCCATATGTTGCTTATCTATATCGCGCATTATATAACTACCAAATGTCTTCTCTGCATCGTTATAGAAGTTCAAAATATTCATCTGATCCATAAACTTAGTATAGTAACCAGTTAATCGTCCTGAGATAATAGGAGAACGGTATGAATATGATAACTCACCTGACATTATCTTCTCCTCTTTAAGGTTAGGAACAATCTCGTTTCTTGTACGCGGAGATGTAAATGCATAACGAATTTTTGGAGCTCTTGTCAGGTACATTGCATTTGCCGAAACATAATGACGACCTGATATCTTATGTAATGCCCCTATCTTTCCTCCAAAGTTTGTGAATGATGTTTTCTCAGAATCGCCATATGAATTAGTAGGAAATTTACCATTCTTCATATTTCCTGTACGCCAGAATTGTGTGTTTGACAACTCTGCTGCAACAAAAACATCTGTATTATTAATTGAATACTCTGCTTGCAACCAGCCTTTACCTGTGTTTACATGAGTCTCATAATCGTATCCAAATGTGTCACCTACCTTAACAGTTCTGTTAGGATTATTCAGGTCACTCTGAATTGCATCTGGTCCGTCAAGCTGGCTAATATCACGCTCAGCAAATTTATCAATATCAAGATAAAAATCTCCACCCAGAAGATCATCAATAACCTTAAAGTGCTTACCAAGATACATCTCGTAGTTTCCTCCAACCTTAACTTTAAGGTCTTCGTTTACATCGTAAGTAGCAACTGTGTTAAAAGCAAATCTGCTGATATCATCTCTACGCTCCTCTATAATGTATCCACTTCTGTTACCTTCTGCAAATCCTTCGTTTATAAATGCACCATTTCTGTTTAGTGCATACATATGATCAAAATCTAACTGACGAACCGATTGATCATTCTTATATAAATCAGTAAGTTTATCAAACATAGATTGATCATCTTTGTAATAGTTAGGCAACTTACGGTAGTAATCAGGTCTTGGATCACTTCCAACCCAGTTAAGAGCACTGTTTCCACCTTTCCCGAAAGTATAAAGCACAGATGACTTAAGATCAAGTTTCGGAGATATCTTATAATCGTGGTTAAGTATGATTACAGGTTTGTGGTGATTTGCAATTCTTGAGTTTCTCTTCTCACCATCCTGAAATCCCCAATATGGGTTATAATAGTTTGTTCCTGCAAGTTCATACATATCTTTTGTTGTAGCTCCTGCTTTTCCTCTACGGTTTGGAGCACCAAAAGCTGTAAGGTTAAGCACATGCTTATTACCTAATCTCTTTTCAGCAGATAAGAAATATGCCCATGCATCGTAGAAAGTACCCTCTTTATAGCCCTCTTCAGCCCAACGCCTCGATCCTGATGCTGCAAAAGCCCAACCATTTTCCATAAGTCCGGTAGCATAAGTTACCATTGCACGGTTGTTATAACTTCTGTTTGCATACGAGTATGATGCCTTAACACCTTTTCTGAACTGAGATGCTCTTGTCTCAATATTGGTTGCACCTCCAATAGCACCAAAAGTAAAATCAGATTTATTAAGGGAATTAACAACCTCTTTTTCTCTTGTTGCATCATTAAGACCTCCCCAAACAGACCAGTAAGCTCTTCCGCTCTCAACATCGTTAAGATTAACTCCGTTGATAGACACCTTTGTGTTCTCTGAATCATATCCACGCATACGGAAACGAGCAGGACCAAAAACATATCCGGCTGTTGATACAAACACATCGTTTGATGATTGTAGTAAACCTGAGATATCTTGCGATTGAGAATCCTCTGTAAGCTCAGTTTCACTAAGCTCTACAACAACAGCATCGTTATGAACTGTTTCTGTACGTAAACTCTCAAGGAACAGTGTTCCCAGGTCAAGGGCACCTAAATTGGTGATCTCTAAACTAAATTTTTTGTAACCTTCCTTCTCGATAAACAGGGTCTGTTTACCTAAAGGTAAATCAATTTGAAACACTCCATCTCCACCTGTAAAACTCTTTTGAGCTCTCAGTGAAGAGTAGACTGTTGCTTTTTCCAGAGGGGCATTGGTTTCTTTGCCTAACACCCTTCCTTTCACGCTTGCTGATTGTCCGAACGCGACAATGCCGAACAATGTCATCAGCAAAAGAGAGAGAACAGTTTTTTTCATTCTAGCTGGTTAAAAAATATTATTAAGGGCGTCAAAGTTATGAATTTACAGAATATTACGAATGCATTTTGTTAAATATTATAACATTTATATGTTAACAAAATGTAAACATTGTTATTTTAAGTTATTTATATCGGGTAAATTGTGTTATTTATACTCAATATTAAATAATATTAACATTTGACTCGTAATAAAAACAGAATTTTTTTTTTGGATAGATACACAATGTTTATATCTTGCTGTGCTCAACACTACAATTTTACAGCATCATTAAAACATTTGTTAATCAGGTACATATCCACAACCACAACAACTCTAATATTTAAAATCTGTTAATATCAGATATACAATTAATATATACACTGTTTTTTGATTAATGAATCAACAAACTATATTTGCACTCACAAACACTAATTTATAGAAAAAACTGCTTAATCAAGGAAAGTAATTCCATAGCGAAAAAATAGACACATGATGCATTACAGAAGTATTTTAGGAACATTGCTTGTGTTATTTGTTACGTTAATGTCAGCAAATGCACAGCAAAAGAAACAGTACCAGATTTCCTGCGTTGGATTTTATAATCTCGAAAACCTATTCGATACACTTGATACTCCAAATGTAAGAGATACTGAGTTTACACCTAATGGTCCAAAGAGTTGGTCAGGGAAAAGATATAACGAGAAGCTTAACAACATGGCTTCTGTTATTGCAAGAATGGGCGAGGAATATATAAAGACTGGTCCTGCAATGCTTGGGGTATGTGAGATTGAGAACAGATCGGTTCTTGAAGATCTCATTAAAACAGATCACCTAAAAGGAATGAATTATGGTATTGTACACTACGATTCACCTGACAAAAGGGGAGTCGATGTTGGTTTTATATATCAGAAAGATAAGTTTACACCAACAAGCAGTAAGAGTTATACCTTAACTATTTCAGGAATGGATAACTTTTATACTAGAGATCAGTTATTGGTAACAGGAGATCTTTATGGTGAACGCGTTCACGTAATTGTTAACCACTGGCCATCAAGACGTGGTGGTGAGAAACGTAGTCGTCATCTTAGAAATGCTGCTGCTGATCTATCAAAAGAGATTATTGATTCTATACAGAACAAAGAGCCAAAAGCAAAAATAATTCTTATGGGGGATCTTAACGATAATCCAACAAATCATAGTGTTAAGAGACATATTGGTGCAAAGATGCGTAAAGATAGGCTTAGCGAGAAAGATATGTATAACCCTATGGAAAAAATATACAAAAATGGTATTGGAACAACTGCATACAGAGATAACTGGAGTCTGTTTGACCAGTTAATACTATCGTCAAGTATGGTAAATAAAAATTACTCTGACTGGACATATTATAAAACAAAAATATTCAGTCGCAAATTTCTTAAAAGACAAGAGGGGCGTTGGAAAGGGTATCCATACAGAACATTTGTAGGTAATACATATCAAGGTGGATATAGCGATCACTTCCCGGTTTATGTATTCCTGATAAGAGAAAAATAAGACTAAATAATCAACACAGATATATGTAAGGCGATTGTTAATTATAATAATCGCCTTTTTCTTTGCATAATGAGTTAACTAAAAAACATTTCGGTTCTTTGTACCAAAATTATTTCTGGCTACCTTTGTCGCCATAGTTATGAATATATCATCAGAAAATACATACTTCGTTTCACCTGAGCAATTTAAAAATCTTATTTGTCAGACAGATAGCATTACCGGACAGAGCAATATTCAGGTATTGGATTCTGCTGCAATAAAGAAGCAACAAAAACAAGAACGAATTGCCAGATGGATAAAATATAAAAAGAGGAAAGCAAAATTAGATTCAATAAAAAGATACGAGTACAATCCTGATACAATACCCTATATAATTAATAATAGTATTGAGAGCAACACTATTACCTCTTTTGACCTACACAAACAGTTAGACATTGATTACTATACTCCTATAAATAAAGAGCACAAACAAGAAGAGGTTTTTGAACCCGTTCTAATATCTAACGAAATCACTCAGGAAGAAAAAACTGTAACAAAAAAGGTAGAAACTACTCTTAATCGAGGGACAGATATAACGCTTCTTATACTTATTACTGCAACTTTTATACTTGCTATAATAAGATTCTCATGGAAAGACTATATAAACAGAATATTACAGGCTACTGTTAATCACCGTGAGTTTCAGAAACTGTACGAGGAGAACAACCTTTCTATCATCAGAGTAAATACAATACTTAACGCTTTCTATATACTTATCTTCTCAGTTATATTAAAAACAACTATAATATATTATTCTCCATATACAGATATATCAAATATAAATCTTTATCTGATTATTATTGGGGCGTTGAGTTTATATGTTGGATATAAAAAATTATTACTATCTATTGTTGGTTATATATCAAATGAAAGAGAGATTTTCTCAAAACATAATTCTGGATTTAATATTAGTAACAAATCGCAAAGTTTACTGTTATGGCCCATTGCCACAATAATGTATTTCGTTAATTATCAACTGATTGAAATCACCATATTAATCTCAGCTATAATAATAATTATATTCTATTTTAACAGCTGTATAAGACTATTTAAAATATTCCATCGAAAAGGTGTTTCAACTCTATTTTGGATTTTGTATCTTTGTGCGCTTGAAATACTACCTATTCTGATAGCAATATCTTTAATAATAGGAGAAGCATAAAACTAGGGTATTGATGTTGAATTAAAAATTTATCAGCTTTGAAAATCAAAAGTATACTCGTATCGCAGCCTAAACCAAGCACTGACAAGTCGCCTTACTTTGAATTAGCAAAGAAACATAATCTGAAGATAGATTTCAGACCATTCATTCAGGTTGAAGGTGTTCCTACAAAGGAATTTCGTCAGGAACGTATTGACATTCTTGAGCATACCGCAGTTATTTTCACCAGTAGAACAGCAATTGATCACTATTTCAGAATTGCAAACGAACTAAGAATTGCAATACCTGAGACAATGAAATATTTCTGTATTTCAGAAGCTACTGCTGTATATCTTCAGAAATATATTGTTTATAGAAAAAGAAAAGTATTCTTTGGAAAGGTTAAGTTCTCAGATTTAATGGATCTTATTGTTAAGCATAAGAGTGAAAAGTTCCTTGTACCATTGTCAGATATTCATAAAGCTGAAATTCCAGCATCGCTTGACAAGGCTAAAATAAACTATACAAAAGCAATAATGTATCGTACTGTAAGTAGTGATCTTTCAGATCTTGCCGAGGTGAATTACGATATACTTGTATTCTATAGCCCATCAGGTATAAAATCGCTATTTCAGAATTTTCCGGAATTTAAACAAAACAGCACTGCAATTGCAGCATTTGGTCCTACCACACATAAAGCAGTAAAGGATCAGGGATTAATGCTAGATATTCCGGCACCGATTCCGAGTTCACCATCAATGACAATGGCACTCGATCAGTATATCACCAAGATAAACAAAGGAAAATAGATATTGAAAAAGAGGGCTAGACCCTCTTTTTTTAGCACTTATGGTACAACAACGATTTACATTTAAGAAAGAGGAACGTCTTTGTAGTAAGAAAGATATTGACAGTCTGTTTGCCGATGGTAAATCGTTATTTGTATTCCCTTTTAAAATAATATATTCTGAATCCGAATTTGAAAGCCGATTCCCAGCAAGAGTTCTTGTATCTGTACCAAAACGAAATCATAAAAGAGCAGTAACCAGAAATAGGCTAAAAAGACTTTTCAGAGAAAGTTACAGATTGAATAAACACCTTTTATACAACAAGCTTAACAGTATAGATAAAAAATTGAATATCGCTTTTGTGTATATCAGTAAAGATGTATTAGACTACAAAACAGTAGATAAAAGTGTTACCGAGCTATTAAGTAGAATTATTAATAATTTATAAAACACCTCTCTAATTATCGGGTTAAAAAAAGTTAATCGATATCTTATACCCAGAAATTAAAATTCATTTGCTTACATTTGTTAAAATAGATTTGTAGTTTCGGGTAATGTATATATTATTTCCGACAAAAAAACATAAAGTGAAGAACATGAGAATAAAGAATCTTTTCACAGGTGTAAAGAAAACAGTTATCCTGATATCACTTGTGATTGCTACGGGGGGCCTGTTTGCATTTACAATAAGCGAAGACTTTAAATTATCGAAGAATCTTGAGATATATTTCTCAGTAATAAAAAACCTTAGTTCATATTACGTTGATGGAGTTGATTCTGAAAAACTTATTAAAAAGAGTATTGACGCAATGCTTGGAGATCTGGATCCATATACAACCTATATCCCTGAAAATGAATTATCCGATTTGCAATTTGTTACAACAGGAAAATATGGAGGAATAGGTTCTGGTATAAGAAAAAAAGGTGATTATGCAATGATTGCCGAGCCATATGAGAATACACCTGCGCACAAAGCAGGGCTTAAAGCTGGTGATATAATACTTGAAATTGATGGTAAATCTGTTAAAGATCTTCCGCTTGACAAAGTAAGCAGTATGCTTAAAGGTACACCTGAGTCTGATTTGGTATTATTTATAAACAGGGAAGCGACCAAAGATACACTAACTATTAAATTAGTAAGAAAAGAGATATCTATTCCTACTGTTCAGTATGCATCTATGATTACAGATTCCGTAGGGTATATAAACTTATCCGGATTTAAATCAAACAGTAACAATGAAGTTTTAGAAGCATACAATCAGCTTAAGAAAAACAAAAAACTTAGCGGAATAATAATTGATCTAAGGGGTAACTTAGGTGGATTATTAGGACAAGCTGTTGAGATTGCAAACCTGTTTGTTCCTAAAAACGAAACAATAGTCACCACAAGAGGAAAAGATAAGTCAGAACAACGCAGTTATGCTACCAAAAAGAAACCTATTGACACAAAGATCCCTATAGTTTTTCTTGTAAGTCGCAGTACAGCCTCTAGCTCAGAAATTCTTGCTGGATCATTCCAAGATCTAGACAGAGCTGTTATTATAGGACAAAGAACCTTTGGAAAAGGGTTGGTTCAAAAAACCATTCCTATGAGTTATAATACAATACTAAAGGTTACAACTGCCAAGTATTATATTCCAAGTGGTAGATGTGTTCAGGCTATTGATTTCTCTCACAGAAACGAAGATGGAAGCGTCGGTTTTATTCCTGATTCTCTAATATCTGAGTTTAAAACCAGAAACGGTCGAATCGTTAAGGATGGTGGTGGAATTATGCCAGATATCAAGATTGATCCCGAATATCTGTCGAAACTGAGTGTAGAGTTAATAAGGCAGAATATGATATTTGATTTTGCCACTAAATATGCTGCTGAGCACCCCACAATCTCCGCAGTTAAAGATTTTAATCTTACTAATAAAGAGTATCAGGAGTTTATAGATTTTGTTAAAAATCACGACTTTAAATTTGAGACAGAAACTGAAAAAGAGATTGACAAAGTAATTAAGATTGCAAAAAAGGAAAAGTATTACGAGAAATCTAAAAATCTGTTTAAACAACTTAAAGATAAATTATCTAAAGAAGAGAGTAAGGATTTTATAACTTTTAAAGCTGAAATAGAGCAGATGCTTAAGCAGGAGATAGTTACCAGATACTATTTTAGAAAAGGATTAATAGAGGCAAGCTTATCTGACGACAAAACAGTAAAAGAGGCAGTAAATGTTCTAATAGATCCTGACAAATACAAAAAGATTTTGAAAAACTAAGAATATAATTAAAGGAGGGGTATCCCTCCTTTTCTATTTTAATGCTCAGAACATCGATTATATCTACCCAAATACTCCATTTTGCAGACACAAATACAAAATCAAGATATATCATTTTAGACTATATAAATCTTTATATAGTCTAAATACTCTGTATAAAATCACAATATTTTGTACATTTAGCACTTAAAATAAAAAACAGTACAGTATGAGATTATTATTAATTAGCAATTCAACTAACGCTGGTGAGGAGTACTTAGAGTATCCTAAGCAGAATATTGCAGATTTTTTAGGTGATACAAAAAAGGTTCTTTTCATTCCTTATGCAGCAGTTACATTCTCATTTGATGAGTATCAGCAAAAAGTTCAGAACAGACTTTCTGAGTTTGGTATAGAGGTAGATTCCGTACATAAATATGCAGATCCCAAAAAAGCTATACAGATGGCTGAAGCTATAGTTGTTGGAGGAGGAAATACTTTCAGACTTCTAAAAATGATTCAGCAATTTGATCTTACAGAGGCTATAAGAAACAAAGTTCTTGACAATACACCATATATTGGATGGAGTGCAGGATCTAATATTGCGGCTCCAACAATTTGTACAACAAACGATATGCCTATAACTGAGCCAGACAGTTTTAATGCATTAAATCTTGTACGCTTTCAGATTAACCCACACTATCTAGATGCACATCCTGACGGACACGCAGGAGAAACTCGTGAGCAACGCATTGAGGAGTTTCTAGAGATGGATCCTTTTGTATATGTTGTTGGTTTAAGAGAGGGTTGTATGCTTAAGATTGAGAACGGAGATATTACTCTTATAGGGCCAAAACCAATAAGAGTATTTAAGAAAGATATGGAGCCTAAAGAACTTGGTAACAGAGACGATATTGATTTCTTATTTGAATAAATTATTTAAGCCGCTTTTAGCGGCTTTTTTTACCTCTTTTCACCTTCTCATAATAATTATCAGGCAAATTCTTTAAAAGGTCAAAAACAGTTGGTTTTTTTGGTTTATATGAATATTTAATATAGTGTTCATCATCTACTGTATCAATATCTGTTATATTAACAACAAGATATTGCTTTCTGAATATTATTGCCAATGCCAATCCTGTTAAAGCTCCGGCAATATGCCCTTCCCACGATACTGCTTCATTAATAGGCATAAGTCCCCATACAAAACTTCCGTAAAGAAAAATTACAACTAAAGATACTGCCGACAAAGCAATCCGTCTGGAGAATATTCCAAGAAAACATATCTGAAAAGCCATACCATAAACAACACCACTAACTCCAATATGCCAATATTCACGCCCAATTACCCACAAAATTACACCCCCAACTATATAGTTAAACAGCAGACTTCTGTATGCAATCCTCTTATAAAAATGGAATAGAAAAAATGAAAGTGTAAAAAACGATGTTGTATTAGCAATAATATGCTGCCATCCTGAATGTACAAATACAGAAGTAAATATACCGATAATACCTTTTAAATTTCTGGGAAACACTCCCCATGTTACAATATCAATATCATAAAACCATGTGATTATATATATAATCCAAAAAGGAATAATTAATAGCCCTGAACGGATCAAATCTCTTTTAAGTACCTTAAAATCATTCATAAACAATCTACTACAACATTCTACAATTCCATAAGCATATTTCTATTACCATTTGCATAACCTGAATATATAAATCCATTCTCAATAACCAGTATATGTGCTGTGTCTGTTCCACGTGAAAATGAAATATCAATAGGAAAAACTTTACCTTTATATAATGGAACTATTTTCTTTACACCCGTATGCCCTATTATAACATATTCTGAATCATAAAATTTAAGAACCTCTTCTAAAGTATTTTGTTTCATTCTTGGCTGTTCATTATAATTCATAAGCATTCCTCTATACCATAGGAGTCCATTATCTGTCAGAATAAAACTTAAATTATCAACATCCTTCTCTGTATAGCTATCAAAATCATCATTAAGGAATGTATGCATAAGATTATTAGCATACTCTATTGATATATTTCTTATACGCATAGAGTCAGAAACACCTGCATGAGCAAAAAGGAAATTACCTATTCGTTCAATACAGTTCTTCTTTCGCAACCACTCTCCTAACAGATAATCATTACTAAACATAGCAGAGTAATTAATATCAATCTTTCGTTCTATAGCTTTATATTTATCAGCAAAATATCTTTTATCTTCTTTAAGAACCATTAACTCATGATTACCCAAAATAAGGTGTACTACTCCTCCATTTCTTCGTGCCTGTTGTTCCAGATTATATATTAACCATAGACTATTAGTAACTTCATCTCCTCTATCAAATATATCGCCAATAAACACAAGGTGGCCTTTACCATAATTCCAGTTTAAATCACTATCAATTACATTATTCCCTTTAAGCAATTCAATCATAACCTGAAACTCACCATGCACATCTCCAACTACCACTATTGAGTCTGATGCAGGAAATATCGATTTATAACTGTATCGTTTAGTATTAATATGCGGAACTATTTCATTCTTAATTTTTGTCTCCGCAAAAACAATAGTATCTCTCTGTTTTACTACAATACTTTTTTTAATATGTTTTATCGCCTTTTTTCTGGTATCATTAACAAAATATTCAAGATTAAGTCTATCATCATATAGTTTTACATGTGGTCCATCTACAAAATCAGGCAATCTGTTTATTCTGTACACAAACATTTGATCTCTAAGATATTTTGCTAATTCCTTATCACCTCTAACTATAGCAATAATATCAACTGTTTTCTTTCTGCTATTTACTTGGGTAGGATCAACTCCCGACTTTAATAGTAGTTCAATAATATCAAAATCGGCATATGATACCGCATAAAATAGAGCATTATTACTTATAGAGTTGAGTGCATTTACATGAACACCATGCTTTAAAAGACGTTTAACAAACTTTAACTTATTCTGTTTTGCTGCAAACATTAGTGGAGTATAATTATTACACAATACGTTTACTGTTAAGTTATTATTTAGCAACCAATTAAATAATTTGTAATTATCTGTAGCAATTGCTATAAGCATTACAGAATTTCCATTACTATCTCTGTATGATTCAATATTATGCAAATAGCGCTGTAGAGAGTCTATGTTATTATTGGCAATAAATCTTTGAATCTTTTCATAGTTCTGGCAATATACATTACTACCAGATAGATAAAAAAACAGCACAATCAGATATATTATGATACCTCTCAAAATAAAGTGTTTTAGATATTTTGATACAATAAATATGCCCGAATTAAAACATACGTTAACAGTAAACTTAACAAAAAATATACAATTCAGTTGCAAATAGTAAACTTATATTAAGTTGTGTCTTCCAAAAAGAGTAGATAAATATCTCTTTAATTTATATTTTTGAGATAACATAATACCTGTTACTAGAAATTATACCAGAACAGATATTGTAGAGTGACTGTTAAATAATTAATGTTAAACTACTGATGAAAAAAATATTAAAGAAGATAATAATATATATAATAGTAATATCAATAATATTGGTATCAACCGCTCTAACAACAGCTTATCTTTTTAAAGATGAGATAACACAAAAAGCTCTAGAAGAGATCAACAGTAATGTAAATACAAAAATATCCGTATCTAATGTTGAATTCAGTTTGTTTAAACAGTTTCCTCATATAAGTATTGTATTAAATAATGTCTCAGTAAATTCATCAAATAAAACCAAAGAAAAATTACTTGTTGCAAAGAATATATTTCTGAATCTAGATTCAAGGAAGTTGCTAAAAGGTAATGTTCAAATATCAGAGATTCATATTAAAAACGGAAAAATAAATATAAATATTGACAAACACGGGGTATCTAACTACAACATTATCAAAAGTAAAAATAAAAGCAATTCAAATAGTGGTGTAACAGTAAATGACATAATAATTACAACCACCGAGATAAAATATTTTGATCAAAGAAGTAAACTTTCAATAAAATCAAAAACAGAAACAACGGGTATTGAGATAAATAACACCAATTATAAAATTGTTACAGATACACATATAAACAGCCTTATTTCTGGCAAAATATCGATAAACAATAAACATATATTAGTAAAAACAGTAATTATTCCATCAAAGAATAGTATTACACTAAAAGACAATATTATTGTATTCAATAAAGAGAGAATATTTGCACAGTTATCATTAAAAAAGGTTAAAAACAATTGGTATTCAGACATTAAAGCTCATTCATCAAAATCATCAATACAAAGATTAATTAAACTGGCGGAAGAGATAAACAATAAAAAACTTAAGTATTCAGATATTAAAGGAAATATAGGTTGGAAGTTTTTCTATAGCGGGAAAATAAACCGTTTTAATAACTTCAGAATAGCTTTTGTAAATCAAGGAACAATTGATATCAACTATAATGGTATTTCAGTAAAATTTAATGATATTGAAGGTATATACAGTCATAACAGTAACAGTGTTAATATATCAAAGTACAATCTTAGATTAAACGACTCCTCGATAAAAGGGAATTTAAGATATAATACCAATACAGGTAACACCTATTTTAAAGCAAGTGGAGATGTTAATACTAATGATATAGCTCCTTTCTTAGAGTCCGATTACAGAGAGATTACAAACGGAAATGCAAAATTAAATATTGGAGCAAATGTTATATATAATAGAAAAGCAATATCTAATATAAAGATTGATAAAGAATCATACATAATACTAAAAAACATATCATTAAACACTTCTTCTTTAAATTACCCTATAACTAATCTTAATGGAACTTTAAGGTATAATAGAGAGAGTACTATTGAGAATTTGTCTTTTAACATCAACAAGAGTGATTTTACTCTCAATGGGAAGATACATAATATTATAGAATATTTTAAATCAGATAATTATCCTCTATCAATAGATGCTGTCCTTAAATCAGAAAGCATTATCATTGATGATATCAAAAATGGTTCTGAAAGCAACGAAAAGAATATTGAGATTTCCCTGCCAGAAAGGATTGTATTTGACTTCAGGTTAGATGTAGGACAATTTAGATACAAGGATATTGCTGCTAATGATATAAAAGGAATATTCAACTATAAACCCAAAATGATAACCCTAAAATCTATAACCATGAATAGTATGCATGGTAAAATAAATGGAGGGGGTATTGTTGTGCAAAGATATAATGGCGATCTTACAGTAACCTCACAATGTAAACTAAATAGGATTGATGTAAAAATGCTATTAAGATCATTTAAAGATTTTAATCAGAAGGCTATATCATATAAGAATATTGAGGGTAGTTTCTCTGGCGATATAGATTTCAGATCAGAATGGGACAAAACTCTTACACATAAACAAGAAAAGATTGTTTCAACAATTGATTTTAATTTAGAAAATGGAGCCTTATATGAGTACGAACCTGTATATAAATTAGGTAAATACCTTAACGAGGATGATCTAAAAAGGCTTGATTTCGAATCTATAATCAGTACTATAACCATAAATAACAGCAACATACACCTGCCTGATATGGAGATAAAAAGTTCTTCAGCAGATATAACTGTTTCTGGTGATCATAACTTCAGTAATAATTTTGATTATAGATTAAGACTAAGATTATCGGATCTGATTATTGGTAAAAAGAGGCTTAAGAAAAAAAGAGAGACAGAGTTTGGAAAGATAAAGGATGACGGAGCTGGCCATACATCAATATTTTTAAAAATAATAGGGAATCCTTCTGATTATAAAATCCAATATGACGCCAGAGGTGCAGGCAGAAAGATGAAAGAGACTTTTAAAAGACAGGGGCGTGAGTTAAGAAGTGCTTTCAGGAAAGAGTTCGGAAAAAAGAAGAAAGATAGCACTAAAACCCCAAAAAAGAAGTTTGAATTAGAGTGGGACGAAGATTAAATTATAATCAGTATTGCTTATAAGTTAAACTGAAAAAACAAAAATGAAAACACAAATATGGAGATGGGCTCTTGTTATATCTATAATTATTGTAGGTGGAGGGATACTATATTTTACTAATAAACTGGTTAACGAATTTGAAGTAGAAGAGAAAAAGAAGATTGAGATTTGGGCCAAAGGTATAAAAGAACTAAATAAAATAGAGGGACCATCAGTTGATATAACATTTATATCTGATGTCATTGCGGGTAATACAACTATTCCTGTCGTGCTTGCAGACTCTAGCAATAATATTATTGCATTTAAGAATATTGACACAACCGGAAGAGGTTATAAGATAGTAGAGAAAAAATTTGCAAAAATGCAAAGTCAAGAAACACCCATTGTCTTGCACTGGCTTGAGGACGATATAAATTACGTTTACTATGACACTTCTATTCTATTAACAAAACTAGCCTATTATCCAATAATACAATTCATTATAATAATACTTTTGCTTGCCATATTTTACTCTATATACAGAACTATGAGAAACGATGAGCAGAATCGTGTATGGGTTGGAATGGCAAGAGAAACAGCACACCAGTTAGGTACACCTGTATCATCTCTAATGGGATGGGTAGAACTAATAAAAATGGGTGAATGTTCAGAAAAGGTTGGCCTTGAATTAGAGAAAGACGTTATGCGTTTAGAGAGAATAGCTGATAGGTTCTCTAAAATTGGCTCAGAACCAATTCTAAAAAACGAGAACCTCATAGAGATTCTGGAGAATGGAATAGATTATATCAGCAAAAGAACATCTAAAAAGAGGATTGAAATATCATTACTTTATGATGAAAGAGATACTATGGCAAAGCTGAATATTCAGCTTTTTGAATGGGTTATTGAGAACTTATGTAAAAATGCTATTGATGCCATGAATGGATCTGGAAAACTGGAAATTAAGGTTAATTCAAGAAGCAAAGATTATGTTGCTATTGATATAAAGGATACAGGAAAAGGTATCTCATCTAAAAACAGACGAAATATATTTAAACCTGGTTTTACAACTAAACAACGAGGTTGGGGATTAGGTTTATCTTTGGCTAAAAGAATTATTGAGGATTATCATAAAGGTAAAATATTTGTTGCTGCATCTGAGATAAACAAAGGTACTACATTCAGAATATTACTAAAAAACGACTAATCGGTTATAGTAATACATTAATCATATATTCTGATAATGCATATAGCAGAGGTAACGAAAAAACAGATAAAACAGTAGTAAAAAACAGATTCTCAGTAGCCATCTTTACATCTAGTTTATACTCTGCACACAACATTACCACTATAGCCATACATGGCATACCCGACTGAAGAGTAAGAACTATAATTGCTGTATCAGATATATTAACCTCAAATAATTTAATGATTATCAGAGCTATTAACAGGATAATCAGAGGTGATAATATCAACTTATTAATTGCAATTGCATATAATCTTCGCTTATATAGCAATCGCTTAAAGTTTCCTGTGTATAATACAGAACCAATATAGATCATAGACAGATATATAGTTGTTCGCCCTAAACCACCAAGCGAGACATCAATAAAATCAGGGATATCAATAGATAAGCTAAGCATTAAAACTCCTACAACAAAAGCTATTGTGTTTATATTTAACAGATGTTTTATGCTCATCCTCTCTCCTCCTTTATCTATCATCAATATTCCAAAAGTCCACAGCACACTGTTTGAAGCCAACTGAAATATAGATGCATAAAGTATTCCCTCTCCATCAGGAAATAGCGCATCAAGAAGAGGAAAACCTATAAATATAATATTCCCAAACATGGTATGCAGGGTATGTATAATCGTATGTTCATGCGACAAACCATTAAGTCTTGACGATAGGCGCCCGGTAATATACAATATTGCAAGAGCTATAAATGTAAAAACAAACAAGCTTAATGAACTATACAGAAGTGTAGATGTAAGTTTAAGTCCAGCTAATTTTGTAACAAGTAACAGTGGCAGTGTTACATTAATTATTAGTCTGGATATACCTTTACGTAATTCCTCTGTAATTATTTTAAATCTTGTTGCTAATATTCCAACAACAATAACTACAGACAATATAAATATCTGGCTAACTATAACCTGAACATACATAGAATTAAAGTATTGTACTTATTATCTGAACAACAAGGATAAGTAAAACCATTGCTATAGGATATACAGTAGCATATGCAACACTAGGAGCATCTGTTGCTGTCATAGTATCAGCTGCAGCCAAACCTGGTGTACTTGTCATTCCACCTGTTAAAGTCCCCATAAGAGTCAGTATATTAATTTTATAAACCAACCTGCCTACAATAGCTCCAACAATCATTGGCAGTATAGTTATAACTGCACCAATAATAAATAACTTAATACCATACTGATTATATGTTGAAATTAATTGTGCACCTGCATTTGTACCAACAGGAGCTAAAAAGAACAGAAGTCCTAGCTGACGTAAAAGCTGATTTGCAGAACCTGTCATTGTCCATATTATTGGTCCCGTTTTTCCTATATTACTAAGAATTAAAGCTACAGCAAGAACACCTCCTGTAAGTCCCGGACTAAAAGAGAATCCATCTGTAAATTGTATATTCATTTTGCCAACAAGAACACCAAGAATAATTCCTGCCGCAACAGGAAAAAGATCTGTATCAGAAAGGCGTCTACTATCGTTACCAAGAAGAGATATAACCTGTTTCATATTACCCTTATCACATGATACCATAAGTTTGTCTCCAAACTTTATATACGATCCGGAATGAGGTGTAATATCAATTCCGCTTCGGCGTATCCGAGTAATAAGAGCATTAAAGCTTGTCATGAGATTAAGTTGTCTTATAGTCTTATTTACAATCTCTTTATTTGTAACCAAAATAGACTGTACTTCATACTTAGAACTCAACGTAACATCTCTATCTGTCTCTTTACCAATCAGAACCTCTATTTTATCTAATGAACTACTTGTTCCTACAGCTCTAATTACATCGCCTCTGTTTAATATTGTTGATGGATTTGGTGTAAATGTAACATCATTATGACGTACCCGTGATATACTTGCTCCTGTCATTGCACGAACTTTCATCTCTCCTATCGCTTTACCTATAACATTATCGTTCTGAACCTCAAACTGTTTAAATATTATCTCTGGATGATCAGCTCTATGCTCACGTGCAATAACTTTTTCAGCATCCTTTACATTTGATCTCACCATATTTGGCAGAAACCTCACAAACAATATAACGCCCAATACACCAAATGGATATGCAATACCATATCCTATTGAAGCCAATGGAGAATTTGTTGTATCAATTGCAGCAGCCAAACCAGGTGAACTGGTAAGAGCTCCTGTAAACATTCCAATAGCTATATTAGGATCTATTCCAAAAATATATGACACTCCAACAGTTGATAAAGCTCCTGCCAGAACAATCACAGTTGCTACAATAAGAATCTGCTTTCCTTTTGCCTTAAAGGAATCAAAAAAACCTGGACCAGCCTGTATCCCAACTGTAAATATAAAAAGTACGAGACCTATATACTGAAAATCTTTAGGAATCATTACGCCATAGTGTCCGAATATAAGAGCAACAAATATAACCGCAGATATATCAAGAGATATACCCTTAATTTTTATATTACCTAATATAAAACCTAAAGCTACAATAAGAAAAAAAGCAAAGTAAGTATTTGAAAGAAACTCCATATATTAATATATTTTGGAGTAAAGATACTGCTTATAATATTTCTTATAGCCACTCTGCTAACAAACATAAAACAGAATCAATCAAATATCTGCTTTTTTATCAGTGCTATATCTTTCTGTAAATCAACTATAATATCTTTATTATGAATATCTTCGCTAGCAACAAATAAATCATTGGTTCCAATATACGCAACCTGTTTCCACACCTCAAGAATATCATTAACATCAACAAAATATGGTTTATAAACCGGATTAGATGACACTAACATCAAAGCTCTTTCATCAGTAATCCTGTTAAACACTCTCTTCAATACCAAACCATCATTTGAGGTAACAACAACACAGTTATCGCCATCTGATATACTATTCCAATCCTTAATATACTCTGCAATAATTATTGTCCCGTCAACCAGTGGCAACATAGAATCGCCTGATATTGGAAATGCTCTGTACTTTTTGTTCTCTGAAAGAAACGGTAACTTAATTATTGGTAAGGAGCTTATATATTCCGGATCGCTATAACCTACTGTATAACCTGCTTTTGCTTTATGAGGTATAAGTTCTACACTTTCTGTATTATCAGAATCAACTGTAGTTGCAAGAATTCTTAATTTGTCCCCTTTAATATCAACATCAAACCCCTTCTCTAATTCAGATATTTGAAACTCAGATACCGTTGACAAATCATACTTTATAAGTTTATCGATAGAGAGATTAAAGAACTCCGATATCTTTACAAGTGTAACAAACGGAGGTTGAACCACCTGATTCTCATATCCGCTATAAGAACTCCTTGGAATATCAATTGATGAAGCAACATCAGCCTGTGATAGCTTTCTACGTTTCCTTAAAAGCTTAATATTTTGTCCAAAAAACATAACAAAGGTTAAGTTATATCATAAAATGATTATATTATAGTCGGTATTTTGACCACAATATAATCAAAAATAAGGATTTTAATTAAAATATGCAAAAACGAGTAATTGTACATATGGATCTGGACTCCTTTTTTGTTTCGGTAGAGAGACTGTATGATAAAAGTTTACTTAACAAACCTATTGTAATTGGAGGCACCAGCGACAGAGGAGTTGTTGCCGCATGTAGCTACGAAGCCAGAAAATTTGGCGTTCACTCTGCCATGCCAATAAAAATGGCAAAAAGGTTGTGTCCTAATGCAATATATCTTAGTGGTGATTTTGATAAATATAATACAAATTCAAAAGCTGTAACTGAGATAATTAAAGGGAGAGTTCCTCTATTTGAAAAAACATCTATTGATGAGTTTTACGTAGATATGAGTGGAATGGATAAATTTTATAATTCATCGTTATTAATAAATGATATTAAAAAGAAGATAAAGAAAGAACTTGGTTTACCTATATCATACGCTATATCTAAAAACAAAACCGTATCAAAAATTGCAACCACAGAGTCAAAACCAAATGGTAATATGATTATAAAGTATGGTTCTGAGATAGGTTTTCTTGCACCTCTTACAGTAAATAAAATTCCAATAGTAGGATCTGTAACCTACAAAAATTTAAGACAGTTAGGTATAAAATACATAAAAACTATTCAGGAGTTAGATCCTCAAATATTATTAAATGTTCTTGGTAAAAATGGTACAGCAATATGGCAAAAAGCAAATGGAATAGATAATACTCCCGTAGTACCATATTACGATCAGAAATCTTTATCAACAGAACGAACATATGAGATAGACACAACCGACTACAATAAAATAGAAAGAGATATTGTGAATATGACAGAACAGTTAACATATTCATTAAGAAAGAAAAACAAGCTTACAGGAGAGATATCTGTTAAAATAAGATATTCCGATTTCAATACCAATACAAAACAGGTAAAGGTAAACTCTTCTAATATGGATCATATACTTATTCCAAAGATTAAAGAGATATTAAAAAGCCTTTACACTAAACGATTATTAGTAAGACTAGTAGGCATCAGGTTCTCAAAATTATCTGATGGAGCTTATCAGATAAATATGTTTGAAGATAGATCAGAGATGATAAAACTGTACCAGACTCTGGATAAATTGAATAACAGATATGGTAATAAAACAGTAAGAAGAGCTATAGGAATAAAGTAATATACAAATGTTTATCAATTGTCATTCACAATACAGTTTAAGATACGGTATATTAACCATAAATAAAATAGTTGATACAGCTATATCTAACAACATAAAAAAGATTGCTTTAACAGACATAAATAGTACATCTGGTATTATAACCTATATTAAATATGCTAAAAGTAAAGGTTTAAAGCCAATAGTAGGTGTAGATTTCAGAAGCAATAACAAACAGAAATTCATAGCTATAGCCAAAAATAATAAAGGATTACAAGAGATAAATAATCTGTTATCAGATATATCTATAAACAATAAACAAACTCCAAATAAAGCAGAATTGTCGAACAACTGTATTGTTATTTATCCATATAGCAAAACTATAAATCACAAACTAAGTAAAAATGAATATATAGGTATAAAGCCTAAGGATATAAATCGCTTCAGATTAAACAGAGATATTCCAGAAAAGAACACAATAATTCACCTTAAAGCAACATTTCTTAATAAAACAGATCATAATATACATCGTATCCTAAGAGCTATAGATAACAATACTCTATTGTCAAGATTACCAAAATCAGAAGAGGCTGATGAGAATAATATTCTAACAAATACAGAAGATATTATATCAGAGTATATGTACTTTCCGGATATTATTAAGAATACCAAATATTTATTTGATGTCTGTGCTATAGATTGTAGCGAATTTGATTATAAAAAACGAGAACCAAATCTGCTAGATAATGATGCAGAAGATCATAAAAAACTCAAAAAACTTGTTTACAGAGGATTAATAAATAGATATAAATATTTAACTAAGCAGATAACTGACAGAACTCATAAAGAGTTAAATCTGATAAAAGAAAAAGGCTTTAGCTCATATTTTTTGATAAATTGGGATATAGTAAGATATGCAAAGAGCAAAGGATACTACTATGTAGGAAGAGGTAGTGGTGCAAATAGTATTGTTGCGTATAGTCTTGATATAACTAATGTTGATCCTATTGAATTGGACTTATACTTTGAACGATTTATAAACCTTTACCGATCCTCTCCTCCTGATTTTGACATAGATTTTTCATGGAAAGATAGAGATGATATTACACGTTACATCTTTAATAAATATAAACATACAGCACTCCTTGCAACATATGTATCATTCTCTGTTAAATCTGCAATAAGAGAGATTGGTAAAGTTTTCGGACTACCAAAACATGAAATTGATGAGATAAGTAGAAACAGAAGAACTACAGATCCGGCTAAAGACAGATACCGTAAACTTGTATTAAAATATAGCAAATTACTTGATGGAATTCCCAATCAGCTTAGTGTACATGCCAGTGGAATTATTATTTCAAAAGAGCCTCTACAAAAAGTTATCGCACTATTTAAACCTCCAAAAGGTTATATAACAACACAGTTTAGCATGGTTGAAGCAGAGGATATAGGATATTGTAAATTGGATATACTTAGTCAGCGAGGCTTGGGGCATATAAAAGATACGCTTGAACTTATTAAGAAAACTCGCAGAATAGATATAAATGTTGATGACGTTGAAAACTATAAAAAAGACAATAATATAAATAGTAAAATAAACAGAGGCGATACTATTGGAGCTTTCTATATTGAATCACCAGCAATGCGTATGTTACTCGCTAAATTAAATGCAAACGGATATAATAAACTAGTTGCTGCTAGTTCTATAATAAGACCGGGTGTAGCCAAAAGTGGTATGATGAACGAGTACATTAAAAGAAGTTTAAATGATGAATATAACAATAATAAAAACAATATATTATACTCGATAATGCCTGATACTTATGGCATAATAGTGTATCAGGAAGATGTAATTAAGGTTGCTCATATTTTTGGTGGTATTGATTTGGCAGAAGCTGACATACTAAGAAGAATAATGTCAGGAAAAAGAGACAGGGAAAATAAATTGAAAAAGATTAAGAGTAGATTCTTTTTCAATTGCAAAGAAAAAGGGCATAATAAAAAATTAACAGAAGAGGTTTGGAATCAGATTGAAAGTTTTGCCGGCTATGCTTTTGCAAAAGGACACTCTGCATCATATGCCGTTGAAAGCTATCAAAGCTTATATCTAAAAACATACTTTCCTATAGAATTTATTGTAAGTGTCATAAATAATTTTGGGGGATTTTACTCCAGTGAATTATATATAAAAGAAGCTAAAAAGCTTGGCGGTCATATTGAGCTTCCGTGTATAAACAATAGTTATAAGCTAACAACCCTAGATGGTAAAACTGTATGGTTAGGGTTCGGTCTTATACAATCACTTGAACAACATACAATAAATACTGTCATAGAAGATAGAGAATTAAGAGGTCCATTTATATCTATAGATAATTTTATTGACAGAGTTACAATAGATCATGAACAGGTAAAAATACTTATAAATATAGGTGCTTTCAGAGATATAACAGATAGTAAAAAATCAGCTATGTGGAAAATTCAGATTAATAGAAACAGGATTAAAGATTCCAATCAGAATAAACTATTCTACTCTGAAATAAAAACAACAGATATCCCCCAATTTAAGGATTCTGTTACTGACGATATCTTTGACGAATTAGAATTACTGGGCTTTACAGTAAAATCATATTACACTATTTTAAAGAATAAACCGCGTTATATGCTGTTGGCTAAAGATTTGAGAACAATGCCAAATAAAAATATTGTAATTTATGGCGAACTTGTTGCCATAAAATACACTAAAACAAAGAGTAGAGATATGATGTATTTTGGTACTTTTCTAGACATAGAAGGAGATTTTATTGATACAGTACATTTTCCTGATTCTGCCAAACATTATTCTTTCTCAGGAAAGGGGGTATATAAAATAACTGGCAAAGTAGTTATTGAATACAGCCATGTAAATATTGAAGTAAAAAAAATCGAGCATCAACAAATTATTGAAGATACCCGATATTCATGAAAAGTATTTTGATGATAGATAAACAATTAATACATAGAGTCTATCTGATCTTTATATATAGTATTAATAGCCTTTCGCCTTATTTTTAAAGTTGCTGTTAACTCTCCACTATCAATAGAGAATTCTCTATCTAACAGAGTAAATCTTCCTATATGTTCAAAAGGAGCAAGATCTACTGACATCTTCTCAATATCTAAAGATATAAGGCCATTTATAAGATCATTACTTACCAACTCCTTAATTGAGTTATATATTATTCCATTCTCCTTAGCAAACTCCTTTATCTTTGCAAAGGCAGGAACAATCAATGCTGAAATATATTTTCGTTTGTTTCCAATAACAGCTATCTGTTCAATATATTTACTCTGTGTAAATATACCCTCAAGTTTCTGAGGGGCAACATATTTACCTCCTGATGTCTTAATAATATCTTTAATTCTATCAGTAATTCGTAGATTACCTCTATCTGTAAAGATACCTGCATCTCCAGTTCTGAACCACCCTCCATCAAACACTGCTTCAGTTTCTTTTTGTTTTTTGTAGTATCCGTGAAATAGTAGATCTCCTTTTACTAATATCTCATTATCCTCATTTATTAGCACTTCTACATCATCAAGATGTTCTCCTACGCTATCATATTCATAATTAGCATTTTTATAACACGTAACTGTTGCTGTTGTTTCGGTTAACCCATATCCATGATTTATAAATATTCCCATTGCATGGAAAAATTCAACAATACGTGGAGATAATGCAGCACCGCCACAAGCACTCATATGAAGTTTTCCTCCAAATATCTTCTTTATTTTATTAAAAACGAGGATACTAGCAATCATATTTTTGACCTGTAATAGCCAAAATAGTTTCTTTCCTTCTTTTTTTCTGTAAGTATATCTTTTACCTATAACAACTGCCCATTTTACAATAGATTGTTTTACAGAACTCCATCCAGATACTTTGTCCCATATTCCATCATATACCTTTTCATAAAAACGTGGAACAGTACACATCAAAGTAGGTTTTACAACCTGCATAGCTTCAAGAACATTACGTGGATTAATCATAAAATTATTTATAGCACCACTATGCATTATATAGTATGACCAGGATCTTTCATACACATGGCTCATTGGAAGAAAAGCCAGCGAATTATCATCAGACGTTACATTTATTCTTTTATCATGCGTATATAAAGCAAATAAGAAATTCGTATTCTTTAATATTACACCTTTTTGCTCTCCTGTAGTCCCTGAAGTATAAATTATAGTAACAGTATCATCAACAGATGCTCTATCTAAATATTTATTTATTACTGGCAGATTATTATTAATATTTTCTTCACCTAATTGCAATAAATCATCAAAGTATATTGCTATATCACAGTTTTTTAGATCTGTTTTATTATCAAATACAATGATATTCTTTACTGATGAATCTTTATAAAATGTAAGAACATTATCATACTGATCCTGATCTCCTACAAAGAGATATCTCAGCTCCGTTTCATCAACTATATATTTAATCTGGGCAGAACTACTTGTTGCAAATACAGGTATTGTAACACCTCTAAAGCCAAACGAAGCTATATCAACCATATGCCAATGGTGATAATTTGCAGCATAAATACCAATAAACTCATGCTCTTCTGCTCCTAACGAAAGTAATCCGGAACTAACCTTGTCCACTCCTTCTTTTAAAGAGTTCCATGACATATCTTTCCAGCAATTAATATCTTCTTCATGATATCTTATTGCTGTCCTGTCACCAAATTGTGATACCCTTTCCCTAAATAGCACACCAATGCTACGATAACAATAATATTTTTCTTTACTCATAGTAGTAAAATAAGTAGCATGCCGACAACGTCCCCTTTATCTAACACACATGTATATAATAATTTGTTATATTCAAATAGTAAAACATCATACAAAAACAAACAGCAAAGCTAAAAAGAAGTTACACAAATCAACAATAATTTACAACCAATAGTCGTATCTATATTCAAAAAGTGTTTAAATGAATTTTTATATTTGTGGCACTAATAATTCTTTATACAAAAAAACAGAACTATCAGATGAAATAAATTTAGGCTACTACGATAATATATTAAAAAATTCCAATTTTTGGCTCACAATTTGTTTCATATGAATATGGAAAAAACCGATTTAAAGCAATGAAAAAGATTCTATTTACTGGAGCTATTATTCTATTCACTACAATTACAGCTTATTCTTACGATCTAAAAAACAGAACTATTGCTCTTTTTGATTTTAACCTAAATATCAGTGAAGAAGCAATGCCTCCATTATTGGCATATAATGAACCTATTAAAGATGTTGAGAAAAATATAAAGATAATGCTTTATGGTCATCTTGAAGGCAGATTAAGAATGGAGTGTGGGTTAGACTTTCTACCTATAAGAAGTTTTATGAAATCTGCAAGATATGATGATGCAGGATTTCCTTCAATATCAATACAAAAAGCTATACGAAGAGGTAGTAGTAAATGCTATATAAGAGTTGAAATAGATATTAAAGAGACGCTTGAGAAAGGAAGAGTTGAATTTGGTAAAAAAGAGTCTGTTAACGATTCTATAGCAAAAGCAGATACTATTAATCAAAACCCTTTTATGCCTGAAATAGTTTTATCAGTATATGTTTATAATAACAAAGGATACATCCCTGTCGATAAATATATTTATAGTAGTAAAGCAAAAAAAATATATAACTATACTGAACCAATATTCCTTGATGGAGTTTTAAATAGAAATGAATGGGAAGAGAGAGAAACTCTTTTTAACTTATTTGATAAAACTATTGATAAACTTATTCATAAAATAAATGATTAAAAATTATTTTATATCAGCAGGATTAATGTCCGGAACATCACTAGATGGTTTAGATATTGCAATATGTAAAATTAATAAACAAAATATTGGCGATACAGAGATATTGCATGCTGAAACTATAAAATATGATACACTAATGCAAAACCGCTTAAAAAACGCTCATTTTTTAAGCGGTTTTGATCTTATAGAGTTACATAACCATTATGGCTCTTTTATTGGACAGGAGGCCTTAAAATTTATAAAAAAGCATAATGTAGATGTTGATATAATATCATCTCATGGACATACCGTTTTTCACAGACCCGGCAATAATGTTACTTTTCAGATAGGAAATGGCGCTAATATTGCTGCTGAAACTGGTATTACTACAGTATTTGATTTTAGAAGTCTTGATGTTGCACTAAAAGGACATGGTGCTCCACTTGTTCCTATAGGTGATAAACTTTTGTTCTCTGATTATAAATGCTGTATAAATCTTGGTGGTTTTGCAAATATATCTGTTAAGAATAACAATAGAGATATAATTGCTTACGATATCTGTCCTGCAAATATTGCTTTAAATCATTTTACAAGAAAACATGATTATGAATATGATAAAGACAACAGACTAAGTAATGGAGGAAATATAAACAGGAACCTTTTAAATGAACT
Source organism: Bacteroidales bacterium UBA6680 (assembly GCA_002454955.1). Lineage (GTDB taxonomy): Bacteria > Bacteroidota > Bacteroidia > Bacteroidales > UBA6680 > UBA6680. The sequence goes on from DKJY01000054.1 coordinate 33,633, forward strand.
AAATAATTTGAAATATTACTCTATTCCTGCGCCCAAATCACTTGCAAGAGAATGGTTTGAATCTAGTTTTTTAGCTGTTATTAATAAGTATCACATTCCAACGAAAGACATACTAACAACTATATATGAACACATTGGCTATATAATTGGTAAATGTGTATCTACTACAGATGGAGAAGTGTTAATTACCGGTGGCGGTACTTATAATAAAAGTTTAATAAATAGTATTAAAAAACATATTAAAGCAAAGGTGGTAATTCCCAATAAAACAATAATTGATTTCAAAGAAGCTCTAATATTCGCTCTATTAGGTTATCTAAGAGTAACAGAAAAAAACAACACAGTTAAATCTGTTACTGGGGCTATAATTGATAGCTGTGGTGGAGCTGTTATAAAAATATAATAAACTGAATGCTTTTAGTGATGTTTATGCTATTAATCACTGTTCTGTCAACGAAAATGGTTGGTGTTGTATCTCTCTGGTCTCATAGCCCTTAACAGCACTGTCTCCGGTGTGATTCCAAAATCAAATTCATCCAGCTCACGGTACCACGACAGGTAATTAT
>DKJY01000052.1 GCA_002454955.1 Bacteroidales bacterium UBA6680
GTCCATAGGAATTATTTCCATTTCCATGATTGTTATCCCAATGTCCATGGGAATTATTTCCAGTTCCATGATTATTATCCCAATGTCCATGGGAATTATTTCCATTTCCATGATTGTTATCCCAATGTCCATGGGAATTATTTCCATTTCCATGATTATTATCCCAATGTCCATAGGAGTTATTTCCATTTCCATGACTATCATTTCTTTGGAAATAGTGATTATTTCCAACTCTGTAATTACTATCTGATATCTCCAAATAAATAATCATAGCTATATTTGCATATATGAATAGTACAGAGAGTAATATAGCGGAGGTTATTAAGCAGAGAGCTCTTGAAATAGGTTTTGATGCTTGCGGTATTTCAAAAGCAACCAATCTAAATGAGTATAGTGCTGGACTAAATGGCTGGTTAAAGAGAGGATATAATGCAGGGATGGATTATATGGCTAACAATTTAGAGAAGCGTTTATCGCCTGCTCTTTTACATCCGGGAACAAAATCTGTAATATCCGTTTTGTTGAACTATTACCCAAGTCAGACACAACCTGAGAATACGTACTATATTTCAAAATATGCCTATGGCAAAGATTATCATAATATAATTAAAGCAAAACTACATAAGCTGGCATCAGAGATAAATGATATAGTGCCAATTAACTACAGAGCTTTTGTTGATAGTGCTCCGGTTTTTGAACGTCAGTGGGCGGTAAAATCCGGCTTAGGGTGGATTGGTAAACATTCGCTACTTATAAACAGAGAGATGGGTTCGTTCTTTTTTATAGGCGAACTACTTGTTGATATTGACCTAAAGGCAGATAGTGAGAATGTAAATAGTTATTGTGGTAACTGTACCCAGTGTATTGATGCCTGCCCAACTGGTGCAATTGTTGATAATGGTGTTATTGATGCCAGACTCTGTTTGAGTTATAATACTATAGAGAACAGAGATGATATTGACAATGCTGTTGCTACCAATATATCTGACAGGATTTTTGGATGTGATATCTGTCAGGATGTTTGTCCGTGGAACAGGAGATCAAAACCTCATAATGTACTGGAGTTTAATCCTCATGAGAATCTTTTAAGCTTTACAAAAGAGGATTGGTGTGCTATTGATAAATCAATGTTTAATGAGATATTCAGAAAATCTGCTGTTAAACGTGCGGGGTACGATAAGTTTGTAAGGACAATAAAACAGGCAGAAGATAACCAGTCATGACAAGGTAATACCATTTTACATCAAAAAGTTATATGGAAATCCAAACTATTTGGATATTTTTGTGCGCTATTTACAGTATATTTATAATACTAGACAATAACGATTATAACAGACAATAGATGGAACATATAAGAAACTTTTGCATTATAGCCCATATTGACCACGGAAAAAGTACACTTGCCGACAGGCTTTTAGAGCATACAGGAACTGTTAGTGAGAGAGAGTTACAGGCACAGGTACTTGACGATATGGATCTTGAGCGTGAACGTGGAATAACCATTAAGTCGCATGCAATACAGATGGACTATAAATACGAAGGTAAGGATTATGTGCTTAACCTTATTGATACTCCGGGACACGTTGATTTCTCTTATGAGGTGTCCAGATCTATTGCTGCGTGTGAGGGTGCATTACTAATTGTTGATGCTACACAAGGTATTCAGGCGCAGACAATATCAAACCTCTATCTTGCTATTGAGAATGATCTTGAGATTATTCCGGTAATGAATAAGATGGATCTTGATAATGCAATGCCAGATGAGGTTGAGGAGCAAATTATAGAACTTATAGGATGTGAAAGAGAAGATATTATCAGAGCCAGCGGAAAGACCGGAATGGGTGTTGATGATATTCTTCGTGATATAATTACTAAAGTACCGGCACCAAAAGGTGAGCCGGAGGCACCGCTTCAGGCGTTAATCTTTGATTCTGTATTTAATTCGTTCAGAGGAATTATTGCATATTTTAAGATCCTTAACGGAGAGATTAAAAAAGGCGATATGGTAAAATTTGTGAACACTGGTAAGCAGTACGATGCTGATGAGATTGGTGTTCTTAGATTGAAACAGGAGCCTAGAAAAGTTCTTAAGACTGGAGATGTTGGATATATTATATCTGGTATTAAAACAGCCAAAGAGGTTAAGGTGGGTGATACCATAACACAAGTTAACAGACCTTGTGATAGTGCTATTGAGGGATTTGAGGAGGTTAAGCCAATGGTTTTTGCCGGTGTATATCCGGTTGATACCGATGATTACGAGGAGTTGAGATATGCAATGGAGAAGCTTCAGTTAAATGATGCATCTCTTACATATGAGCCTGAATCGTCTGCAGCACTTGGTTTCGGATTCCGTTGTGGATTCCTTGGTCTGCTGCATATGGAGATTATTCAGGAGCGACTAGACAGAGAGTTTGATATGTCGGTTATTACCACTACACCTAACGTTGTTTATAATGTTTTTACAAAGAAGGATGAGGTGTTTGAGGTGTATAATCCATCGGGATTACCAGAGGAGAAACATATTGACTATATAGAGGAGCCAATGATCAGAGCACAGGTAATTACAAAATCTGATTATATTGGTCAGATAATGACACTGTGTCTTGAGAAACGAGGAGAGATGACCAACCAGACATATTTGTCGAGCGATAGAGTAGAGCTTACATTTAATATGCCGCTTGGTGAGGTTGTATTCGATTTCTACGATAAACTTAAGAGTATATCAAAAGGATACGCATCGTTTGATTATGTTCAGACAGACTATAGAAGATCAAAACTTATTAAGCTTGATATATTACTGAATGGCGAAAAAGTTGATGCACTATCATCGCTTATTCATTTTGATAACGCTTATAGTTTCGGTAAACGAATATGTGAGAAACTGAAAGAACTTATTCCTCGTCAGCAATTTGATATTGCAATTCAGGCAGCTATAGGAGCAAAGATTATATCACGATCAACAATTAAGGCTGTGCGTAAAGATGTAACAGCAAAATGTTATGGTGGAGATATTACTCGTAAGCGTAAACTGTTAGAGAAGCAGAAGAAAGGTAAGAAGCGTATGAAGCAGGTTGGTAACGTACAGGTACCACAAAAAGCATTTCTTGCTGTACTTAAACTTGATTAATAGAATTACAAAGTATATACAGAAAAGCCTTGCAATTGTTGCGAGGCTTTTTTTATACATATGTTTTTAACTTAACATAGTAGCCGTTTTACGTTTTCTTCTGATAATTAAAAAAGAAAATATAATCTGATTATATAACAACTTGCATTGTTGTATAATCGGATTATTAATTATATTTACAGCACCTAATTCACATTCCACAATACACATCTGTATATGTGCGATACTGCTATTTTATATAGTTAAGCACGTGCAGATGAATTAATATTTATTTACTTAAACAATTAATTGAGATGAGAAAGATCTATTTTTTTCTTGCGCTTTTGTGTATTGTGTCTTATTCGTGTAAAAAAGACAATTCATCAGGTTCTGATGAAGGAACAAGTTTATCAGAGGGTTTTAAACAGAGAATTGGTAAAGGACAGGACGAGAGTTTTGTTGATGTTGTAAAAACCGATAATGCTCTTTATGTGGTTGCTGTAACTACAAATAAGAGTAAAAAAGAGAACGATTATGAAGATTACAATGGAGGTTATCGGGATATTCTTGTAACAAAGGTAAATCTGGATGGCACAACGGGTTGGACAAAATGTTTTGGTACTGCCGAATCTGATATTGCAGTTGCTGCTGTAGCTTATAAAGGAGATTTGATTATTGCAGGGCAAACCTGTGTTGAATTTGTACAGACAGGATTAGGATCATTAGTTGGGAGTTCAGATATTGTTCTTTACAGAATTAATGCCTCTGGTGATGTAGTGTGGCAACATAAAGAGGAGCAAGACGATGATCAGAGGGTATTTGATATTGCACTCAACGGCGATGTTTTGCATGTTATAAGAGAGAGCGGTCAGTTCGGATCTGATGTTGATAAACTACTATTTAACTTAACAGATAATAGCAAAACAGGAGCAGAGCCTTTTGAGATAACTCGTAGCTTTTATAAGTACAGAACAGTAAAAGTTAGCGATGGGTATATTATGCTTGGAAGAATATCTAATGATGCCGCAGCTATTAAATATGATAATAGTTTAACAAAGCAGTGGGAGAAGAGATATAAAGGAGCAAAATTATTGCGCGGAGTGGCAGAGTATAACGGAGGCTATATATTTACAGGAATAACTGTAACAAAGTGGTATTTTCCGTATCCTTACTATCAGGTGTGTCATGGCGAGAATCGTGCTGTTGAGATGTTTATTATGAAAACCGAAGGCGATGGTAGTTTCAGCTATAAATCAGGAGAAAACAGTACATGGAAGATTGGTATAGGTTATCTGGAGAGTGGATGGTTTGGAGAAGATTCTCAATACTATATGCAGAATGACGATGGAAGGACTGTAGTTAATGTAAATGGCGAGATACTTATATTTGGTAATGGAACACAGCATAAGGATAAGCCGGGAGTAGAGGGAGTAGGTAAGATGACAACTATTGAGAGTAAAGCAATGGTTGTTAGGATAGACCCAAACTTTAAGATGAGAGATATAAACAGCGACGAGTCATTTATTGGTTGGGAATCTGATTTCTACTCAAAAGTACTAAAGAACAAGAAACTAGTTAAAGATATGCCACAACTAACTGATGTATTAGAGATTGGTGATGTTTTTCTTCTTATTGGAATAGAGGGAAATGATATTCTGCTTAAAGCATTTAATAAGTCTACACTTATGTAGTAATACATTATCTGATTAATATTTCGGGGTTAATAGTAACCTACTATTAACCCCGAAATATAAATTGTTATATTCGTATCATAAACAAGTAATAGTTTATTAAACCGGTATCAGAAGTGTATTATGTAAAATTATTAAACAGTGTGTACCGGTTATATATGTCAATAAAAAATCAGATTAAACCTATGAGTATCTACAACACCTATATGTTATACAGGATGAATTACCTTACAGATTTTGGAGGAATTTACAGACGTTATAAACGAGAGAAGGGTAGGTGGGACTCTCATCTTGAAAATACAAAGCAATTTATTATTAATAGTGTTGAAGATAAAAAAGGGACTATTGTTGTTTTAGGAAGCGGATGGCTGTTGGATTTTCCTGTTGACGAAATTGTAAATAGGTTTAACAGGGTTGTGCTCTATGATATAAAACATCCGAAACATGTTAAGAGTCTTGCAGCAAAGCATAGTAATATAGAACTTGTGTGCGGCGATATTACAGGTGGTATGATAGAAAAGTGTTTCAAGCTAAAGCGATCGCAGCTTAAATCAGATCTTTTTAATATTGTATCGTATCTGTCGTCTTGTAAATTTACAATTGACTATAAAGCAGACTGTATAGTATCGCTTAATATTCTTAATCAGTTAGATATATTGCTGATAGATTATCTTAAGCAGAAAGGAGTAAAATCTGATAAGCAGTTAATAAAGCTGAGAAAGATGATTCAGGAGAGACATCTTGAGTTTCTATCTGATTATAATCATACTGTTATTACCGATGTTGAAGAGGAGTGGTACTCTGACGAAGATGAGCTTTTGGGTGTAAAGCCAACACTGTATGCTGATATCAGAGAATATAAAGAGCAAAAAAAATGGTCATGGAATTTTGACTCTTCCATGACCTATTATGATGATAAAAAGGTTATACTAAATGTAACCGCTTTTAATGGTTTTGCTAATCCTTAAGTTCGTAACATCTAACCCAGTCTACTTCCATAATAACTGGTAGTACAGATCCGTTTATATTTGTATTAATACCTGAGCTAAGAGCAATATACATCTCTTCATCTGGTATATTATTGGTAATCTCCTTAATAACAACATCATTAATATACCATATCAGTTTTTTAGGAGTCCACTCAAGGGTATAGATATAGAAATCATTAGCAAATCTGCCGGCCTTCTTTTTGGCAATATTCTTTATAAACTTTTCTCCCTCTTTTGTCAGAACGCCCATCTCAATACACCCTTTTATAGTGTTCATAATGTTTATATGAGGGTGTGATTTGTTTGATAGCATCCAGAAGGCATTTGTAATAGCTTTAGGATTGTTAATCTTTATCTTAGCTTCGAATTTTCCGTATTTCTGGCGAAATGAGCTACCAGTATTTACAATACCTGATGAATATTTAAAGTTCTTTGTTATGAAACCAAGTTTAGGATCCCATATCTTACCCTGACAGTTATCTGCTTTTGTTACAATTCTAAGATTTCCGTTAGTTACCGATACATTTTCATCTTTATAGCAGTGCTGATCTCCGAATACTGAATAGTTATCGTTAAGAACAGTCTCTCCCCAGAAATGCCTTGTAATCCATTTATCATGGTTCAGATTATTACTTTTGAAATCATCTTCAAAAATAAGATCCCAATTCTCAACCAGATTAAAATGGTTCTTCTCTTTTAACTTAAGGTGACTGATAATCTTCTCAGATCTCTTTAACCCGTTTAGTTCTTCAACTAATTTGAACTCATCAGAGTTGATATATCTCTTCTTTTTACTACCCTCCATAAGAGCTTTAAAGTTCAGAAAGCCTTCTGAGTGAACAAACTCCTCAAGCTCTTTAAACTCTACTAAAAGATCGCTTTTAGATATCTCTCTGTATGAGCTATAATCGTCTGAATCTCTTGCCTCAAGATATTTCTTAAAGTTTTTATCATTAGCAAGAACATCAAATTCAAGTTTAACTTTATATTCTGGTGTATTCTTAAAATTATCGTTTTGACTTTTCGTAATAAACTCTTTAGAATCAACAATTTTCCAAAGTTCTTGATATCTCTCAGCTTTACCAGAAGCTTCTATTTCGTCAATTAGCTTAGGTAGTCCGGAAGCTTCAAAATTGTAATACAGAGTTATTCGCTTATCCTTTTTTAACTCTTTATATCTGGCAAGTTTATGACTCTCTTCTGTGTCAGAGAAACTCTTGTTCTCTATCTCATGTTTACGCTGTTTAAACTCATCAGACTTTACATAACTATCTATTTCATAGTAACGCGCAAGTTCGTCAGAGTCTTTAAACTCTATGAATTCCTTGTACGATTGTTCAAGGTTTCTTTTTTGCTTCTCAACTTTGTAGGTTGAAGGGATCTTAAAAAACAGATTAAAGAGGCTCATACGCAATATCAACTGATTTGTAAAAAATAATTCATAAACAATTAATCATACAACTATTTGTAATCCAAAAAATTATAAATATGGCGTTGTGTAGGATTAACAACCGTAATTTTACCATAAAAATATTAAAATAACAAATAGGATATTAAATCACGGACAATTATGGCACAACCAATTTAAACCCTTTACCGTGAATATTAATTATTTCAATCTGCGGATCTTCTTTTAAATATTTTCGCAGTTTTGTTATATACACATCCATACTTCTTGCATTAAAATAACTATCCTCTTGCCAGATATTTTCAAGAGCATAATTTCTTTCAAGCAGGCCATTCATATTTATACAAAGTAATCTGAGTAATTCAGACTCTTTTGTAGTAAGTTTTTGAGTTTTCTCATTAATTGTAATAACCTGTTTCTTTACGTCAAAACTGTATTTACCAATATCAAAAAACTCAACATCTTCGTTATTGTTTCCTGTTTTCACACGGCGCATAATAGCGTCAATTCTTAACAGTAGCTCCTCCATACTGAAAGGCTTTGTCATATAGTCGTCAGCTCCAATAAGGAATCCTTCAATTATATCCTCTTTTAGCGACTTAGCTGTTAAGAAGATAATAGGAGTAGATTTATCTGTGGCTCTTATTCTTTTTGCCAGTGTAAACCCATCCTCCTTTGGCATCATAACATCAAAGATGCAGATATCAAATGTCGACTTCTTGAATGCATTAAAGGCTGCAACGCCATCTTTTACGTGCTCAACATCCAAACCTTTTGCTTTTAGATACTCAAAAAGCAGCATTCCAAGACTTTCGTCATCTTCGGCTAATAGTACTTTTAAATTTTTTATACTCATGGTTATTAATTTTTCAAACGGAACGGAAAAAATAGCTCAAAAGATGTGCCATGGTTTATCTCACTTTCAACATTAATTGTTCCTTTGTGAAATTCTACCATTTTCTTTACATAACTTAACCCCAGACCAAAACCTTTTACATCGTGTCTGTTTCCTGTCGACACTCTGTAGAACTGATCAAATATTCGTCTCAGATCATCTCTTTTTATACCAATACCGTTATCTTTAATAGTAATAAATATACCTTCTTTATTGTTACGAGTGCTCAGTTCAATAACGGGTTTTTCTTTAGAATATTTCACTGCATTATCTAAAAGATTAGATATAATATTCGTAAAGTGTACCTCATCTAAGTTAACAATTGTTTCTTTAGCATTCAAGTTTACATTTAGTTCGCCATCTGCTTTTTCAATTATTAGTTGCGTATTCCTAACAATGTTATTAATAATATTGTTTACATCAACATCTTTGCGTTTAAGTTTTATCTCTCCTTTATCAAAAACCGCCATCTGTAAAACCTTTTCTACCTGAAATCCCAAACGTTTGCTCTCTTTATTAATAATATCGCCAATACTTGTGTAGTTTTTTGCCTCTTCTGGTATAGATTTGTCGCTAAGCATTTGCGATGCTAATGATATTGTTGCAATTGGTGTTTTTAACTCATGCGTCATATTATTAACAAAGTCGTTTTTTATCTCAGACAACTTCTTTTGCCTGAATATTATTCTTAGTGTATAATAGAATGTTGATATAATAATTATTGTAAGAACAATACTGGCTGTTAATAGTGGCCACAATGAATTTAACAGAAAACTGCTTCTTGATGGAAACGACAGGTGCAGATAACTTGGTTTAGACAGAATATCATTAGGAAATAGCCTAATGCTGTACTCATTGTCGTAATTGTAGTTATCGGCATCAATAGTTCTAAATATATCAACACCTTTATTGTTAAAAACACGATAAACAAACTTTGTATTTATCCCGTTAAGTAAAAGCCGGCTTCTAATTATCGAGTCAAGATATGGTTTGCTTATTCTATCTTCTATGTCAATCTCAACCCTTATTAGTTTGTTTACTACCTGCTCAACCATAATGGTTTTGTTAGACAACTTTTTAGAGACTGGTAAAAGATCGTTGAATATTCTTTTTTTATCATCTCTCTTATCGTTACCAAAACCCAGTTTACCATTATTTACAGTAATAGTATCAACACCCAAATATGCACTTAATCTTGGAATCTTTAATGAGTCAAGGTCTTTTAGCTTAAAGAAGCGTTGTTTATACTGTCTGGTTTTAATTACATTGCTCCCTTTCTCAAGTGTTACCGATTGTGTTCCCATAAAATCATAAGAGTTGGTTGTCACCGGACCTATATGATCTAGAGAGTGCTTAAGAATTTCCTGATGCTCTATTACTTCATTAACCTCATGCAATGCATTATGAACATCTTTATCAAACTGTAATTTCTTAATTCCAAACGACTGGTTTATCCATAACGATTGAAACAGAATTAGAATGATTGATGCTGCACTTATCAGAAATATAACAAATTGTAGTACTTTATTATTCATATTGTAAATATCCTCCGCCTCTATGCTCTTATTAAATTAATAATGAGATGTAAAAATCTCGCTGCACAACAGATGTTAAGTACAAATTTAAACCACTTATTCAATATTCGTTAAGGGTTAACATACTTTAACTTTCATTAAATGTGCTTAACTGTAATAAGCAATACTTTTACATCAAAGCAAAATAATAAAAGTAAAAAAAAGAAATTGTGTTTTTTTCATAGTTAATTTAGGGTAAGTAAAGAACTAAGAGTTGTCGGGAGGCAACTCTTCTTTTTTGTATATAGTTGACTATTGTCAGATTACTTTTTAATAGTAGTCTGTTAACATTCAGAGTTAATAATCTCTAATATCTCATCAGGAATGTCGCTACCTGATATCTCAGCAGATAATCTGACTCCTTTAATATTTTTGAACCTAGAAACAGTACTGTTTATATTGCCGCAGGAACTGTTAATTGCAACAATATGTGAGAAGTGTTTTAACTTAGGAATTGCCGTTTTTCCGTTAATGGTATTCTCAAATATATATATGATTGTGCTATTGTTATCGGTTACAGATACTAATCTGTTAATACCAGATAGAGCATTTGATGATGGTAATTCTGAATCGTCAATATGTAGTTCCCAGCCAAATAGTTTATTGTACTGCCAGGCTAATTTATACATTGTATAATCGGCAATCAGACCAATATATTTAATATCAGTAGCTGCATTATTTAGTTTGTATACTGTCTGTTTCAAAATATTGTTATATCTCTACAAGATATTAAATATTTTTTTCGGGAAAAACCTCCGGGAAGATATTCTTGGCTGCGTCCTGTTCAGCCTCTTTTTTCGAGTTTCCGTATCCGTTAACTTTAAATTCATTGTCAAAGTGCAGGTACGATATAAATACGGTTCTTTTTGATCTTAAATCGGTTGATTCAAAGGTATCAAAAACAACCTTTGTTTTAACCTTCTGTCCCCACTCAATAAGACGACTCTTAAAGTCAGATTCGGTAAGCAATAACTTTCTTAGATTAATAAAGTTATGCATTATTCTTTTGGTAAACCATCTATAGGTGTAATTGTATCCATGATCAAGAAATATAGCTCCTACCAATGCTTCAAAAGCATTTCCGTACAGGTTCTTTTTTGTTTTGTTATGATTTGTCTGCGACATAACAAACTTATCAATATCAAGATCGCAAGCCAATTGGTTAAGGCTGTCGCGACTCACTATTTTTGATCGTACTTTAGATAGAAAACCCTCTTGCTGGTCAGGAAACTTCTCATAAAGATATTCACCAATAACTGCGTCAAGAATAGCGTCGCCGAGAAACTCTAAGCGTTCGTTGTTTGATGAAGAACCTTTACGTTGCTGCTGCGATGCAGATTTATGTGTAAGGGCAGACCTGTATACAGACATCCTGTAAGGAGTGACGCCTATTGACTTTTTTAAAAACAAATAAAACTCCTTTTCTTTTACGAAAAGAAGTTTTATTTTATGCTGTAAGTATTTAATTACTTTCAACTTTACTCAGCGAATTTTTTGAAAATAACTGAAGCATTATGACCTCCAAAGCCAAATGTATTACTTAAACCCGCACGTACTTCACGCTTTTGAGCTTTATGTAAAGTAAGATTGAATTTTTCGTCGATATTTGGATCTGGATTTTTATGGTTAGCCGTTGGAGGCACCACGTCATTTTTTACAGAAAGAATAACTGCCAATGCTTCAACAGCACCTGCAGCTCCTAGAAGGTGTCCGGTCATAGATTTTGTTGAACTTACATTCATGTCGTATGCATGATCTCCAAAAACTCCCTTAATACCTTTTAGCTCAGCTATATCGCCAAGAGGAGTAGCTGTACCGTGAACATTAATATAGTCGATATCTTCTGGCTTAAGCTCAGCATCTTCTAATGCATTCTTCATCACATTCATTGCTCCTAATCCCTCAGGATGCGGTGCAGTCAGGTGATGAGCATCAGCAGACATTCCGCCACCAGCCATCTCGGCATATATTGTAGCTCCACGCTTTACAGCATGTTCATATTCTTCCAGGATAATTGCTCCGGCTCCTTCGCCCATCACAAATCCATCTCTGGATGCGTCAAACGGACGCGAAGCAGTTTTATACTCGTCGTTATTAGTAGAAAGTGCACGCATAGCGTTAAATCCACCAACACCAGCTTCTGTAACAGAAGCTTCAGATCCACCAACAACAAATGCGTTAGCTTTTCCTAAACGAATATAATTAAATGCATCAATCAAAGCATTCGTTGATGACGCGCAAGCAGAAACAGTTCCGAAATTAGGCCCGCGGAAACCATACTTCATAGAAATATGTCCAGCAGCAATATCCGAAATCATTTTTGGAATAAAGAAAGGAGAGAAACGAGGTGTTCCATCTCCTGAAACAAAAGATCTAACCTCCTCCATAAAAGTTCCAATACCACCGATTCCGGATGCCCAAACAACTCCTGTTTTGTCAAGATCTAACGATTCAAAATCAAAATTAGCATCTTCAACTGCCTCTTTGGCAGCAACAATAGCGAATTGAGCATAAAGATCCAATGTCTTTGCTTCTTTTCTGTCGAAGTGATCTTTCGAATCGAAATTCTTAACCTCGCACGCAAATTTGGTTTTAAACTTTGAAGCATCGAAGTGAGATATCATATCACATCCAGATTCACCTTTAACGAGATTTTCCCAAAATTCATTTGCGTCATTCCCTATAGGTGTAATTGCTCCAATACCTGTAACTACTACTCGTTTTAACTCCATATAGTGTAATGTGAGGTTTTCGAAATTATTTTTTCTTATTGAAAATTACTTCGCGTTCTCTTCAATATATTTAACTGCATCAGCAACAGTTCCAATGTTCTCAGCTTGATCGTCTGGAATACTGATGTTGAACTCTTTTTCAAACTCCATGATTAGCTCAACAGTGTCTAGTGAATCAGCACCTAGATCGTTAGTGAAGCTAGCTTCTGAAGTAACTTCGTTCTCATCAACTCCTAATTTGTCAACAATGATTCCTTTAACTCTTGTTGAAATATCAGACATAACTTAAAATTTTAATTAGTACTAAAATTAACTCTGCAAAGAAATACATTACTTCCTTAAAAACAAAGAAAAAATGATTTCCCGACTGCAAAAATAATTTTTTTTACTCTTTATACCTGTTTTATGATCGTTTTTTTGGTTTTTTATCCATTTTTGTATTATGAACATATTTACAATATACACGAAATGAAGAAAATAGCACTGTTTGCTTCCGGATCAGGAACCAATGTAGAGAATATTATGTCGTATTTTATCAGTAGTAGAGATGTATATGTGGATAGCGTATTAACCAATAATCCAAATGCTTATGTTGTTGAACGTGCTGCACAATGGGGGGTTGATTGCGTTATTTTTGATAAAGATGACTTCTATAAATCAGAGAAAGTTCTTGATTTTCTTCTCGACAGAGAAATAGATTTTATTGTTTTGGCCGGATTTTTATGGCTTGTTCCAGAATATCTTATAGATAAGTATGAAAACAGTATTATTAATATTCATCCTGCACTTTTACCAAAATATGGTGGTAAAGGAATGTACGGAATGAATGTGCACAAGGCTGTAAAAGAGAATGGAGATGATAAAACAGGTATTACTATTCATTATGTGAATAAAGAGTACGATAAAGGCGATGTAATTTTACAGAAGGAGGTAGAAATAGAAAGCAGCTACACTCCCGAAGATATTGCAGCTGCTGTCCATACTTTAGAATACCGGTTCTTTCCTCGTACTATTGAGAGAATACTTGTACCGGGACTAAGTTATGATGATGATGACTCAGAATCAGATTCAGAATCAGATTCATGATAATGATGCCGATACAGTTTCATCTAACTCATTAATAATTTTATCTTTTTTAGTATTAAACGCTTCCTGATAGGTCTCTTTTATAGGTTTAACAGGAGGCGCTTTTACTTTAAGCGGATCTATAGCTTTTCCTGATTTAAATATTCTGAAATCTAGATGCGGACCAGTTGCATATCCTGTAGCACCAACATAACCAATTATCTGTCCTTGTTTTACACGTTGTCCAACCTTTATTCCCTTTGCAAATTTAGAGAAGTGATTGTACTGAGTTATATATACACTGTTGTGTTTTATTTTGACATAGTATCCTGCAGATTTACTATATCTTTTAGTAATAACCTTTCCGTCGCCAATACTATAAACAGGTGTTCCGGTTGGTGCAGCATAATCTACTCCGCTATGTGGGCGATATATCTTAAGAATTGGATGAAAACGACGACGTGAGAACTTTGAGCTTACTCGTGAAAATTTAAGTGGAGATTTAAGGAAGGCTTTTCTCAGGCTATTACCTTTCTCGTCCCAAAAACTCTCTGTGCTATCCTGCTCAAAGTTTATTGCAAAATGTTTCTCGCCGTTATGTTCAAATACAGCACCATACACTTTACTAACACCAATAGATGTGCTATCAGCAAATTCTTCGTCGTATATTACTGTGAATTTATCTCCTTTTTGCAGACCAAAGAAGTCTATTGTCCAGGCATATATATCAGATAGTTCTCCGGCTACAACAGGATTAATGTTGTTGTGTACCATAGCATTCCATAATGACGATTCTATCTTACCGGAACGTTTCTGACGTTCAGTACGTATTGGCTTACTATAGAGTTTAACATTTACTGAGTCGAGATTGTAGATAAGAAAATCAATTTTTGAGTGGTTGTAAACAAGATATTTAGCAGAGTCGTTACGGTCAAAATATAGTTTATACTTTGCTCCGGCTTTAATCTTTCTTAAGTCAAACACCTCACTTGTGTTGTTAATAAGTCTGTTTACATCTGTGTTGTTAAGGTTTGTTTTCTTATGAAGAATGTAGGCAAGATTCTGTCCCCACTTAATTTTTTTAGTCTCTATCCTGAATGAGTCAGCAACAGGCAGCGGAGTGTATGGTTTTTCAATTATATTTTTTGAGATCTCAAGTGAATCGGTTGTTGTAACTTTAATTTTATGCTCTTTAAAAGTACCCTTGTCTATAAAGTACCATACTGCCAAACCTAAACACACTACACCAATAAAAATGCCTGCGATTTTTTTTATACTCATCAGCCTCTTCTCCTTTGTTTTATCCTGTTAATAAAATTGTAGATAACAAAACTAAGAAAAAATGTATATAAAATCTACTTACAGTTAGCAAGAAAACTTTAAGTATCCTTGTCTTTGATCTTTTTTTGGCAAAGACAAGGATCTGTATATTTTTAAATAGAGTAGTTGTTAGAAACAGACTATTTAGTAATTAAAAAGCTGCATAACAGAAGTTTAATGGTTTATTTGCGGCTTATTGAATCAAAACCTTTACCGTAAACTCCCATTACACTGCTAACAGACATAAATGCATTAGGATCTTCTTCTTTAACAATTCTGTATAAATGACTCGATTCCGATTTACGTATCATAACCATCAGGATTGTCTGATGAGCTTTACTGTGCCACCCTTTACCATCTATAATTGTAATACCACGCTGTGCCTCTTCAGCAATGCGTTTTGATATTAATTCATGTTTATCTGAGAATATAAATATCTGTAACGATTGACTTACACCCGAAATAACAAGATCAATAGCATATGCAGTTACGGCCATTACCACATATCCATAAACAATTAGTTCAAAACGATCAACTATCTCTAGGTTGTTCCATACAAAGAACGACGATGATATTATTATAAGGTCGATATACATAATGAGTCGACCCGGACTTATATTGCGATACTTATTTATCATAAGAGCAATAACATCGGTTCCGCCTGTGCTTCCTCCCTGACTAAAGGTTACTCCAACACCAACACCGCCCATTACACCACCAATAATAGCAGCCATGAACTTCTCTTTTACTACCGGAACAGTTATAAACTGTTCAAATAACCAGAAAAATAACGACGACATAGCAATAGCATATATCGTTTTTATGCCAAACCCTTTGCCCAGAACCTTTAGCGCAATAAGTAAAAGACCAAAGTTTATTACAAAGTAACTGGCGGCAACAGGTATTGCCTGATTAGTGGCAAAATATATTATAGCACCAATACCACTCACTCCACCTCCAGCAATACCTGAAGGAATAAGAAATGCTGACCATCCTAATGTAAAGATGAACAAACCCAATGTAATTATTGAGTACTCCTTAATTGTTTTAGCCAAGTTATTCATTACCGAATAATTAAAAATGTAAATAATTATTAATTAAAATAAGTGCGAAACAGAATTAATACCTGTATAGTTAATTACTATCTATAAAGTTATTTAATAATTGATATCCCGGTTAAATAGTTTTAAAGGGTTAACAGGTTTAAAAATGTTTCTGGAAAAACAAAAGGCCGCCTGTTTTGGGCGGCCTTTGTTAATATTATTGTTATATCTCTTATAATACTATATTAACAATTCTGCCCGGTACAACAATGATCTTTTTAGGTGTTTTACCGTCTAACCATTTTTCAGAGCGTTCATCATTCAGTACCGTACTCTCAACATCCTTAGGTTTCATATCGGCAGGTACCTCAATCTTAAACCTCATTTTCCCGTTAAACGAAACCGGATAAAGTACACTGTTCTCAACAAGTACACTCTCGTCAACCTCAGGGAATGTTGCTGTAACAACACTTGTTTGGTTACCCAACAGATGCCATAGCTCTTCTGCAATATGAGGAGCATATGGTGATATAATTATTGCCAGATCGTTAAGTATTGCACGTTTGTTACATTTTAACTTTCCAAGCTCATTTACACAAATCATGAATGTACTAACCGATGTGTTAAAAGAGAAGTTCTCAATATCCTCTTTTGCCTTCTTAATTGTTTTATGAAGAGCTTTAAGTTCATCCTTTGTAGGAGCTTCATCAGAGATAGACAGATTATTATCATTATCGTGATACAGTTTCCAAAGCTTTCTGAAGAACTTAAATACACCATCAATACCATTAGTATCCCACGGTTTACTCTGCTCTAATGGTCCAAGGAACATTTCATACATTCTTAATGTGTCAGCACCATACTGGTCAACAATATCATCAGGGTTAACAACATTAAACATACTCTTACTCATCTTCTCAATAGCCCATCCGCAGTGGTACTTGCCATCATCTTCAAGAATAAACTCTGCATTGGCATACTCAGGCATCCAGTTTCTGAATGCTTCTACATCAAGAGTATCGTTCTTTACAATGTTTACATCAACGTGAATATCAGTAACCTCATAATCGTCTTTCAGATTCAGCGAAACAAACTTGTTTGTTCCTTTAACTCTGTAAACAAAGTTAGAGCGTCCCTGAATCATTCCCTGGTTAATAAGCTTCTTGAAAGGTTCGTCAAGAACAACATCGCCAAGATCAAACAGAACCTTGTTCCAGAAACGTGAATATATAAGGTGACCAGTGGCATGCTCAGTACCTCCAATATAAAGGTCTACATTCTCCCAGTACTCATTAGCATCTTTACCAACAAGAGCATCGTTGTTCTTTGGATCCATATAGCGCAGGTAGTATGCACTTGATCCTGCAAAACCTGGCATTGTTGATAACTCATACGGATAGCCCTCTTCTGTACACCAACCTTGTGCGCGTCCTAATGGCGGCTGACCATCCTCAGTAGGAAGATATTTGTCAATCTCCGGTAACTGAAGTGGCAATTTATCCATATCAACAGGGTATGGCATACCATCTTTAAAGTATATAGGAAAAGGCTCTCCCCAATATCTCTGACGACTAAATATTGCATCGCGCAGACGGTAATTTATCTTTCTGCTACCAATACCTTTGTTCTCAATCTCTCCAATTATCTTATCTATAGCATCCTTAACATCTAATCCATTCAGGATATCTGAGTTAATGCACTTACCCTCTTTTGAATCGTAGCTATCTTCCCATGTTGCAGGATCAGACTCACCATGTTCAGGGTTAACAATAACCTGAGTAATTGGCAGGTTAAAGTGGCGGGCAAAAGCAAAATCTCTGCTATCGTGAGCTGGTACAGCCATTACAGCGCCAGTACCATAACCAGCAAGAACATATTCGCTTATCCATACAGGAATAGATTCTCCGGTAAATGGATGTACTGCATATGATCCTGTAAATACGCCTGTAATACGTTTTACCTCAGTCATACGCTCACGCTCAGTGCGCTTCTTTGTCTCTTCTACATAAGCCTCAACAGCCTCACGTTGCTCTGCTGTAGTTATCTGAGCCACATAATCGCTCTCAGGTGCAAGAACCATAAAGCTTACACCATATATAGTATCCGGACGTGTAGTAAACACCTCCAGTTTAACATCGTTATCTTTAATATCAAAAGTAACCTCAGCCCCTTGCGATTTTCCAATCCAATTACGCTGAATCTCTTTAATAGCGTCACTCCACTCTAATCTTTCAAGATCGCTAAGTAATCGCTCTGCATATGCCGATACTCTTAACGACCACTGACGCATCTTCTTCTGCTCAACAGGATGACCTCCGCGAACAGAAAGTCCCTCTTTAACCTCATCGTTGGCAAGTACTGTACCCAGTGCAGGACACCAGTTAACCATTGT
>DKJY01000074.1 GCA_002454955.1 Bacteroidales bacterium UBA6680
GTAGATAGTAAACTTAGTGCAATGCAAAACATTAACGAAATATGTTTCAGCAAAAATGGTATACTACGCACTGAGTTCAAAAACCTGTTCAGGTCGTTATTTAGCAATTACGAAAAACATATAAATGTTGTTAATGCTCTCGCAAAAAAGTCTAAAGGATTAACCAGAGACGAAATTGTTAGCCAGACAGATCTTACAAATGCAGGGAGTACAACCAGATTACT
Organism: Bacteroidales bacterium UBA6680; assembly: GCA_002454955.1. Lineage (GTDB taxonomy): Bacteria > Bacteroidota > Bacteroidia > Bacteroidales > UBA6680 > UBA6680. Next base: position 225 of record DKJY01000074.1, read on the forward strand.
AGAAGAGCTTGAAGAATCTGGTTTTATAAGAAAGTATACACCTTTTGGAAAGAAGAGGAGAAACAGTCTATATCAACTTATTGATTTCTATAGCCATTTCTATCATAAATTTATAAAAGATACTGATCCGGACGACAGTAACAGTTGGTTGACAATGATAGATAGCCCTAAATACAGAGCATGGAGTGGCTATGCTTTTGAGCAGGTATGCATGTATCATACAGAACAGATAAAATATGCTCTGGGGATATCCGGCATACAATCGTCTGTATCTTCATGGCGATCTGCAACCCTTGAAAATGGTGTGCAAGTAGATCTCATAATAGACAGAAGAGACAATATTGTTAATTTATGTGAGGTGAAGTTCTCCATAAACAAATTTACTATCGACAAAAAATATGCACAAGAGCTAAGAGACAAAATATCAGCTTTTAGAGCAGAAACGAAAACCCGAAAGGCTATAAGCCTGACTATTATTACAACCTTCGGACTTAACATTAATGAATATTCAACAGGAATTGTGAATCAGGAGTTTGATATGGACAGACTATTTATCTCTCCTTTACAACTTTAACAATATAGGTATTACTACCAATAATCTCAAGCAGATACATCCCACTATTACCTTTCAGGTTAACAGAGACAATTCTTTTATCTTTTGATATATATGTAGCTATCAATCTGCCCGACATATCGCGCTGATTAATCACAACATCCTCTGCCTGTTTAAGGACTATATTAACAGTTTCTTCTGTTGGGTTTGGATATAAATACATCTCATTACCTAAAGAATTAACAGCTGTTGATAACTCTTTAAACTCTACACAATCAGACACTACCTTACACACGCCTTTGCTAATCTGAACAGCATATCTTCCTGTTATTGTTGGTTTAAACTCTCTGCCTGTTGCTCCTGATATAGGATTATCTCCATTGTTACAATCTATCCACTGATATGTGGCATTATCCTGATTTGCTATAAAAGTTCCGTTATTATTCATAACACTACTATCTGCATTATCAATTATAAGATTGAGTGATACAATTGAGTCGCAACCAACACTGTTTACCAGCGTATATTTTGCACTATTATTACTCTCTGTATATGTAACACCATCAATCCACCTGAACTCTGCACAGGCTCGTTGATTATCTACACCATATGTACTCTTTTTTATTGTAAGGTTAAGCCTCACAACAGAGTCTCTTCCGGCAATATCCTTAAGTGTAAACTCTGCACTACTGTTACTATCTGTATAAGTATTGCCATCTATCCAAATAAAACTATCGCAAGCTGTGTGTTTGTCTATATATATTTTTGGTTCCGGAGTATCTGGCTCTTCTATCTTTCTAACATAAAAATCATCTATCTGAATGGCTGCTACACTGTTCTTACCTTTATATACAACCCAGTTAAACTTTACAATTGTATCTTTAGTAAAACTGAACCTCTTTACAAACTTACTATATGCTGTATTTGTAACCTTCTCAAACAGTCCCATTGGCGATGAATCATCAGAAAAACAATCTCCGTTATTAACAGTAAATTTATAGCTGGCTTCATGATCTTTAAGTACTCTATAATGGTAACCAACCTCATATTCGGTATCTGCTCTAAACTTCATACATGTACTAGACAATGTACCAACATTACTATGAACATAATATACAAGTGCTGCACTGTTTCCTGAATTAGCAAGATAATCATCACCTGTCTCTATACTCAAAATAGAGAATGTGCTCTTCTCCCACTCTATAAGGTCTGTACTATTATCCAGTGTTTCAAAATCCTGATTATAACTATTGGTTCCTTCCGTAAAATTATTTGAGACAACACTCTCTGCTGATGGCTTCTCTCCTTTATATTCAATACTATTATTTTCAGGATTAATATCAGAATCTGTATCGGCCTCAATAAACAAGCTATACTCACCCTCCTTAAGATCTTTCAGTGGAATGTTTATATACACCTTCTTGTATTGTTTTTTACAGTTGTCCTTATCCATATTTACAATATGAACACCATTAGCAATTACTTTATTATTTTGCTTTACTGTATAAGATATATCAATATCTCCTGTTGGATGACCTCCTTTAAGAAGCAACATAAAGTTTGCCTCTTTACCCTCTAACAATTTACAACAATCTGTCTCCTTCTCAGAATATACAAGGTTATATATATCAATATCAAACCCCAAATTCTCCTGTTCGGGTTTTGTATGTATTAGCCCTTTTGTTACATACTCCTGATAGGTTTCATAAGCCTTCTGTTGCAGATATCCGGCATCGGCTTCTGATAGTGCCCCGGTATATGTATTTCCTACCGGACTTTCATCAAACAGTACAGCATAAAATACACATGCTGCAAGATATGTTCCTGCAAAACTCTGATGACTGCCATCGCCACTATACAGGTTTATTCTATCGCCATCAGCACGCACCTTGCGCCATGCCTCACCCACAGGAGCAACCTCTGTACCATTCCATCTGCCAACATTGTTATATGCATTAGATATACCATCCTGCATATCGGCATAGGTAGCAAACTCACCGTTTAAGAAATCCCAATCAAGAGGATTCTTACGCCCCCATGTCTGATATAGTATTGTATTATTTACACACGGATTATTCTCTCTAATAAGCTCATTAAGCTTCTCAACACCCCATTTAAATGTTGTAAAGGACAATACTGGCATAACGCTCTGCTCCTGCAATACTACATGATCCCACTCCTGTTTGTTAATCAGGTTTTTTGAGGTCTCGTTATAGTAGTGCTGATTTAGCTGATATCCTCCGGGAGTATTCTGCTCAGTTGTAATTGTGTGTCCGGATGCTGTGGCCATACTCTTTAATGTACCCGGTATATCCTGCACATATGTGTAGCTATTACCTAAAAACAGAATCTTCTTCTGTCCGTATGCACAGCCAACAAACAGTACAAGTAGTAATAAGTTTAGTCTCTTCATCTATTTAAGTTTTCCTTTAAACGATTATATGCAGTAACCCACATATTCAATAATCAATCTATCTTAATCTTGTAATTTTTACCGATTTAAACTCCTTTCCGGTTACATCTTTGCGCTCAATATGGTATTCTGATCTGTCCAGATAGATCTCTATAAATGGCAGATCGGGTGCATAACAGAAACTTCCGCCGGGTTTAAGCGATCGTAATATATCCATATATCTGCGCGCATATCCGGTAAAATCGCCATCGCTACGCAGATGATGATGTTTGAAGTGATTAGAGAACCCAAGGTTACTGACAACCGTACCCCATTTACCAACAGATATATCATACTCAAACCAATTGGCACCAGTCAGATATTCACAATTGTTCACAAGTCTGTCTATTCCGTATGCTTCAATGCCGCATTTTCGCAGATAGTTAACAAGATTTCCGCTCTCACCACATCCAATATCCAGTACTGGTTCAGCAATTGTGTTTATATCTATGTTAAGTACATCTAACTGCAACAAAGCACTATACTCATAACACGCAACCTCCTGAATAGTGTATTGCTCTTTATCATATAATTTGGTTGCAAACGGATTTGATTCTGCTAACCATGTTTTAAGATTACTCTTATGGTTAAAGGCAATGGTACTTATTGGCAGTTCTGTATTACAAACACTACTAATCAGGTTATCATACACTTCAATAAGTTTCTGTATATTTTCACCACTAAATGAGTAGTATTGGTTAACCTTACAGAACTGTTTAACAGCTCTATCAGCCAGAGTTTCTGATATATTGGCAGAGTAACCTGCATTACGGATAGCTGTTATACTCTGCTCAGTTTCTGATGTAAACCAATCAGTATCATTATTATCGCAGAATATGTTACGTCTGCTATTGTAGCCGAATTGATTATCTATACAGTTTTGGATAGTATCTGTTGTCATAAAGCGAGATTTACTCCAAATATAACAACAAAAAAACAGATGCCTGTAGCATCTGTTAACTATGTATTATATTATCTGAACAACTTTAACTTCTCACAAATATTCCAATAGATTCAAGTAACTGAGGTTCATGATACAGTGCTACACGCGCTATATTATCAAAATCCTCTACCCACTCTTTAAGGTCTGATACAGCCTGATCCTTAATCTTTATTGCAGCCTGATCTTCTCCAGTTTCTCGTTCATAATCAGATCTTAATTTCATAAGATTATCACGCATCTCAATACAGTTATCAACAACATCGGGTGTTATTCTTAGCATCGATACTTTATCCTGAACATCCGATTTTTCACGTATTGTAAAGTAAAACTGCTTTGTCTTCTCAAAAAGATCAACATGTTTAGTTGGCAGTTTACCTGTAACGCCTAACTGAAGTATTACTTCCGGGTTTTTGGTAAAGAATATCCTCACCTTATCTCTGTGCTCACGGAACTGATTCCTGAACTCAGTATACAAAGCATTATACTCACCTCTTACCAGTTTTGTCTCTATCCGCTCGTTTCTGTTTGTCTCGTACTCCTCTATAGCTTTATCTAACAAACTATTACCTTCAGCAAATTGCTGTTCGGTAAAGTTAAGTTGATTAAAGGCTGCTTTTATCTCCGGATTACTGTTTGCATTTGTAAGTGAAACTCGTACTTTCTCAAAGTATTGAAGCTCAGCAACAGGTAATTTATTTTTCATAAACATCTGTGTATTAAATTTGTTACAATCTTACTATACGCAGCTTCAACAAAATAGTTATATCAGTTTTAAGACTTTAGTAAAAAATGACCTTTAACAATATACAAACCTGTAATTTTATGTTCCATAACATGTTTAGTGCTCTCCAGACGAGAAAACAGTACTCCTAAACACGTTTACTACTTTCCTAAACAGGTTTTATGTTCTCCAGACAAGAAAATAGCTCTCCTATCAGCTATTATTATGCTCCTAAAGACTTTTGTACCATTCCTAATTATCAAACTCAAATGTTACAATTACATTATCATCGTGCCCAAGCATTTTTTCTACATTAAAGTACAACTCTGTAATATCACGCTTATTTGGTTTTATCTGCCAGTACTCATACTTATCATCTACCAGCCACTGATCTGTAAAGGATAGATTAAGCGATCTTATCAGTTCATATTCGTGCGATGAATACGTGGCATGATACGCCTCTTCTCTGTTTTTACCTGTTCCTGATGATAAAATTGCATTGAATACTCCATCTATTCTGGTTGTCCAATAATCTATCTTTTCTGAATCTCCTTTAATACTATATGCTTTTCTTATCATCTTCATCTGCATTACATCAAAAGGATTTGACTCTATACATTTTGTTGTAAATTTTATTATCTGATCGCAATCAGATTTTACTATGGTATCTTTTTTCATATATATCCATACAGAGTCAAAATATTTATGCCTATATACCGGATCATACTCAGGCTGAAACAGAAAACCATAATATAGATGTCTCAGGTGATCAAGATTAAGTGTTGTATCTCCTTTTATGTATCTCTTTAGCATTTTAGGATAGTAAAACTCTGAGTTTTCATCTTTTATACTATTCTCAATTTCTGAGTAGTTTGGTGGTACACTTTTATCACCTTTACTGTAAACTGATAGTGACACTGCTAAAAACAGCAGTAGGGTTAGGGTATTTTTCATATGCCTGTAATTTTTTTATTTGTCAGATGGAACTCACATTTATGTGTAAATATCATTATTCATGCAAGTTTCATACTTGTTTAGGTTTATATACGTTGCTGAATATAGTTATTATTGATGATAGAAATATATAAGCGTAAAAAAAGGAGCTGCCAAACCAATGGCAGCTCCCTTTTATATCTTTCAGATTATGATATATCTTAGTACATAAAGTCCCAACGCGGTAACATTACAACCTTATCTTTAAGTACTTTCTGAACCTTTTTAGGAAGGAATCTTTTCTGTACTACAAGACGGAACATATACTCATCAAACCACTTATCTGAGAATGTAAGGTATCCGTTGTGTCCTGAACTTGCACCCCAGCTATTCTCAAACTGCCACTTAATTGGTTTCTCGTTCTTATCAACATCAACAGCTATAAGAGCCATTCCGTGTGACGATCCACTCTCACGTGTAAGAATACGTGCTGTTTTATCCATTCCGAATTTCACTCCGTATACAGCCTCATAATCGTAGTTATTAATATCACTTACTCCAATAGAGTTGTTAAGTTGTTTTCCTACATCGCAGCTTGCATACATTGCCTCATTTGCTTTAATAGATTCCATTGCAACGTTCTTAAGAACATCGTTCGGAAGGTTAATGTATTTCCAGTTTATACCCTCAGATACATTACGATAATTCTCAATCTCATACATTTTATAGTACGGTCTTGTAGGATCGTTCATAAGCATAATGTAGTCGTTGTAATTGATATTTGGGAACATCTCAGCAGCAAATCCAAGTGGAGTGTACTCCTTAAGCTCAGATACAACGCCCTCTTTGTTTTTATATCGCCATGTAAACTCTGTTGGTGGTTCACCAAGGTTAAGAGCCAGCATACGGTAGATATCTCCCATCATCTGAACTTTAGCAGCGCGGATGTCAGTAGCCGATTTTTTAGCCTCAATCATTTTACGTAGCTGATAACCCTGCTCACGCAGTTTACGCTTAATCAGGCGATTTAGCATTCCTGTATTTTCGCTTGTGCGTGTCTCTGGCATTACCTCTTTTGGTACTGCACCATATTTCTTAATAAGATTTACAAATGAGTTCCATACCCCGCCATCGCCAATAGGTGATTTAAAATGCCACTGTACAATACGTGAGTCGATAGGCTCATTTGCTGTCTCAATTATATTCTCAAGAAACAGGTTTGATTTCTCAAAGATATCCCAGAAGTAAAGGTAGTTGTGTGAGAAATCGAATTTAGAGATATTCAGTTTCTCCATAACCTTTGGTCTAAGTGTATTAAACGATGTAAACATCCAACAACGTCCTGAACTCTTCTGGTTTGTAATACCTGATACCTTAACACGGTATTTAAAGAAATGGTCAAACTCATCAAGGTTCTCGCGGTTAAGTGCAAGTTTTTTAACGTCGTTATTACTTAGTGCATTTGTCATTGCACGTGTATACGGATCGTTTATGTTGTAGCTCTCTTTAATATTTTTCATATCAGCAGCATTAATTCCTGTCTGCTGTGCAAGAGCCGAAGTAGCAGCCAATCCTAGTGCAAGACCGGCAATAATAATCCTCTTCATATGGTTATATTTTAATTATAATTTGTAATCGCAGACACAAATATATCATATCAATTGATATAGCAATAAGCAATTATTGTGTTGTATGTTATTTATTGCACCTATTTATACAAAACGGGGTGTTTTAGTTGATTAAAGACTCTATATGTGTTATAAATCTGATGTGTTTAATTTGGCTTTGTGTAGGTAATGGTTTGGCACAGGTTTGCGGAGCCGGAGGCTCCTGATGAGTATTCTTTAATTTCATTTAAAAAACAAATTCGACATAGGTATTTTAAATAAGGGATACATTTTATAATAAACTACTTCATATTAATTATTTGTTTAGTACTTTTTTCAATAGCAAAAAAAGTACTCAAAAATGCCACCGCCACATAAAATGCTTAACGATTTTTCCTGAACAATATTTACTAAATTTTGCACTCACGTATGATCATACGTGACTCTCGGTCAAACAGCACAAAATTTTTAACGCAAATATCATTCGAAAAACCTACATTTTATGATACGGATTCATGTTCTACAATACCTCTGCTATTTCTCTTTCATTATTGCAACAGGGTTGATCAACTTCAAGAAGTTGGTCTAACGAATGGTATAAGTCACCTCTCCATAACGAATAATAAGAGTTGTTTTTTGTCTACTCCCAAAAGTTGCGATATAAAAAAAGACCCTGCATTAATATAACACAGGGTCTTTAGAGTATATGTAAGTAGTTTTAATTGCAAATTAGTATGTTACATATGTATCACTTCGCCATATGCAGCTGCTGCAGCTTCCATAATAGCCTCGTTCATTGTTGGATGAGGGTGTATTGATTTAATAAGTTCGTGACCTGTAGTCTCTAGGTTACGCGCAACAACCATCTCTCCTATCATCTCTGTAACATTAGCACCAATAAGATGAGCTCCAAGAAGCTCGCCATATTTGGCATCAAATACAAGTTTTACAAAGCCATCTTTTGTTCCTGCAGCACTTGCTTTTCCTGATGCTGTAAATGGGAATTTACCAACCTTTACTTCGTATCCTGCCTCAATAGCAGCAGCCTCTGTCATTCCTGTTGATGCAACCTCTGGCGATGTGTATGTACATCCCGGTATATTCTTGTAGTTTATTGGTTCAACATCCATTCCTGATATCTTCTCAACACAGCAGATACCTTCAGCTGAAGCTACGTGTGCCAATGCTGGTCCGTGAACAATGTCACCAATTGCATAAACACCCTCTACATTTGTACGGTAGTAGTCATCAACCTTAACCTTACCATTCTCAAGCTCAATACCAAGATCCTCTATTCCAATATTCTCAAGGTTAGGAATAATTCCTACAGCAGATAGTACAACCTCTGCCTCATGCTCCTCAATACCTTTCTTAGTCTGTATTTTCACCTTACAAAGATCGCCTGATGTATCAACCTCCTCTACAGAAGCTTTTGTCATCACCTTCATCTTCATCTTTTTGAATGAGCGCTCAAGTTGTTTGCTTACCTCTATATCCTCTACAGGAACAATGTTTGGCATATACTCTACAAGAGTAACCTTTGTTCCTATTGAGTGGTAGAAGTTAGCAAACTCAGATCCAATAGCTCCTGAACCAACAACAATCATACTCTCTGGCTGCTTATCAAGAGTCATTGCTTTGCGGTATCCTATAATCTTTTTACCATCTTGCGGAAGGTTTGGCAACTCACGTGAGCGCGCTCCTGTAGCAAGTATTATATGGTTTGCTGTATAATCTGTTTTATTTCCTTCGGCATCGGTAACCTCAACTGTTTTGTTTGGTTTTAGTTTACCGCTACCAGATATTACCTCTATCTTATTTTTCTTAAAAAGAAACTGTATTCCTTTACTCATTCCGGCAGCAACATCGCGACTACGCTTTACCATTGCCTCAAAGTCAGGTTTTATCTCTCCCTCTATTGCCACACCATAGTCAGCAGCATGCTTTGCATACTCAAAAACCTGTGCACTTTTTAGTAACGATTTTGTAGGTATACACCCCCAGTTAAGGCATATACCACCAATTTCTGAACGCTCTACAACACCAACTTTCATTCCAAGTTGTGAAGCTCTGATTGCAGCCACATAACCACCAGGACCGCTACCTATAACTATTAAATCGTAACTCATTTATATTATTTTTTATGTGTTATATACTTATATATTTTACTGACGCCAAAGATAATAACTAAAGTGAATATTATTGAGGCTCCAGAAGGAATGTCGAAATAATATGCCCCCAGAAGACCTGTGAATCCTCCAATAACTCCTATTATCACAGACACTATTGCAATAGAAGAGAACTGTTTAAAAAACAGATTAGCCGTTGTAGGTGGCAATGTTAATAGCGAGATTATCAGTATTATACCTGCCACACGAATACTCATTACAATTGTAAGAGCTACCAGACAAAGCAGTATACAGTTAAACAGCTTTACCGGTACATTGTGCGTTAATGCATAATCTTTATCAAAGGCTATAAACTGCACAGTTCTGTAAAACAGTGTGAAAAACACAACAACAACAGATGCCAATCCCAGATTTATCAATATATCTGTTGACGAAACTGTTAATATATTACCAAACAGAAAGCTCATGAGATTTGGTGTGTACCCTGGTGTAAGAGCCATAAATATTATACCTATTGCCATACCCAACGACCATAATATTCCTATTACAGCATCTTCTCTAACTGTTTTACTAGATGAGAAAAACTCAATACCTACAGCAGATAATACGCTAAACATTGCAGCACCAAGTATTGGGTTAAATCCAAGAAAATAGGCTACTCCTATTCCCCCAAACGATGCATGTGTTATTCCTCCGGATATAAAAACTATCCTGCGCGATACTATATAGGTACCAATAATTCCGGTTGTTATTGCTGTAAGTAGTATTGTTAATACAGCATGATTAAAGAATTTATAATTAAATAGTTCTAATATATCCATTTAGTGATGTTTTAATACTGTATGTGGTATATCGCCATGGGTTATTATCTGCAACGGACATTGGTACTCTGCCAATTGTTTCTCTGTAATATGGTTAGACGGATGATAATGAAGCTTACGGTTTACACAGGCTATACTCTTTACATGTTTTGATATTGTTCCAACATCATGCGAAACAAGCAGTATTGCCATCTCTTTATTCAACTCCTTAATTATATCATATAACTCACCCTCAAACTTATTATCTACATATGTATTTGGTTCATCAAGAATAAGTAAATGTGGTTGCGATATTATTGCTCTGCAAAGAAATACTTTCTGTTGCTGTCCTCCGGACAATTCGCCAATAGAGCTCTTTGCAAACCCCTCCATTCCTACACGTTGCAATAAAGCATCAGCTTTATTCTTATCGGTCTTTTTATATCTGCTAAAGATTCCAATATCAGACATAAGACCAGACAGAACAACATCACGTACCGATATAGGGAACTGTTTATCAAACTTATTCTCCTGCGGCAGATATCCAACAAGGCTACGCTTATGGTCACCATTATTAAAAAGATTAACACTCCCTGAAAATGGTTTTATTATTCCCAATATAAGTTTAAGCAGAGTGGTTTTTCCCCCTCCGTTTGGTCCAATAATGCCAATATAATCGTTATCTGATACAGTGAGATTTACATTCTCAAGTATCACCTTATTCTCATACCCTGTTGTAACGTTATTTATATCGAGTACTTTATTACTCATTATCTTTGTTTAATGAATGTTTTAGCTTTTTAGCTATATCAACAATATTATTTATCAAATCGCCATCAAGCGGGTTTATCTCAATAACCTCACCATTAATCTCTTTTGCCAACAGAGCAGCATTATCTTTATCAAACTCCTTCTGTATAAAAACAGTATTTATACCCTCTGCTTTAGCTTTATCAACAATCTGTTGAAGATATACAGGTGTTGGAGTTTTTCCATCTATCTCCATTGGTATCTGCACAAGATTATAATCCTTTGCAAAATATGTTAGTGCCGGATGGAATATTATAAACTTAGCCCCCTCATATCCTTTGAACATATCTTTAAGTTCTCTATTGGTACTTTTAAGTTTTACAATAAGATTATTGTAGTTTTTTTGCATTTGATCTTTATACTCAGGAGCAATTTTAACAAGTCTATTATATATTATCTCTGCCTGAACCATTAGTCTGGTTGGTGATAACCAGATATGCGGATCTGTTCCCTCATAGTGCATATGATCGCCATGTCTGTGAGCTTTTGCATATATTAAATCCTGATTTTTAGAGCAGTTAATAATTGGCAAATCAGGATTATTCGATGCAATCTTATCAATCCAGGCCTGCTCAAAACCAATATATCCTATTCTAAAATATACAGTAGATTTACTAAGCTCAGACATCTGTCTTGGTGTTGGTTCATATGTTGCAGGTGCAGCACCTGATGGTATAAGAACATTTACGTCAAACAGCGTATCTGCAATTTGCTCTACAAGATATTTCTGTGGTATTACACTAACGGTAACTAAATCCTTATCTGACTGCCTTTTATTATGGTTACATGAAAACAGTGCAGCAACAAAAAATAATAAATATATGTATGGTCTCATAAAAATGATTTTAATAAACAAAGATATAAAAGTAGTTAAGACATAACTACTACAATAAAGTTCAAATTTTGTTTAAAAACAGGTTAGTTTATAATTATTTTTTCAACAAGTTAATTAACCGTATTGAATATATTTATACATTTGTTGTGAATTTATAAATTAAACCAATTTCAATCATGAGAAAACAATTAATCACACTAATGGCCATAATAGCCATCTCACTATCGTCTGTTTACGCATCGTCGTACTCAATAATTGGTAGCGGAACTGCATGTAAGGATAATACAAAAACTTATTACATTCAGATTCCTGACGGGTGTCCGGTAAACTGGACTGTAACAAATGCTACAATTATTTCAGGGCAAAACAGCAACTCTATAACAGTAAAATTCAATAACACTGGCAATGTTACAATTAAAGCTTACACATGTTGTGATATTTATACAAAGAGTGTAACTGTAAATTCTGTTCCATTATTACATATAAAGCAGATGTTGAATTATCAAAATACTGAATTGACGTTCAGAGCAGATATTTCGACATTTTCTTCAGGATCTTATTACTGGGAGTGCGGAACAAACACAATTCAAAATCAGTATAGCAGAGAAGCTACAATATATATGAATGATCCTGCGGTTGTAAAATGTACATTTACTAACACATGCGGTTCTGTTTCTGCTACAACACTGCCTATGTTTTACAACCCCGGATTATAAAATAAATAAGAATTAAGAACTTCGATATGGTTTATGGTTTTAATTAGCCGAATCACTTCTTTATACAATAAAGCTCCTTTAACAAGGAGCTTTTTTAGATTTATACTTTAAATTATTTTCTTTTTATACCTACACTTTTAAATATATGTTTTATATATTTATACCACTACAAATAATTTACTATTAACCTAAAAAACAAAAAGTCATGAAGAAAAGAGTTTTAGCAGTAATGCTATTTCTAACCACAATGGTTACATGCTCGTTTGCATTCTCAAACATAGCAGGACCATCAAGTATTTGCCAGGGTAAAACAGCTACTTACACACTTATGATGCCAGAGGGCTTAGATGTTACATGGTATATTTCTGGTAATGCAACAATTGTATCAGGACAAGGTACAACAAGTGTACAGATAAAATTCTATGGCTCAGGAACCGTAAATATCTCTACTGACTTTGAGTTGGGAGGAAACACTCCTAAAACTGTAAAAGTACAAGGATATCCAACTGTTAAGATTAAACAGAGATTTGAGTTCTTATCTGAGACAAAGTTAACATTCTATGCAAATGTAACGCCTTTCTCTAGTGGTTCATACAATTGGAACTGTGGTAACAACCCTATTGAGAATCAAAATCGTAGTAAGGTACATATTACAATGAACATACCTGAACCTGTTGTATGTACATTTACAAATGCATGTGGTTCTGATACAGATATTCTTTGGCCAAAAGATTTTATTACTCCTTTTTAATTTAAAATAGACCATTAACCTAAAAGCAAATTTAGATATATGAAACGAAGCATGAGAAAGAGTTTTCACACACACGAGAATGACTAAAATGCGAGTTCCATATGACCTTTAAAAAACAAATTTAGACATATGAAAAAAAGAGTTTTAGCAGTAGTGCTATTTTTAACCACAATAGTTACATGTTCGTTTGCATACTCAAACATAGCAGGGCCTTCAAGTATTTGTAAAGGCGAAACAGCAACATATACACTTATGATGCCTGAAGGGTTAGATGTAACCTGGGAAATAACCGGAAATGCGAGGATAGTTTCTCCTCTTGGATCAACAAGCATAGATGTTCAGTTTTATGGTTCAGGTAATGTTACAATTAAAGCAACATCAATATTTAATCAGGTAGATACAAAAACTGTAAAAGTTAAAAGTGTTCCTGAATTATCAATAAGACAAGTGTTTGAATTTTTCTCTAACACAAAACTTACATTTATTGCAGATCCGGAACCTTATTCTCAAGGTACTTATAACTGGTATTGCAGAAACAACAATATTGAGTACGTATCTAATGGAAAAGTAAATATTGATATGCTTAATCCAACAACTGTTACATGTTATTTCTACAATGGTTGCGGAAGTGCACATGCCGAGATTGAACCAAAATTCTTTTTTAGACCAACATTAGTTAAAAACAAAAAATAATGAGACAGAAACTATTATTATTAGCCCTTTTTACATTTATTTCAACAGCTTACTCGTTTGGCTTATCAAACCTTTATGGTAGAACATCTGTATGTACAGGAAGTACAGCCAAATATACACTATTGGTGATTGGTGAGGATATTGATTGGTCTGTTAGCGGTAATGCGGAGATTATTTTCGGATTGCAGACAAACCAGATTACTGTGAAGTTTTACGGATCTGGAATTGTAAGAATTAAAGCTAAAACAAGATTCGAAGAAGAGGAGATAACTGTAAATATAATTACCAGACCTACTGTGTCTATAAGAATGTTACCATTCAATCTTTCGCCTTTAAAATTTCAGGATAAGAATATGACATTTGTTGCGGATGTTACTCCTAGTTCATCAGGTACATACCATTGGAGTTGCGGATCTAATCCTATAAGTGATCCGAATAATCGTATTACTACAATTACTATGAACAGTCATGAGCTTGTAAGATGTTCGTTTACTAACTCTTGCGGAACTGCGTCTGACGAGGTAGATCCAAGATATATGCTTCAACCATTTAAGAAGAGATAGTTATGAGAAGATACTTAGTTATTCTTTCAGTACTATTTACTGTTGCTATATTAAGCAGTAGTGCAGCATCTATTTCGGGTACTATATATGGATGTAAAGATAAAACGTATACATATAGTTTATCGGGTTCTTATAACTGCCTTATAAAATGGGAGGTATATGGTGCTACTCTTGTTTCCGGACAGGCTACCAGTTCAATACAGGTAAAGTTTAACAATACAGGATCTGCTACAATTAAGGTTTACGACTGCTCCGGACTGATTGCTACCAAGTATATAAATATTGGATCAGCTCCACAGGTTACACATATTAATCAGGTTATGGATTTCTCTACAGGAAATACATTAACCTTTGAGGCTGATGTTGAATCAGATCTTAATTGGTCTAGTTACTGGAACTGCGGTGCAAACAGCATAGTATATCAGAATGATAATACAAATGCCGGTGTTAGCACAGCAAAGATAGATATACAGAAACGCGAACCTGTTAGGTGTACAGTATCTAACATGTGCGGAACAGATTCATGGGAGTTATTTAAATATGGCTATATAATGAATTTCTAGAACTAGATTGTTAAAATACAAGAGAGTAGTCAAACAGTAATTGACTGCTCTCTTTTTGTAATTCTAAGCCAGAGCTCCTGTAGTGTATATCTTTCCGTATATCTTCTTATATTCAGATGGAATTATACCAACAATTTTTTTAAAAACCTTTCTGAACGATGCAAAGTCAGAGTATCCCACCTCATAACAGACCTGCTCTACACCAATTTTCTCTGTTTCAAGCAGTCGTTTGGCTTTCTCTATCTTTACTTTTCTTATATAAACAGATGGTGTATCGCCGGTATATTTCTTAAAATTACGCTCAAATGTTCTTAGAGTCATATTTGCCAGCGATGCCAAATCTGCTATAAGTAAATCTTCTGTAAAATTCTGTTCTATATAGGCTTGTACCCTCTCTATGTCATCATTTCCGTGATTCTTCTGCAGGCTAAGTATATTAAACGATGTTTGACTTATGTCATTGATATTTACCAGAAATACCTTTGATATGAGTACTGCAATATCATGTCCGAATATCTTATCAACAAGATATACTATCATTGATGTAAAAGAGTAGGCTCCTCCGCTGGTATATATACGCTGATAATCGGTAATAATTCTCTCGTCAACAAGATCTACCTCCGGAAACATTGTCCTAAACTGATCTGCACCCATCCAGTGTGTTGTTGCCGGTTTTTGGTTCAGCAGTCCGGTTGATGCAAGAATAAATGCACCCAAACACATTGATGCTATCTCAGCACCTCTGCTATATTGATCATTAAACCAGTCATTATAAACAGAGAACTGCTCAAGCACCTCCTTTATGTAAATAAAGTGCATTGCAGGAATTATTATAAGATCGTATGTTATGTCTCTGTTCAGATTATCAATATCAACAATTGAAACATCAACCTTATTAATCTTCAAATCGGGTCTGAAAGTAGCTGTAAGATCATTAAGCTGACTAAGCATATCGTAAGGGCCTATAACGCTACTTTTTACCGCTTTATCAAAATCTAATATTGCAATCTTCATGGTATAATATCTAATTAATAATGTTCTGTAATTGATTCAAATATAGTATAAAATTACAAAACGTCGTTTTTACCAACAGCAATTGTCGATTATGCCATCTTCTATTATATGAATAAAGAATAATTTTGTGTATATTTAATTGTAAACTAAATTGATATATTATGAATAAGAATGCCGTAAATTGGTTTGAGATACCAGTAACAGAGATGCCGAGAGCAAAGAAATTTTATGAAAAAGTGTTCAACTTAGAGTTATCAGAATTACCAATGCCTGATATAGAGATGGCAGCATTTCCTATGAACGAAGGAGGTGAACACTCAGCTGGTGCTCTTATAAAATGTAAGGGTTATGAGCCTTCAACAGTGGGTACAATGGTCTATTTTACCTGCGATGATGTACAGATAAATATTGACAGAGCTCTGAAAGCCGGCGGAGAGGTAATAGAGCCAAAAAAATCTATCGGAGATCACGGTTTTGTTGCACACATAAAGGATACAGAAGGTAACAAAATAGGTTTACACTCTATTAAATAGTAATATTATGAACATGTTTATTCTTGCAGCAGGATTTATTTCTCTTTTTGCTGTTTTAGGTCATTTTGCAATTGGCTACAAATCTTTTCTGAAACCAGTATTGCAATCAAGTGCAGCAAACATACCAAAAAAGGTTATGTCGGCACTATTTCACTACATGTCGGTATTTATGATATTTACAACCCTTGTTCTTATAAACGCAGGTTTAGGAACGTGTAAACTATTTAAAGCCGTAGACGAAATTGTTCTGTTTATTGGAATATTATATTGCGGATTTGGTGTTGCACAGTTTATTATTGCTGCTACATCGGGCATAAAGATGGGACTAGTCAAGATGTTTCAGTGGATATTGTGGTTAACTATTGCAATATTATGTTTTATTGGAATAAACTAATAAAACAGATAAATAGATGAGAGGAAAAAACTCTCATCTATTTATATAAGGCTGCATATAAAGTTATCATAAGCTTTAGCAAATCTGTCTTTCCACGATTCGCCAATGTATACAACGCTATTATCGGTAAGCAGAAGTTTACCACCCTCCTTTCTTGAGAATTCAGATACATGTTTAAGGTTTATTACAACCTGCTTATGTACTCTCACAAAGCCATAATCGGTCATTAACTCCTCAAAATGTTTAAGGTTTCCTGTTACCAAGCGCTTTGGCTGGCCAGCAAAGTGAAACTCAGTATAGTTACCCGATGATTTACACTGTATAATATCAGATGGTTTAACAATTATCTGTCCGTACTCAACAGGCAGAGCAATACGTTTATCCTGATTGTTACCTTTAAGTATATCAATCATCAGTTCTAATCGCTCAATATATTCCGACATCTCACACTCTCTGTCTATACGTGTTTTTATATCTAACGCCTTGCTCAGTGGTTGTGCAAAATCCTCAATTGATGTTGGTTTAGATATGTAATCTATACAGTTCAGTCGCAAGGCTTTAATATAATAATCAGAACAGCTCTGCCCGGTAATAAATATTATCTGAAACGACCGTTCTACCCTGTCAAGAATATTAAAAGCTCCATTTCTGTTACCATGTAGTACTATATCAAGAAACAGCAGATCAGGTTTTTGGTTATTTATAAGTTCAACAGCCTCATCAATATCATCGGCTACACCACAGATATCAACAATATTTGAATAATATTCAGTAAGTATTCTGTTCAGAACCTCTCTGTCTTTAGGTTCATCTTCTATAATAACAACTCTTAGTTTATTATTTTGCTTCATAACTATTAATTAAACACCAGATTTTCAAAATCAACCGATTTAAATTCATACATATCATCAATTGCTTTCGGAAAACTTATAGCAACAACCGTACCGGTTTTATCCTCTTTATTCAAGTCTGATATTACAAGGTTAATATCTACTCCTACTATCTTCTTTATTATGTTTATTCGTCTGGTTATATTCCTTGTGCTTATCCCATTATCTGAACTGTCAAAAGTAGTTTGATGAAGTTCTGATGAAGCTTTGCGTCCAATACCATTATCGGTAACCACGCAGTGCAGATATTTACTATCCTGATAGAACTTTATTGTCAGCCACCCTTTCTCCTTTAATGGTTCAAGCCCGTGTACAATTGCATTCTCAACAAATGGCTGTATTACCATTGGCGGTATATTAACCTCCTCGGCACAAATATCTGACGCAACCTGTATTGTTGAGTTTTTCGGATCATCGGTCTGTGAAACAAAATCGAATTTATTGTTAAATCTTATATGCTGAAGGCTAAGGTAGTTCTCAAGCAGGGCTATCTCTTTATCAAGAGATATCAGCTGAACCTCAGAGTACTTAAGTGTATGGTCAACCAGTATAGAGAATTTCTTAAGACAATTACTTGCTTTTCTCTTATCGTCGAACAGAATAAGGTAGTTAACAGATTGTAACAGGTTCTTAATAAAGTGAGGATTCATCTGGCTCTTAAAATATGGCAGAGCAACCTGATATATACCCTTCTCATATCGCCGTCGTTGTGCACTATAGTAATAGTTCTGCATTATAACTATTATAAACAGCAGAACCGATATTATTATTAAAGGAATCATACCATTCAGATATTATCAGATTCAAACAACTGCATATACATAATAAAACGGGTTTCGTACCGAGAGCATTGGTGTACATACTATTCTTAAAGTATGAGCCAATATAAACATAATCTTAGAGAAATAAGAATAGTAACTCTAAATAGAAATAAGATTATGAATAGCACAAAACATCCTAAAGGACTAGTAGTTCTTTTCAGCACCGAGATGTTTGAACGAATCAGTTTTTACTCTATGCGCTCTATCCTGATTCTCTATCTTACAAAATCGTTGTTGTTTGACAAAGCTCTGGCATCAGAAATATATGGCAGTTATGCCGGAGGTGTATACGTAATGGCAATATTCGGAGGATTTATTGCCGATCAGTTTATGGGAACAAGGCGCTCTGTAATACTTGGCGGATTTCTAATGGCAATAGGTCAATTTTTTATGTATCTGAGTGCCACCTATTACAACACTCATCAGGCAATACCATTCCTATACGCCGGGCTCTCCGTTCTTGCTCTTGGTAATGGATTTCTGAAACCTAATATAAGTGTTATGCTAGGCGATCTTTATCATAAAAATGATAACAGAATAGACTCTGCATTTACAATATTCTATATGGGTATTAACATTGGTTCTCTTGTTGGTACTATGGTTAGCAGTATACTTGGCGAGACAGGTAATCCTGCTGATTTCAGATGGGGATTCCTTACAGCTTGTCTGGGTATGATTATTGGTCTGATCATATTTATTATTTACAAAAAACGTTACCTGAAAACACCAACAGGTGATCTTATTGGTAATCGTCCACTGAAATCAGAGAATGGTAAAAAAGCGAAACTCACTACTGGTGATAAAAAACGTATTGCTGCAATTGTAATTATGTGTTGTGTTACTGTATTTTTCTGGAGTGCTTTTGAGCAATCAGGAATTTCACTAACCTTTTTAGCAGACGAACATATTAACAGAGAGATCTTTGGGCTAACAATACCTGCTTCTATATTTCAGATAATAAACCCTATAGCAATACTTCTGTTTGCACCTGTATTTGTTTTAATCTGGAATAAATTAGGAAACAAAAATCCATCGGTCCCGGTTAAAATGGGTATTGGTTTGTGCCTTGTGGGACTTGGATTTTTGTTAATCTCTCTTGCATCAATTGGTGCCGAATCGGGCAGAAAGATTGGAATAATATGGATTGTTTTAATGTACTTTTTACATACATGGGGAGAGCTATCTATATCGCCCGTTGGGCTAAGCATGGTTAAAAAACTATCGCCGGTAAAACTTGTATCGTTGCTTATGGGTGTATGGTTTTTAACAGCAGGTATTGCAAATAAAACAGCAGGTGTTCTTGCAAAATTATATCCAGATAACTCATCAAAGATGTTTCTTGGTTATGAGATAAATACAATATCCGATTTCTATATGATTTTTGTATATCTCTCTTTTCTATCAGGAATACTGCTACTTATTACAAGTAAACAGATAAATAAATTGATGAACAGTTGATAACGTAAGTATATATTTATTATTTTTAAGAGTATAAATCAAAAATTTTAAAAGACTTATGAAAAAGATATATCTATTACTTGCCATTATAGTAATTGCGGCAGTAAACACAACCAGTAGTGCACAGGAAAACATTAAGAGCTCTCTGCTTTGGGAGATAACAGGAAAAAACCTTGACAAACCATCGTATCTGTTTGGTACAATGCATATGATTCCAAAAAAGGATTTCTTTATGACCAAACTTATTGCAGATAAGGCAAAAGAGTGTGAGGTTATGACCTTTGAGGTTAATATGTTTGGTTTATCGTTTTCTGAAAAGATGGATATGGTAAAGTATCTGTTTCTGGAAGATAAAACGCTGAAAGATTTAATGAACAGCGACGATTATAATAAGCTAAAAAGTTTTGCTGTAGACTCTCTTGGCATAAGAGAAAAGAAATTTGAAAAACGATATATAAAGCTTACACCATTTGGTCTTAACTCAATATTTATGAAGATGTATATGGGTAAGGTTAAGATGTATGAGAAGGAGTTATACAAAATTGCCAGAAAGAATAAACGGGAGATAACTGAGTTAGAGACTATTGATTTTCAGCTTAAATTGGTTACAAACATCCCTTTAAAGAGTCAGATAAAGTATTTTCTTGATACCGATAACTATTACGAATCAAAAGCTATTATAAAACCATATAAACAGCAAGATCTTGATATGCTATACTCTATGACCAGTGGTGATGAGACTGAAGACGAAGAGGTAAAGGCATTCACAGATAAGTTTCTTAACGAAAGGAATATAAACTGGGTGCCAATTATCATTAGTCAGATATCAGATAAATCATCGTTTATTGCAGTAGGGGCACTACACCTACCTGGTGAGAAAGGTATTATTGAGCTTTTAAGGAAAAAAGGTTACACTGTGAAACCGATTATTTAGTGCAGTTTTACTTGACGGATCTGTAGTGTATTGCAGATCCGTTTTATCTTCCTATTATTGTAGAGTACAGATCTTTTGGTATACCACAAACAAGAAGATACTCTTTAAGAAGTCTCTCCTCATCTTTTGTTATCTTTCCGTCTGCAAGTAGCACCTTTGCCGACTCACCTATTATACTCATAATATCTTTAGAAGTAAGATTTTCTGAACTCTGTCTTAATATTGAGTATACAAACTCTTCCGGATTATCAGACTCTTTTACCTTATAAATAATCTCATCAATCTCAGTCTCAAAATCATTAAATTTATCACGCATTCGGTTTATCTCAAGAATCTCCTTATCAGATATCTCGCCATCAATATTTGCCATATGTGTCATACAGGCAAATAGCGTGTAGCAGAATAACTTTTTCCTGTCAAACTCTATACGCTCTCTATCTACTACTCCATCAAAAATGCTATCGCCGGCAGATTTTGTATATGTGGTATCACAGCTCCCGCAATGATAGTATGTATCTACTCTATGGAATGGAAAAACAGGAATAAGAAAAAGTGAGAACCATCGTTTAAAATCTGTAAGTATAAGATCTGAGCCACAATTAGGGCACGACTTTTTCAGTATATTACCACTACCAGATTTTGCTGTTTTACCTTTTGTTCCAAAGAGTACTGACATATTATAAATATTTGTTAGTAACAATTTAACAATAACATTTATAAAAGAAAAGAAGCCATCGCAAAAACATGCGACAGCCTCTTATATTTAAAAAACATGGAACTTACTTAACCATTAGCTTTACAGCCTCTGTATGATTGTTATAGTTTACCTTTACAACATATATGCCATTTGGCAGATAGAATATATTTACGCGTTTACAATCAGATGATATGTATGCTGAATATACCAACTCGCCATTTACATTGTATATTTTTGCATAATGACCTGCTGCACCACATATGTTTATATAGTTATCGGCCGGATTAGGATATACTGTTAATCCACTAATAACAGGTATATCTGGTAACTCTGGTAATCTCTCTTTACTCTCAGCTGTTGGTGACTGATCATTAATTATTAAAGAGTAATCTTTAACCTCACCAAGATATGTTTCCGGATCGCATGGCCCTACTGTTGTATTATAGTATGCCATTCGGGCTCTTAATCTTGTTAAGCCAAGGGTAGCCGATTCAGGAACAGTAATTGAGACAGGAGATGTACCGTCACTATATCTTCTATTATAAACCTTCTCGCCGGCATCGGTAAAATCACCATCTCTGTTCCAATCAATCCATATTACAGACTGAATTGGTCCCCAACCAATATTAGGTGTAATGTTAACATCAATACTGCTTCCTCTCTCAACAAATACAAACTCAGTATCAGTAAAGTCTGTATACTTACCAAATATTCCGTTATGTATATAATTTCCAACCATAAGTTTCTTTATATATATATCGTCTCTGTTGGTTGTTACATTTGGAGTACAATAGGTTACGCTATTACCCGATTCAGTTGTTACTGTAAGCTCAGGAGAGAAATCTGAATAGTTATTATACCTGTCTTTTGCACGTACCTTAATTGTATAGGCTGTACCAGATTCCAGATTATTAACAACTGCTCCGGTATAGGTTGTGGTTCTGTTTAGCTCGCCATTAACATATAACTCATATCCAAGCAGAACACTATTATCTGTTGATTGATTCCACTTCATATTTATTACTGTTGTTCCAATACCATTTGTACGTAACTGAGCAGGAACTGTAGGTGGTACATCCTCTACCAAAGCAGGATCATCCTTTATAAGAACTGTATAGTCCTCAACCTCGCCAAGTCCGCTTGTATATCCGCAAGGATCGGCATATGAACTATATTTGTAACGAACACGCATACGGGTAACCCCTGCCTGCGATATATCTGGTACACTTACAGTTGATGTATACACACCCTCGTCTCCACTCTTTTTAAGCACGGTTTCGCTATCGGCAAAAACACCATCTTTATTCCAATCTATCCAGGCAATAATATGGTTTGGTCCCCAGCCTCTATTGGTCTCAACTGTAAGAGACTCATCTGTTCCGTATGTTATAGGAAGTATAATATTTGTAAAATCTGCATATCCATTCAGTGGGAAATCATCTGAATTATTTGTAATACCACCCATTGATACAACATTTATAAACTCATCATCTCCACCTGTTGTAGCATCGCAATATGTAAGATTACTCTTAGTAATTACTGTAACAAAGTTATTAACAGTTTTTGTATTAGTTACATTACCAATACCTGTTACAGTAAGTGTTACAGGATAAAGTCCTGGTTCAGCATATGTAACCACAGGCGATAAATCATTACTCTGTGATATATCTCCTCCAGTAAAGCTCCAAGCAATATTCTTTATATAACCTGTTGATTGGTTTTTAAACTTAACTGATCCTCCGCTGATAATTGTTGTTTGACCAGATGCAAAATCGGCTATAGGATTATCTGATACTTCTGAATCGCGCAATGAACCATATATTCTAAAGTCTGCACTATTACCATTTACATTATGATAATATCCTGCCAGATATTTAAAGTTATTCACAAATTTACTGCTCTTCATCTTTGCAATTATAACATCCAGAGAGTCGCTAAAATCGGGTCCGTTTACAGTTCCGTCAATAGCAAATCGTCTTAACATATTGTTTGAGTATTCTGACACGGTTACTGTTTTGGCAGGAAACATCTCATTAAACTCACTCTGAATATGTGTTGTATTTCCTATAGATAATAGATTATCATCTATCCAATCTGTTGATGCTGTCCAGTAGGTTCCGGCACTGTTTGCCACCTGATTCAGATAATTTTTATATGCCTGATTAAATGCAGGATCTGATTTTAACTGATTTAACCTGTTATCAAATCCTGAGATATTATCAGTATAAATATAATCGCTAAGTTCACGAAGTGTTGCAATATCATTCTCCATAAGGTATGCCCATATCATACATGCATATCTATAAAAAGTGAATCCACTATCGTAACTTGCCGAGAATATCTCTGTTGGTGTCATATACGATGACTCTCCATCTCTCTTTATATTCCATGCAAAGGAGTCTCTTATTTTAACACCATCAGAATCGGTACTTCCGGCAAACATCTCTGCCATTCCCTCTTCCCACCATGTAAGTCTGTTGTTCTGAAAAAACTCTGTTGCACCCCAGAAACCATTCTCCATATACCGCCCTTGCAGATAGTGAACATACTCATGTCTGAAAAGCTCCTCTAACGAATATATACTCTGTTGAGGTGTTCTCTCATAGGTATAGAATGTAGCTCCTTTCTCAATATATATTCCACCATTATTTGTAGGTAATCCGTTTAGCAGATACTGATACTTTATATAATCCTCTTTTGTTCCGTAAACAACCATTGTTAATGTCTCATTAGGATCGTTTGCCACAGGCGTATCACGTTGCAACAACCTGAATACCTGAGCTCTCACCTGTGTTGCGGCATAGTATAAACCCTCTGTCTGTTTGTACGATAATGGCGTTTTAACCACCATCTTTCCATCATCAAATATCCATGTATTTGGAAATAACTTATCAATTATTGCCTGCTTAATTGCCTCCGGATCCAGATGACACAAACCATAAGTTGCACAGTTGCCATGCTCTTTAAGAGCTTCAACTGCTTTAAGATACTCCGGACTATCATCTGAATATGTGTTAATAATATTTACCAACAGTGGTTCTACCTTTGGCAACAGATCAGATACCGATGCCATACGGCATAACTCTGATGCTGCATTACTTGCCATAAAGCTTAATGCTTCATTTTCCCTTATCTCCGGATCGCATGCATAACTACCAAGTGTATTAAAGAACTCTGTATCGTTCTTTATTGCATTTACCCATTCAGCATCTGCTGGTTGGCTGGCTCTGAATATATAGAAGAATACACGGTTATATGCTGTTGCATATTTTCTGAGTAACCTGTCGTCTGATATAGATTTCCACGATTTATCAACAGCTACCTCTTTAAGCGCGCTCTTCATTATCTTAATTACACCGGCATCGGCTCTGGTACCTGGATAATCACAGTTAATTAAAAACTCATCAAGAATTGTAAGAGCCTCTTCGGTATTATCAAACAGGTGTACATTATTTTTAAAATAGCCAAATGCTATCTTATGCCAATACTTCGACTCTGAATTCAGCTCAAAATCGTTCTTATAAAACTCATGATATATTGCTGTATGCATATATACATTAAGACCATATAAACCAGATGAAAGGGTTCCGTTATAACTCACACTTTTATTATATATAGCCTTCTCTACTGCTTGTATCTTATCGTTTGAATAGAGATAATATGCAGCTGCTGCATCATAATTGTACAGACATTTTAGTGCTGCATTATAGTCGGTAGCCTCTTCAAGTTTTGCAACCAGATCGTATACATTAAGAGATGACCAACCAGCCATTGTTGTTGGACCTGTCCATGCAGCTCTTGATTTTGTTGATAACAGATCTGACGGTACTTTTTTGGGTTCTGTAGGTGATTTTATCTGTGTAGATCTCTTTGGTATCTCTTTTACTCTTACAGCATGCGATGATCTTATTTTATCATTATTACTCTGTGAGTAACCAGAAATACAGTAGATTAAACTCAATAGAAATATTGAGATTATAGTTATATGTTTCATATGTCTAAATTTGTTTTTAATAGGTCATATGGAACTCGCATAATTTAGTCATCCTCGGTGTGTGTGAATAACCATTCTCATGCTCGTTTCATATGTCTAAATTTGTTTTTTAAAGGTTATATGGAATTTGCATAAATTAGTAATCTCTTTTTATGAGAAAACTATTAACTCATGCTCATCTCATAAGTACTTAATTCTATAGTTATGAAGCAACCTGGTCTTAACACATAAAACGTGTTAAAACATATTATTACAGTGCTATTGATAAAGCTTTACCTAACTAATTATTATATGAAATCGGGTCCCGAAATATTTCTACAAGAATTACAAATAGTGGCGGGTATTCAACATATAAGACACTCAAAGAGCCCCTTATAATCTCTGTTTTGGCATAAATAATATATCTTAATCATTTGTTAAAAACAGATTGTTTTATAGTTAAATATAACTACAAAACTTCTATTTAACAACTATAATGATCTATTTATAATATCATCATATTTCATTATTTATATACAGCATAAGGTTACTCTATTTTAGCGTATATCGTCTATTCATTTTCGGTTTATATAAGAGTACAGAATTGCTCTTTTATCATCTATATTTAAGTTGTGAATTATTGATACTATTTTTAACATAGTTTTGCAGAAACTGCGTAAAGCAAATATATGCTATTTACTCTTGGCTGTAATGCCCATTTTTTCAAGAATCTGAGCATTTTTGCCAAATATACTTTTGCCAATTACCGTAATCTCATTACAAGTAACAGAGAGCTCTTTAACCATTCTGTTTCTGTATACAGTAGCTTCTTCTGCACTACATTTTGCCTGAATTTTAAGCGATGCCATTTCCGGTAATTTTTGCAACTTATCTAATCTCTCTTTAATACGTTCTGCTGTGTATTTAAATCTGGATAATTTATCTAAAGCTCCCTCTATATTTAACAGGTTATGATACAATATATTTATTGTCTTATACCAAGTACTATAAGGATAAATACGAAGATAACCGGGTATTATTTTTAACAGGTCTTCTCTGTTGGCAAAAGCAAATCGGCATATCTTAATATCAGTTCTATATTCTGAATCAATCTCATCTCTATAATCAGAGAACTCTTTGCTAAGAATATGTCTGTTTATACTCTCTTTACTCTGATTAATTATTGCAAGTTTTGCATCATCGTATTGTTTATTAATGTTATTAACAACATCATCTGTATATCCATAATCTCTAAATGCTTCAGATATTTCAGTAATGGACAGACTTCTAACAATCATTCCATATTTATCTATTAAAGTTGATATTGGTTTTGTCATAGTATCATTAAATTTTATAAATGCCTGTAGAGATATAATATACTTACAATTAAGTTAATGCGATTAGATATAAAAAACAAATAATTGCTTAATATGATGATATAATTGCAATTTTAAGATATATAGCTAACTAAGTTCATAGTATAACATATATGATTTTAGCAGTATTATTACGATAGGGTTTTGTTACATATATAAATCATCTATACATATACTAAGGAGTAAAATAATTATAGATTGGTAATAAAATATGTATTATTATATCTGGTAAAATATTTACGGGGATCACTCAGCAGCACATTTTAGCAAATATTATTAATTGCTGAGATAAGTATAATATCTGCTGAGCATATATTACTCATACTGTTGTTATACAGTAATATATTACAAGACGGATGTAATATTATATTCGGTCATATTACATAATTGATGAGCTGATAGTACTAACCACAGGGATGCGTTTAATATACACTTAGAAACATATATGTTAACCTCTAAGGCTTAAAATGTCTTTTGGGCATGAACTTACACATCGCTCACAGAGTATACATGTATTACTCTTTACAGGAATATTGTTCTGAACACACTCTTTAACATCTATAAGCATTGGACAAGCTTTATTACATTTATTACAGTTAATACAACTGTTTGAGTTGTCGGGTTTAATCTTAATAAGAGAGAATCTGGAGAACAGCCCCGATATTGTAAGAAATGGGCACAGTAATCTGCAATAGCCTCTACTACCAAGAAAATGGGTAAGAATTGTACCCAGAACTATTATGTATAGGTTCTCTCCCACTATCCAGTAAAGGCGAATTGTTTCATCTTTTGATACCTGTACATTGTATGCCACAATAAATGCTGTTACAATAACAAGGGTAAGGTATGTCCATGCTACAAACTCGCTTCTCTTAACAGGTTTTCTTTTAGAGACTACTTTACTGTTGGTTAGCTCAAAGAATGCTCCGTCCCAACACACCCTTGAGCAGAATGCACTACCTGCAAACAGTGGTAAAATAACCCGGGCTACAACTAACTGTATAAGAGCTCCTGTAACTACCATCTCATAAGCATCAAAGATTATCTGCGAGAACTGAAAGTTTACTCTGGATATAATACTTAAACCAAAAAAGAGACCTCCGCCAACAGATATCATTACAAACAGGCGCAGAGGTTGTTTGAATCGTGGATTGTTCTGAACAAATGACCTAACAAAACCATCTGTTACACCAATACTAAAGAATAGTAAGAAATATCTGACATCTCTTACATACCACATAAACAGTCCTATAGTTGTAAATATAAGCGCAATAATTAATGGGTATCTGTATTTTTTGATACCTTCAACAGCAATAAACATTCTGAAATAAATTTTAATTGTACTCTTATTAACTTGTCAAAAAAAGAGTATCATATATAGATGTTAGTGAGGTGTAACAACTAAATATGAAACAATTTCATCTACTTTTTTAGAATGTTTTATTGATGTTTACAACAGTTTCCTTTGGTTTAATAAACATTCCGGGTTACTTAATAACATTATACACGGGCAATATACGCAAATAAATGAGTAATAAGAAAAGTATACTATTCAGTACAGGAATATGTTAGTATAAACTATAAAGCATAAGCACTTCAACACTCTTATTTTCTAATATTTACATAAAACCGAACCTGTTCTGTATAGCCATCTTCATCTTTAATAATTATATCGTGCCAGCCTTTGTTTACTGATATTGCATAACGACTTTTATCTGTGGTAATACCCAGGTATATATCGTCCAGGTACCAGAAAAGACGTTTGTCCGGATTATTGTGAGCTACCTTAACCACCAGTTTCTGAAAATCGCCGTTAAAATCTCTAGGAATCCACACTTTAGCAGAATCGCGCGGGTATATTATTCGCATTGGTTTATTGTTACCAATCATGCTACACTCTCTGTTATGTGTTGGTATAACAACCGGAATATGTCCACGTTTTTTAAGTTCATAATTAACATCGGCAGGATATATCAGGTAGTGTTTTGAGGTGTGGTTACTATCCCAGCAGTATGAACATACCTGATGTTTTCCTGCTGAATCAAGATGAATGTTTTTATGATACGGGCACATTCTCATACTCTTCATATTTGCAGGAGCCCATACCTCTTCTGTATCATCACAATATTCACCAGCTATGAATCCTGTTGCTTTACATATCTTAATCTTTTTAAAGTCGTACTCTGCAAAAGGGAACCATATTTTATCCGGATCTGTGCCAAGATAGTTAACAATATCAAACAGTAGTGTTCCGGCACTTGATGCTCCTGATATATTCGGGTTACCTTCGCCATCAAAGTTCCCTGCCCAAACTGCAATTGTCCATTTTGGTGTAACGCCAACGGCCCAAGCATCTTTGTGTCCATAGCTTGTACCTGTTTTCCATGCAATAGGTTTCTGGCTACTATACTGCTGCCAGTAATATTCTGCTCCGGGGCGTTTTAATTCTTTAAGCATATTCAGGGTAAGATAGCATGCTCCATCGCTTATTAATTGGTTTGTATTGTTGTTGATATTTGTACTATCTTTTTTAAGATAGTATGGCTGTGTAAAGACTCCTCCATTACCTAGTCCTTGATATAACATAGCCATATCTTTTACTGTAACCTCTGCTCCTCCCAGAATAATGGGTAATCCGTAATCATCGGCAGTTCTGAATAGTGTTGAAACGCCTGCATCTTTAAGGAATGAGTAGAAACTATATACTCCGTACATATTTAAAAGTCTTACAGCAGGTATATTTAGTGATCGGACAAGAGCCTCTTTAGATCGGACAATACCATTGTACTTTTTATCTGCATTTTTGGGCGAAAAGGCTTCATAATACGACGGAACATCTTTTATTAGTGTATTGGGCAGTATAATACCTTCATCCATTGCCAGAGCGTAAAGAAAAGGTTTCAGAACCGATCCTGACGATCGTTGTGCTATTACACCATCAACCTGTCCCTGGCTATTGCTATCAAAAAAATCTGCAGATCCAACGTAAGCTTTTATTGCAGATGTTTCTGTATCAAGTAGTATTACTGCACAGTTACTTATTCCTTGTCGTTTAAGTGATGCTGTATGGTGGCGACACAGGAACTCTATTTGGCGTTGTATTTTTGAATTGATTGTGGTATTAACTGTATTCTGTCGGTATCTGTTATGTATCTTGCGTGTAAGGTGATGTGCTGTAATTCTGAACGGATATACTCGTCGTGGTAGAGGCTCGTCTATTGCCAGTTTATAGGTTGCATTATCAATTTCTTCATTATCTAATAATTTTTTAAGCAGCTGATTACGCTTTTTTCTGAGTATATCTTTATTTACGGCAGGCGAAACATTACCCGGAGCATTTGGTAATACAGCAAGGCTTGCTGCCTGTGCCCAGCTTAGTTCTTCCGGGTTCTTTCTGAAATAACGCAACGATGCTGCACGGTATCCTCTAATATTTCCTCCGTATGGTGCATGATTCAGGTATAGTCTGAGTATATCATCTTTACTGTAGTAAACCTCAAGTTTAACAGCAAGAAACATCTCTTTAATCTTGTTGATAAAGGTGCGTTCATTTTGTTTTATCATGCGTGCAAGCTGCATTGTAAGGGTACTTGCTCCGCTAACTATTCGTTTATTCTTTATATTCTGTTTTGCCGCTCTGATAACCGATACCGGATTTACTCCGGGATGCCATCTGAAGTATTCATCCTCATAGTTTATAACTGCAATTTTAAGTTTATCAGGTATGTTTATTGTATTATCGTCAGGGAAACACCACTGCTGTTTTTTGTTAAGAAATACTCGCAGAATATCACCTTTACTATCATGTATAACCTGACTATAGTCGTCTGGAAAAATTTTTGATGGAAGTGGTATTAGAATGTATATAACAAATATCAGGATTAATATTAAGGAAACCTGCCATTTACGTTTTTGCAGGAGTCTTAATTGCTTAATCTTTGAATATATCTTCTTAAGACATAAAAAGGTTATGTTACTCTGTTTTGCTATGACTCTTTTAAATTCATTGATATTCACCACTTACAAATATGTATTCTTAATTATATAGTTAAAAGAGAGCCGGAAATATATCTTCTAATTTCCGGCCTCTGATATATTATTGATTTTGCAATCTTTCTAGTTGTTGTTCTTAACTACCTTAACCTTTTTACCTTTTACTACTGCTTTATAGTTGCTATCGTACATAGCCTCTACAATTGTTGCCGGCAGGTTATACTCCCCTACAGTTACTGCATTCAGCTTAACTATAAAGTCGTAGCTCTTTTCGCTGAAGTAGTGTATATCAAAGAACCACATTATTCTATCGTCTCTTATATCAAGATACTCCTCTCTGTTAAGATTAAGTTCAGAAGTCCACGAAGGTCTAGACCCTTCCAGAAGTCTGGTATTTTCAATCTCCCAACCAGAAGGTAATACCTGTACAAGTGCATTCTCATCAATATTCTCTACAGAGCTAATGTTACGTACCCTGAAATGTCCCCAGAATGTTGTTCCCTGTTTAAGTACTGACGGATCTATTCTGTTACCTTCGTCGTCGTACCAGTCTACTTCTAGTGTAAGGTTCTTTGACTCATTAACACTATTATCTATAAGCGGAACTCCGTTACACGACAGGGTTATATATATTTTTTTGGCTGTACTTGTCTCATCTGTAATGAGTGTTACATCCTCTCCGAAATTGTTGTTGAATGCGTGTGTAAATGTTTTAGTCTGATCTACAGTTAAACGAGTTCCATCTGCAAGAATCAATTCTCCTTTTACTTTAAGGTCAGGATTATCGCCTTGCAGAACACCCATATATTTACCAATTGCAAGTAGTGAGTATCCTAATGTCTGTGTTGAGTACCAGTTCTGCGAACTAATTGATTTTGACACTATCTCCAGTATTTCATCGGCTTTAGTATAACGTTTCATCTGTACCAGTGCATCAAGTATCATAGCTTTATCGCGTAGTGAACTACCATATGTTCCTGAGAATTCATTGTAGTCTTTTGTGATAAATCCGGCACTCATTGCAATATCGTTAGCAACATCTGTTTTTCCTGACAGATAGAATGCTGCTGCAAGTAGCCACTTTCCTGTATCGTCAAGATCGTGCAGGTTGCTTTCTCGTATAAGGTTCATCTCTGAATGCTGAGGATCTGAAGCCAAGGCAAGGATATATGTTCGGTAAACCCTTTCGCGCAGTTTGCCATTATTGTTACGTGCCTGACGGCTAACATATCTCAACCAATTTTCATACAGATCTTCATCAACGTGGTATCCCATTTTTTTTGCTTCTACCATAAAGTGTCCGCCATATAGTGTACCCCATTGCGAAGCATCATTTCCGTATGGCCAGTAGCTAAACCCACCTGATATGGTTTGGAATTTACGCAGACGTTTAAGTGCTGCATTTATATTGTTGTCTATCTCCTCTGAATATGCCTGTGGATACTTTATAAATCTCTTAAGATGCAGTTGCGGAAATACAGATGATGTTGTCTGTTCAATACATCCGTAAGGATAGTGTATTAACCATTTTAATCTGTGTCCAAAGTTAACTATTGGGAATGGTGATACATTTAGTACTGCTCTATTTGTGCCATCTATTCCGATCTTAGGAATATTTATTGTCTGTTTTGTACCTGCTGCTATTGTACTCTTTTTAGATTTATAGATACGAGCGGCAGATGGTCTTACCATAAGATCTACTTTATGTTCTGCACTGTATTTTCCTCCTGTTGCCGTAATGGTAACAGACGATTGTCCGGCTGCATTATCTGCCTGAAGGGTAAAGTAACAATCTTTATCAGATGCTTTTGGCAATTTTACAATCTGTTGTTTACCACCAACAACTTTAAGTGGTCCGGTAACAGATATGTCAACTTTTACATTACCAATACCATCTTTAAGTGCAAATAGAGATACCGGTACTCTGAATTTCTCACCTGGACCAATAACTCTAGGCAGACCTGGCAGTACCATTAATTCTGTTTTTACCGGAACTGCTTTATCTGCGCGTGCATAACTGTTCTCTCTTGCACCAATAACCATTACTCTTACTGAACCAACATAGTTTGGCATATCAAACTTTATCTTGGCATTTCCGTTTTCGTCTGTAAAGAGTGGTCCTTTGAACATACTAACAGGTTTAAATCTCTTTTTACCCTTTTTAGCGCCCATTTGCGATTCGCGATAGTCCATATCACCACCTATAGAGAATGTTTTAAATACATCTCCTTTATTTGCAGAGATAACATGTGAGAAGAGATCAAATGTCTCTACATCAAGGCGCAGTTTCTTAAAGAAATATCTCCATGGGTTTGGTGTTCTGAACTGCGTGATATCAAGTAAACCTTCGTCTACAACAGCGATTGTGAATTGTGTTTTTTTACGATCTTTTGTCTGTATCTCTACCTCAAACGGCTCTTTTGGTCTGAACTGTATTGGTGTTTTTATCTCAATCTCGTGACGTGTGTTTTTATCCTCTACATTAAGCGGCAACATACCGAACATGCGTATTGGACGATCATTAACGGTCTGATTCTGCGGCTGAATAAGCGACACTGATACATATGCATTTGGTACCATTGTTTTATCAACAGGTATCTCTATAGTCATCTCTCCCTCTTTCTCAGGATAGTATACCCTTTTTGATAATATCTCATTCTGTTTCTCTATGGTTAGAAGTATCACACCCTCTTTTGGCGAAGGGAACTGCACCTTGGCTACCTCACCAACATTATATTTCTGCTTATCTGATACCAGTGCCAATGATCCGGCATTTTTATCGCCTGCCGGTGATGAGCCATATGGATATGCATTAAGTCTTATACCTGACGAATGTTTTGTTCCTGACTCGTCAGTAATCTCAACAAAATATGCTCCTTTCTCTATAGGCAGGAAGTTTACAATTGCTGGTGTACGCTTACTTGTAAGGGTTCCTTCTTTAACCAGTACAGTACTGTAGTCTGTTTTAAAACGTAACTTCTTGTTACTATCATATTGCCACCACCAATATGTTGAGTTTCGGTATATTCTGTATTTTATTGTTTTGCCAGAAACAGGTACCCCTTTATCATTAAGCAGTATTACCGGGATATCCATATCGTTACCAGTAGCTACGTAGCTGTATTTTGGCGATTGAATACCAACATAGTGACTATAAGGCTCTATTGGTATGTTAACCCAGTTTATATTAGGTCGTCCGCTCTTTTCTAATACTTTTGCTGTAACCTTCATGTTTAGTGCAGATGGTACACCTTTCCAGTTTGGGCAGTTCCAGTTTACTGTTGTTTTACCCTCACTATTAAGTTTACCGTTAAATACATTCTCGGTTATTGATCTAAAATCTTTCTCAGGGTTAGCAAAGATATATTCGCTATATTTTGCAAAACGTTTATTCACTTTCTGTATATCAATCTCAACCTCTGCATTCAGGTTAGAAGCAGGGTTTCCGAACAGGTAGTTACAGTTTATATCAAAGTTAAATGTTTTATCTTTTGTTGTAATACGTTTTGCTTTTGGTTTAATCTTTACCTTAAGTTTATATGGGACAACTGTCTCTATCTTTATTGTATGAGAGAAGTATCTGTTTCCGATACTAAAGCGGGCATCCCAGTTTCCGGTAGGATCATTATCGCGTGTCTGGAATCTGAAATTATAGAACCCATCGCTATTACTCTTACTTATCTGTTCATATACTTTCTTTCCC
Organism: Bacteroidales bacterium UBA6680; assembly: GCA_002454955.1. Classification (GTDB taxonomy): domain Bacteria; phylum Bacteroidota; class Bacteroidia; order Bacteroidales; family UBA6680; genus UBA6680. Next base: position 35,080 of record DKJY01000074.1, read on the forward strand.
TGAGGGTTATATAGTTTTACTGTAAGTGGTGTGTTATCTGAATATTTTTTGTTCTGATGTCTGGCAATGATTGAGAGGTTTACGTTATCACCAGGGCGATAAACACCTCGTTCTGTGTATACAAAAGCGCGTGTGTTTGCATCGTATGAGTCTACTCCACCCACATCAAATCCGGATATATTCCATTTCATCTCGTTAAACTTGATGATACTTCGCATTCCATCCTTTTTGGCTTCAATGTATGTGCTATAATAGTAGCCATTGCTATTTAGTTCTGCCATACCTTGAGCATCTGTGGTAGCAGATTCTATTGATTTATTGCTGTATGATTTTTTAAGTCTTAGTTTAACCCCTTGCATTGGTTTACATGTTGACAGATCTGTTGCAAATACAAAGTATTTTCCGTCTGTTTTTTTACATGTTAAACCAATATTGCTAAAGAATATAGGCTTGTATATTTGTCCGTATTCCTCAATGTGTTTAAACTTTGTTTTGTAACCCGGCTCAACCAACATATCAGCAGGGTTAAAGTTTATACGTACAAGGTATAATCCGTCGTCATAATTTTTTACAATACCTGTAAGGTCAACCTCACTAAGAAGCCATCTGTTCTTCTTTTTACCAATATCAAATGTTTGGTTATGAACAATAACTCCAACCCTGTTTATATATGATCTGTCAAATGGTGTATGACGATTTGTTGAACTACTCAGTCGTTCTGTGTTTATAAACTCGTATATACTATTATCATATACTTTTTTAACCTCAATGTGTACTTTACTAAGGTTGCTGCTATAGAATTGTAAGCGGTACTTATTATCTGATGGTAGAAATACGCCATCTGATGCAAACTCTACCTGTGGTTCAAGGTCAGAGAACTTTACTAATTTTTGAATCTCTTTTTTAGTTACTGTTCCCCATTTGCTGCGTACTCCTTTTGCAACAATAACCTTATATTCTGTTCCAAACTCAAAGTCGCCATCCAGAACAACTGAGTTACCAAGTTTCTTAAGTTTAAATTTAACCTTTGGTTTAACTTTTATAAGTCCGGTCAGATCCTGTTCTTTATCAAAGGCATCAGAGAACTCAACTCTAAGTTTTGGATATTTGCTATCCTCCTCTTGTGTAGCTCTTACTATCTTCATCTCCTCTATTGGGGTTATCTGAAATTCACGCTCAAAGTCGTCGCTTAATTCAAGATCATCTTTATCTATAGAGAATTTAAAGTTCTTTGTATCGCTCTCTCTTATCAGAGTTTCGCTCTCGAATGTGTAGCTTTTATTGTTATTCCCTTTTGTCCAGAATATCTCGTAGCTCTTACTTCCTTTTTTTAGCTTAACAACATTCTGTAATTGGTCTATTGTGGTTCCCTCTGTAAACTCAACAGTTCCTTTATATATCAACTCTTTAGGATCAAATCTATCTTTAAGATGAAGTTCACCTGTAAACTTTGATATATCGCGACCATTTATCTGAAAGTTAAACTTAAAATCTGTGTATCCTTCACTCTCAAGATCGTCGCTAATTTTATCCAGTTTAAGTGTTCCGGTATATACCTCATGAAAAGGGAGAACATCATCTGGTTTAAATCTTATAGTACGTTTATCGTACCAATAGGCTTTACCTTTTATCGATGGTTTAAATGTAATAATACCTTCAGCTATCTCTGCATCATCAATATCATCTACAATATTTTTAGTAAATCCTATATCGATATAATCATTATTATTGATATATCCGTTTGGTGCACTGTTAATTATTCTGGATATCTCTTCTGAGTATTCCATTTTAACCTTTTTACCCTTTTCGCCACCACAAGCAAAAAACATAACTACCAATAGGGGCAGATATAACAGTTTAAATTTTTTCATAGTCAATAATTCTCTTTTTCAATGTCAGATTTTACTTGCATAATTCAATCATACTCAGGTGTGAGGAGGCATTTTTATTATGCTCGTTTAATCTGTTTATCGATGTTTATTTAATTGTATAAAATTTGACAAGTAAATTTACTAAAAGAGTTTAATAATCTATAACTAAAACTGTAAACAATATGATATAAATTTTTCTGTATTATATAATTGTAGGTATAGCAGTATTTATGTATCTGTTTAATAGATATTTCTATGCCTGATGGAATCAGAATGGTTATACCTGTTTATTGGTGGGTAGAATATGAGGTATTAATTTATTAAGGTGTAGTTTATACATTATAATTTCATTCTATATAATCTATTCTGTTTACCTGTAACAGGATCTAGTGGTAACTCTTCAACAGTTTTAAATCCAAATTTTTCATAGAATTTCACAGCTCTGCTATTCTCTTTAAATACATAGAGTTGTTTTGCGTTCATCTCTATTACAACATGCTGTAATAGTAATTTGCCAATACCATGCCTTATATACATTGGCGAAATAAACAGCATCTCTATAGTATCTGAAGATACACCTACAAAACCAACAATATTATTGCTACTATTACGTGCACAAATAATCTCGCATTTATCAAAAAGATCTATCAATGTCTTCTTGCGTAATAGTGCAATGTCTTCTTTATCAACAAAACTATGTGTTGCAAGCATTGCTTCATTCCATATCTTTATTAAATCCAGGTATTCGTTTTCTGTAACATTATCTATAAAGTAATTCATAATAACTTTTACAAGTTGTAAATATAAAAGCAATCGGGAGTAAATTATAGAACAATTACTCCCGTTATACACTGTGTGTATTGCTTCAGTTGTTACTGGACAATAAGTTTACTACTATATTCTCCTGTAATTAATACGTATAATCCCCTCTTAAGGTTAAGATTAATACGACACTGACCATCTTTTTCTGTATTAATTACGCCAGTTTTAATTAATTGTCCGGTTTGAGAATATATTCTGTATTGTTGATTTATAGTTTGGTTTGTTGTTATAATGATATAATCTTTAACAGGATTAGGATATATATCTATTGTATGTTTATCTGTATTATTAATACCTGTTGTATGACCAGAAGTTACGGTAATAGTAAAACTCTTTATAATCTCTTCATTACCTGAATCAACCGATTTTATAGTTATTTTAAACGACTCTCCTGCTATATATTCTGCATTCGGTTTTAGGATATTGTTTATTAGTTTAACCTTATTGCCTCCTTCTAAAACAGAGTATCTAAAACTATCATTACTATCCTGATCAACTGTTGCCAAAACTCCAATAATTTCATCCTTAGAAATACTGGCCGGAACACTGTTGTTACTAAGATATATATCTGTAGGTTTATTGTTTTGATCTGTACCCTCTTTTACTACTATAATATTAAACTGTTTCTCAATGAAACCACCATTTGCATCAGTACTTCTTACCCGTACTGAGAATGCATTTATTTTTGAGTAGTCAAACGTTTTATTACTTTTCAGCATTCCATTCTGTATGCTTACATAACCATTTCCCTCACTACCTTCGCCATCAACAAGCTGATAGTTAAAAACTGTATCTGTTTCATCTTCATCAAATGTTGCCAGTACACCTATAAATACTCCTGTTTTCTGATTCTCCAATATCTTATTTGCTGATAGTATTATATCAGAAGGATTATCGTTAACATTTTTAACCTTAACATTTACAAATGTATTAAGACTGTAATCAGCTGTTTTATGGTTAACCTTTACTTTTATCTTATATACGGTTTTATCCTCATAATTAAGGGGTTTTACCAGACGAATCTGATTCTCATTCTCTATTGTAAAATATTTATTATCAGTATTACCTTCTACAAGTTCATAATTGTATTCATCAAGATTTTGCCATGAATCCTGACCATGTTCATCATTAAACTTTTGAGCAAATATTTTACCTATTACTATATCCGATTGGTTCTCGGCAACAACTTTATCACCATCTATGGCAATTTTGTCAGGAAGAGTAATACCAGATACATCTTCTTTGCCAGGCTTTATTGTTACAGTTTTTGTTAGTGTACCGCCATAAACATCATAAGCCTCTATTTTAATTTTATATTCAGCAATAGAGTCATACTTAAAAAGTTCTTCAGCAGCCATAAGTGTATTTCCGTTAACCATTCTAAAGCTGTAGTTATCTATATTGTTGTCATTGTCTACAAGTCTGAAGAACAACTCGTCATTATCAGGGTCGGTTCCGGTTAGTTCACATGCAAGTGCCATACGAGGATAGTTTTTTGGTATATGGTACTCTGTTTTAAAATCTGAAGGATTCTGGTTATTATCTTTATTAATAAACAGAGGAAATGCATGGCTAAATAGCTCAACACCGGGAGCTCCGGGGTTTGTAACTCTACATCTGTATACTCCTGCTTTATATTTATCAATATTCTTTATCTCAATATCCTTTGTATTTGCAAAATCAACCTTCTGTCCGTTTACAAACCACTGATATTGGTTATTGGCATGGGACATTGAGAAGCTAAGATTTGCAACATCATTCTCATTCTTAAACTGAGGAGCTGCATCTGGTTCAGAGTATTTTTGTGGCGAAGCAATAAACTCATAAATACCTGTTCCGTAATAACCAGATTTCTGATCAATGGCACCTTTAACACTTAATATATGATTAAAGTTAAGGTAGTTATTAGATATATCAACACGTTTAACATATGCTGCAATTGCAAGGTCGTATACACTTCGTCCGTTTAACATCAAGTCGTCGCCAGATAGTGTCTTTATTTTATTATTGCTAACAGACAGGTCTACAATTCCTCCTGTTATACCACCAAGACCAACCTTTGGTAATGCTTCAAGTTGTAATTTAGTAAGCTGATTATGGCTAAGATCAAGCATCCACACAGATTTCTCTCTACCACCCCACGATATGTTAGGTGCCACTTTGGTGATTTTGTTATGGCTAAAGTTAAGGTGCGAATATTGTAGTCTTCGGTTACCATAATTTAACCAAAGTGGATCTTCGGCCGTAATCTCTCTTACAGGGTTAAAACCTTCAGGTACCTCGCCTGTAAGATTATTAAACATAAGGTATATTTCCCGTATCTCTTCTCGTACAGTTGCAATATACCGCTTACATATTACAGAAGGATATCCCTCTCTGTTCTTTAATTGATTAAAGTCTTTAATTATCCACTGATTACCGTTTGTACTCTTGTATAGAGAATCATAGGCACGTTTAACACAGTCAAACGGTACATTCTCGTAATTTTGCCCGAATACATTAATAATGTTAAGTAGTAACAAAAGTGTAAAAAATCTCTTCATATCTAAAAATTATGTGATTAGTAATTAATTATCAGCAAATAATATATGATTACAATCACAGGTGGTTTCAGATACAAATTAGAGGAATAATAACCCTGTATAAAAGGTATGAAATGATGTTAGTATGGTAAAAACCGACAATATTATAATCTATTTAGCACTCTCTCGAAACTGTTTGGGAGTGGTATTGGTATATCGTTTAAAGAACTTTATAAAGTTTGTTGGTTCATCAAAGCCTAGTTTAAAACTTATCTCACTAACAGTCATGTTACTCTGGTGTAGCAGTGCTTTTGCATTTAAAATGCGATAGTTATTAATTATCTGCTTTGGCGATTTTCCGGTTGTTTTACGCACACACTCTCTGAGATACACCTCACTTATATTCATATGGCGCGAATAATCGCTTATATTATTTGATCTTAACACATTACGCATTACAATATTCTCAAATTGTACCGCCACTCTGGTGTGTCTGGTAAACTCAACGGGCTCAAGATCTTTGAATATTATTCTGTTAATCATATTTAGTATTATCAGCAAATATGAATATATTATCTCTTTACTTGCATAGTCATTTTTATCGTACTCTGTATGTATCTCCTCAAACAGATTGTATAGACGATCTTGTTGTTGCTTATCTATCTTATAAAGTGGAATAGTGCGAATATTAAAAAAAGGGAATCGAGATATTATATTGTATATGCCGTTATTACCCTGAAAGAATGATGATTTAAACATTATACAGACACCCTCTGTTTGTCTCTCTCCTTTTGGAATATGATATGAGAATAACTGTCCGGGAGGTATAAAGCTTATTGTATTATCAAGATTGGTATATGATTCACTACCAACCATTAATACTCCTTTATCGTGTTTACTAATAGAGATATCAAAGTACTGCTTATATCTTGGGGTATTTATTTCCGGAGATATCTCTCTGCAATCCTCAAACTTAAATACAAAGAAGTCATCGTACTGAATCTTCTTATCAAGATTCAGAGCTTCTACTAAGTATTCTACTTCATCTCTATTACTCATAACACATCAATTATAGTAAATTTAATCAACCACTATTTAATATCAAAAAAAGGCTGTAAGAGCAGACAACAAAGAAGCCAACTATAATTACGTCTGCAACGATTAAATCTGCTGTAAAAATGGTAAAAACCGATATTAAACCAACTATAATATATTTATAATATAGCTATAACAAGTTAAACCCGCATCAAATTTCATGATGCAGGTTTATTTTATCAAGTGTAAATTACTTACTGTTTTATTATACGCCGGCTGGTACGTCTACCGTCTGATGCACGAACAATTATAGTATATACGCCTGATGAGAATTCTGATATATCTATATTATTACCAACATCTGATTCAAATCGGATATTTCTCATTACGTGTCCGGATATATTTATAATTGTAACTGTTATATTGGCATCGCCAATATCCGGTATCTCAACCTTAAACAGTCCTGTAGTTGGGTTCGGATATATTATCACTCCTCCAAACTCATCGGTATCGATATCAGTTGGCGGCGGCGGCGGTGTAACCTTCTTCTTCTTAACTGTAACAATACGCGTAGTAAGTGCCAGTTTAGGAAATTTAGTGTTTCGTAATACACAGTGAATTTTACAATCACCCTCTGGTATATATTTTGATGTTGTTGCACCATCAACAAGCACATCGTCTTTATACCAAGCATACGATGTAGCTACACCATCAATAACCTCTTCATCTGAGTAGTCTATCTCGGTACCTTCAATAATTTCAGAGTTATCAAACACCTTGTATTGTGGTGCGTATGTCAGATTTATATATGAGCCCGGATCGGCAAGTTTGAGTCCGGTGAACTTAATATTATTATATGAACAGATAAATCTCTTAAGCTTGGTTAGTGCTGTAACATCAATTGTTGATAACTTATTGTTACTACAATTAAAGGTATTCAGCTCTGCACATAACGAAGGATCAAGCGATTCTATCATATTGTTGTTACAGTTCAGTTCCTCTATTGCTGTAAATCCGGTAATATCTAATGTTTTAATTTTATTAAGCGATATATCAAGAAATTGCAGTGCAGGTTTATTACCCATCTGTAAATCTGATATATCATTCCAGGTTGCATTCAGATGTATTAGCTTTTCAGCAGCAGTAAGATTCAGTGTTGCCAGTTTATTCTTACGGGCATCAATTATCTTAATCTCTGCCAAAGATGTTGTATTAAGCAGTGCCATGTCGTTACTATTACAGTGCAGTTGCTCTAATTGTGCAAGATGAGAAACATCTAAGCTTGCAATTCTGTTACCATTAACATTTATATATGTAAGCTTTGTTTGCCCTGATGTTGTAAGTGTAGATATATTATTACTATAACATACTAACTTACGTAGTTCCGTAACTCCTGTAAGGTCTATTGTAACAAGACTCTTCTCTCCTACATGAATCTCTAATATACGTTTATGATCTTCATCGCTCCAGACAACACCCTCGTAATTCAGATAATCCTCGCCACTCCAACTAAGTGTATTATCAGGATTATCCCTCAATATTTTCTTAAGTGCATTTACATCAGCATCCTCAAGTGTATATGGAGGTTTCTCTACAATTTTTGTTACAGCTGTAGTAAGTGTTAAACCAGACAACTGTGTGTTTGTCATTACACAATGATAATCTCCCAGTGCTGTAGGTTTATATGTTGCTGTAGTAATACCATCTAACTTAACCCCATCCTTATACCACTCAAATACCGTTGCCGTACCATTAACATCTGCTTCTGCAGAATAGTCAATAGTATAATAATCAAGATATTTTGTAATCGGATCGAATATTATATTCTGCGGATTATATTGATAATCAGCAACACCTATGAATTTCTTAAGCTCTGACAGAGGCAGATTATTCTCTTTGTTAATAATCTTTACCAGAGCACCAATACCTGTAACATTAATAGTTGTCAGTTTATTAGCAGTTATATCCAGCTCTGTTAAGGCTGCAAGAGACGAAATATCAAGCGATGTAATATTATTGTTGGCAAGATACAGTTTCTTAAGAGCAGTAAGCCCCGTAAGGTTAACCGCAGCAAATGCATTATTCGGAATATTTATCTCTTCTGCTTTTACTAGTCCGGTAAGATCTATTGTTGACAAACCACAAGCATCAGCTTCAAGCTTAACAAGTTTTGCCAAATTTGTAACGGATATTGTTGATAATGTATTTTGAGAACAGAGCAGCTCTGTGATCTCTGCAAATGGTTCAGCGTCCAGACTTGTTATACCTTTATTTCTTACATCAATTGCCGTTACACGTTTCGGATCTTCATCATTCCAAGTTACTCCACTCCAGCGTTTATAGCTATCGCCAGTCCAGTCAGTAAGTGTATTTGATGGGTTATCTGAAAGAATTTTCTTAAGTGCGGCAACATCTGTATCGTTATAATTTACAGGAGCGTCAATAATCTCTGTTATTGCAGTTGTTATTGTAAGACCTGTAAGTTCAGTGTTTGTCATTACACAATAAAAATCTCCAATATCAGCAGGTGTGTACTTTGATGTTGTAACTCCATCAATTTTAGCACCATCCTTATACCACTCAAATACCGTAGCAGTACCATTAACATCTGCCTCTGCAGAGTAATCAATTTCTACTCCCAAATATTTTTGGCTATTAGCAAAAACCGTTCCTTGCGGACTATACTCAAAATCAGCTATTCCGTGAAGTGGCTTTAATACCGAGATTGGTAAATTATTGTTTTGACAGTGAATCTTTACCAGACCTGTTATACCTGTAATATCAATGTTTTTCAGACTGTTGCCTTTAACATCAAGTTCTGTTAAGCCTGTGAGAGCAGAGATATCAAGGGCTGAAAAGGTGTTACCACTCAAATATAACTTCTGCAAAGCTGTAACTGGAGCAAGATCTATTGTTGTAAGTGAATTATTTGCAAGATTAAGCTCCTGTAGTTTAGATAATCCTGTAAGATTTACAGAGGCTAATCGTGTATTTGCACTAATCAGCTTTGTTAGTTCAGTCAGGTTCTTGACATCTAATGATGTTATAGCATTATCAGAGCATGTTAACTCCTGAAGTTTCGGAAGTGCTTCAACATTCAGATTTACAATTCCTTTATTTGTAATATCCAATCCTGTAACACGCCTAGGGTCTTCAGTATTCCATGTAACTCCAGCCCAGGTATTATATGTATCACCAGTCCAACTTATTAGTGTATTTGCCGGATTGGCAGTAAGAATAGCCTTAAGTGCATTTATATCATCACTGTTATAATTTACCGGAGCATCAACAATCTCTGTTTTTGCAGTTGTTATTGTAAGACCAGCAAACTCAGCATTTGTCATTTTACAATAGAAGAAACCTGTAGCAGCCGGCGTATATTTAGCAGTGGTAGCCCCACCAATTTTATTATCATCCTTGTCGTACCATTCAAAAGTTGTTGCTGTACCATTAACATCTGCCTCTGCTGAATAATCAATTTCGTATCCTATAACCTGTTGCGATGTTTCAAATACAACCTTCTGCGGATTAAATTTAAAATCAGCTATCGGTAAAAACGATTTAAGAACTGATAACGGAAGTTTATTCTCCTGACAATGTACCATTGTTAATCCGGTAATTCCTGTAATATCAAGAGTTTTAATTTCGTTATTTCTTATATCAAGCTGTTTAAGATTTTTAAGCGGTGTAATATTTAAACCTGTAATATCATTTGAATACAGATATACTCTTTCAAGTTTTGTAAGCAATTGCAGATCGATAGAAGCAAGATCATTACTACCAAAATTGATATCTGTAATATTTGTTATACCTGTTAAATCAACCGATGTTAATTTAGCAGATGAACACTGTATATTTGTAAGTTCACTCAAATTCTTTACAGCCAATGTTGTTATATCATTATCTGAGCAGTAAAGTTGTTGTAGTTTAGCTAATGCTTCAACATTCAGACTTACAATTCCTTTACCTGTAATATCTAATTCTCTAACACGACGAGGATCATCACCATTCCATTTAACACCTTCCCAATCATGGTATGTAGTACCTGTCCAGGTTGTTAATGTATTAGCCGGATTAGCAGCAAGTATTGCCTGAAGTGCAGCAACATCATCTGCATCATAATTTGCTACAACAGGATCGTTAACGTAATATTTCTCAATTGTTAGAGTTAAACCCGGAAATTTTGGATTTGTCATCTCACAGTAATACTGTCCTGCTTCTGTTGGTGTATATTTTGATGCTGTATGACCAACAATCTCATCACGACCTTTAAACCATTTAAAGACTGTAGCCGTACCATCAATAGTCTCCTCTTTGCTTAGATCAATCTCTATATCAGGATATATAAACATTCTTTCATATAGTCTACGTTGAGATATATACTGAAAATCAGGAATAGACAGACCTTTAACCAGCTGGCTAAATGGTAATTTATTAAATGTACATATTAACTGATTAAGAGATGTAGCATCTGTAAGATCAATCTCATCAATTTTATTAGAGTTAAAGTTAAGATTAACAAGCTTGCTTTTACCTGTAAGATCTATAGATTGTATTTGATTATTATTAAATACAAGATCGGTTAGATTATTGAACTTAGAGATATCAAGAGATGTGAATTTATTTAATCCAACATTCAGATTTATTAAATCTGTAATTGAAGACATATCAATATTATCTAACTTATTCTTTGCCAGATTAAGATTCTTTACTGCTGTTAAACCTGTTAAGTTTATTGTTGTAAGTTCATTATAACCACAATCAAGAACCTCTAATTTTGCCAGGTTAACAACATTAACTGTGGTAATAGCATTATTTGAACAGTCAAAATCTTTAAGCTCTGCCATTGCAGTAACATCTACATTAGTAAGATTTTTACTCTCAATACTAAGCCCTGTTACTCTACGCGGATCTTCCAGATTCCAGGTTACTCCTGCCCAGGCACTGTAATCTTCTCCTGCCCAACCCAATGTATTTCCAGGATTAGCAGTAAGAATAGCTTTAAGTGCATTTACATCGTCTGTATTGTAGTTATCTGTAACAGCAACAACTGTAACATTATTAGTTTTTAAAGTTAACGCAGGAAGTTTTGTATTAGTCATACTACACATATAAACTCCCGGATCAGTAGGTGTATATTTAGAAGCTGTAACACCATCAATCTTAACACCACCTTTAAACCACTCATATACAGTAGCTGTTCCATCAATAGTCTCTTGCGATGAGTAATCTATCTCAATTCCCGGTGCAATTGTCTGCGCGGTATATAATAACTTCTGAGGTGAGTAATTAAATGTTGTTATAGATATAAAATTATTAAGAACCGTAAATGGTAATTTATTATCTACACATACTAATTTATCGAGCAGAGTATTAGCACTTAAGTCTATAGTTTCAAAATTATTATCCTGAATATTAAGATCTATAAGTTTTGTCTGATTAGATAAATCGATAGTTGACAGACTATTTTGCGATATATCAAATTTCTCAAGAAGCGAAAGTTGTGATATATTTATTGTTGTTATACTATTATTGTTAACATACAGCTCTTTCAGCTTTAACAATCCTGTTGTATTTAATGCCGACAGACTATTTGAGTTACAATTTAACTTTATAAGATTTGAAAGATTAGTAACAGTTAACGTTGTTATTGAGTTATTATCAACATTTAAATCTGTTAACTCAGCAAAAGCTGATGCATCAACACTAACAAGCCCTTTATCGTCTAACTGAAGTTCTGTTACACGCTTAGGGTTTGCAGTATTCCACGTAACACCTCCCCATGTTGAATAGTCTTCTCCTGTCCAGGTTGTAAGTTTATGCGCAGGGTTATCTGTTAAGATAGCTTTAAGTGCATTTACATCTGCTCCGTTGTAAGTAACAGCAGCACTTACAGTAACATTGTTGGTTATCAGTGTAAGACCCGGAAACTTACTGTTTGTCATTTTACTGTAATAAACACCCTCGTCTGTTGGACTATATTTTGATGTTGTAACTCCATCAATCTTAACATTATCCTTATACCACTCATAAACGGTAGCAACAGAATTGATAGTCTCTTGCGACGAATAATCAATCTCTGTACCAGGGACAACAGTTTTTTCTTCAAATAGTTTCTTCTGTGGCTCTGCGGTAAAAACAGGATCTGTAATATACAGTACATCTGTGATACCAGTAAACGGCAATAAATTATTTCTACAATCTATTGTTTTCAGCTTTAGCTTTCCTACAATAGGCAGATTTGCAATACTGTTATCATAACATTTTAATACAGTAATTTCATTCAGAGCATTAAAGTGTAGTTTTGATATATTTTTTCCTGATATATCTAACTCTATCACCTTTTTAATAGGATCTGTACTCCATGTAACACCTTCCCATGTTCCATAACTTGTTCCTGTCCAATTAAGTGTATGTCCTGGATTTATTGTAAGCAGGTATTCCAAAGTCTCTACATCATCATCAAAGTAACCATCGTTAAGATTATCATTAACCACAGTCACATTATTTGTTTGAATCTCAATACCAGCGAATTTGGTATTCTCCATCTTACAATAATAGGTGCCCGTTTCAGTTGGGGTATATGTTGCAGATGTCTCACCCGGAACTATTACTCCATTTTTATACCATTTGAACGTTGTTGCAATACCAGCAATATTAGTCTCTGAGCTAAAATCAATTGCCTGACCAAGTCCTACAGCAAACTCTTCAAAAACCTTATCCTGAGGATCTCCATCAACAATAATAAGATCGGCAAAATCTTCCATTGCAGAGAATGGTAAAGCATTACCTGAATAGTATATATTTAAAAGAGAATTCTTATCTATAGTTATTGCTTTAAGATCATTACTTGTACAGAATAACTTTGTAAGTTTTTTTAGTGCACTTACATCAAGTGTAGTAAGGTAGTTATCAGAACAGTTTAACTGAACCAGTTCTGACAATCCTGAAATATTGAGAGTACGAATGCTCTTGAATCTTACATCCATCATAACAACTCTCTTAGGAGAATCTGCATTCCAAGTTGCTCCAAACCAGCTTCCATAGGTATCTCCCGTCCAACCTAAAGTATTCGCCGGATTATCTGTTAAAATCTGTTTTAATATTGCAACATCCCCGTCATGAAAACCATCACCATTGTCGTCCTGCGCAAATAGTGATATGCTGCTCATACAAAGAAATAGCAATCCCACAGTAAAACGGAGTAAAAATCTATGCATATATTTAAGTTTAGTTATCTACTTTTAATAGTTAGGTATATATTTATACAACAATACTTTATCTATATCAGAAAGCTATTCCTCAAGCAAAACAATACACCTATCAACAACAAATATAACAATTAGTCACTCAAATTTATTGCTGACAAGTATTTATTATTCACTTTTTCATCAAAAAAAAATTAAACCGTGAGCTTTGTTATATATTATACCAACACTTAACATTTGTTAATACGATTAATTCTATTTTTTGTTACATTGCAATAATGTAAACACAACCCGCACAAATTGATTTTTTATAAAACATAACAGATCATTAGATGCAAAAATTAAAGAATTTAGTTAAAGAGACTCCTGTTATTGGATCTTTAACTATGAAGCTAATTAAGCTAACAACACAGAATTTTAAATTTAAAGGGACAGCTTATTATTGGGAAGAGAGGTATAAAACAGGAGGAAACTCAGGAGCTGGCTCATACAACAAACTGGCAAAATTTAAGGCCGAAGTTATAAACGATATAGTAGATAAAAATGAGTTAAAAACAGTTGTAGAATTAGGGTGTGGAGATGGAAATCAATTAACATATGCAGAGTATCCAAAATATACAGGATTCGATATCTCTAAAACGGCTATAGATATATGCAAATCTAAGTTCAAAAGTGATGCAAACAAAGAGTTCTTTGTTGTTGATAAGATTGAAACCAATGGGACTGACCTCTATAAATCTGATTTAGCACTATCTCTTGATGTCATATTTCATTTGATTGAAACAGATTTGTATGAACAATACATGAATAACCTATTTAATCTATCTGACAAATACGTAATTATATACTCAAGTAATTACGAAAAAGGGCAACGCCATCACGAAAGAGATCATAATTTTACGGAGTGGGTAAAAAATAATATGCCTCACTGGAATCTTATTGAGAAGATTGACAACATGTATAAGTACGATCCGCTAAAACCAACAGAAACCTCAAAGTCTGATTTCTATATTTTCAGAAAGAACTGATACTATTTAAATACAGAACTACACATAATGGTAAGCTTTGTTTTTTACAAAACAGGTTTTAACAGAATATAAGAAATAACAAACGGCAGAGTTGCTCTCTGCCGTTTGTTATAATATTTAGATTAATTTCTTTACCCAAAGAAATCGTTAATGGGTCCGTATACATGGAAGAAACCTGTTTGCATAACTGTATTTACATCCTGCTTACTATTAGCAACACCATTACTTACAAGATTAAGTCCAATCTCTTTGCAACGCTTACCATATTTAATAGCTAATGTTGCTCCCGCTGAGTCAAGTTTAGCTATAGTTTCAAAATGTTTTGCTAAAAGCTCTTGTTTATTTGCATCAGCAATAACATCTTTCCATCGTGGCATAGCTTCAGGTATTGCACCAAGCATATCTTCGCACTTACCTTTTATCATTGCAATATCTGTATACTCTTTTTTATCAATATCGTATATTGCAACTGGTCTTCCCTTCTCATACTTTAGAATACCATCCTTCTGCGATCCGTCAGCATTTTGACCACCTTTTATACCTGCATCAATAAATGCATCAAGCAGTTCGCTATTTAGTTTCTCTCCTGATATGTGCTCAGACATAACCTTAAGAATATACTGACAAACATCTCCTCCAACATAATCTACAAGCTGGAATATACCCATTGGTCTTATAAGATACTTCTGACTTATTGTATTCATTAGGAATATAGCCTCTGCCTTTGTCATATCTTTTGATAACATATCAACCTCTCCTGCAGCATGAAGCAGATCGCGCAAGAAGTGTCCGTTACCAACAAATGCAGCTATATCGTTTGAAGGAACAACAACCTTACGCAGTTTCTTTGCATATGTGTTTGCAAATTCCATCAACTCAGGCAGTGTCTCATCACATCCAATAAGCTCAACAAGCTTTTGTACAGCCGGAGGGTTATAGAAATGGAATCCAACAATGCGTCCTTTAAGGTTTGCTCTGTTGTTAAGAATATGAATAGGAATTGATGATGTATTTGTAAAATACCAAGGTTTTTTACCATTTGCCTCATCAATCTGAGTAAATAGTTTTACTTTAAGATCAGGATTCTCGCTTGCAGCCTCAAATATCATTGTTGAGTCATTTGCAGCATCCATTGAGGTAACAGGATTTACAACCGCTAAAACATCTTTCACATATTGTGCAGATATCTCCTGGTCGTTATTCATATCCGGATAGAAACCCCTGATATTATCAATCTTTTTCTCTGATATCTTTGTAATCTGTTTGGTAAGATATCCTACCAACCCTTTAAGTGCATCCTCTGAAAGGTCTAATGCATTAAGTGTATATTTCTTATCTCTGTTCTCTGGCATAAGACTAACATTTGCCATTTCAACAGCTGTAAGTAATACAATTCCGCTACCCATTTTACCGGCAGCACCTATAATTGTTACATTCTGTAATCTCTCTTCGTAAGTCATCTCTATTTGGTTAAAATTTAGGTTCTCTTTTTTCTATAAAAGCACTCATTCCCTCAATAGCATCAGTACCAAACAGTTCTCCAAACTTATTGGCTTCAAGTTTACACCCTGCATCAAACGAATTTTCAAGCCCCTGACGCGTAACCATTTTTGCAAATTTTATAGCATTAGGTCCTTTGCTCATTATTTTCTTTGCCATCTTATAAGCTAAATCCATAAGTTCATCCGGCTCAACAACCTTCTGTACAAGTCCCATCTGCTTAGCCTCATCTGCACCAACCATATCGGCAGTCATAATCATATACAGAGCATTACCTAACCCAACAAGTCTTGACAGACGTTGAGTTCCGGCATACCCCGGTACAATACCAAGATTAACCTCCGGCTGACCAAACTTTGCTTTTGTACTTGCCAGTCTGAAATCACAAGCCATTGCAAGTTCGCATCCTCCTCCCAGTGCAAAACCATTTACTGCTGCAATTACAGGAATATCCAGTTGCTCCAGTTTATCAAATGTTTTTTGCCCAAGACGAGAAAATGCCTCACCCTCCTCAGGTGATTTTCCTTTCATCTCAGAGATATCTGCTCCTGCAACAAATGCTTTTCCTTCGCCGGTAATAACAATAACCTTTACCTCCTCCGGAACATTGTCAAGAAACATATTCATCTCCTCAAAAAAGAGAGTATTAAGCGCATTTAGTTTGTCCGGTCTGTTATTAACAACCGTTGCAATACCCTCTTTTATATCTATCTTTAGTTGTTTAAACTCCATTACGGATTAAACGTTTTTTAGAATTACAGCAGTACCCATACCACCACCAATACATAGCGATGCTAATCCTAACTGCTTGTTCTGACGCTTCATCTCGTGAATAAGTGTTACAGCAATACGTGTACCCGAAGCACCAATTGGGTGACCAAGAGCTATAGCACCACCATTTACGTTGCACTTATCTTTAAACCAATCTGCCGATACATTATGATCGTCGCAAAGTTGCTTAACAACTCCTAATGATTGTGCTGCAAATGCTTCGTTCAGCTCAAGAAGCTCCATATCTTCAAGTCTCATATCAGCCTTTTTAAGAACCTTGCTTATTGCAGGTACAGGTCCCATTCCCATTATTGCAGGGTCAACACCACCCTGACCAACAGCTACAATCTCTACAAGTGGCGTAAGGTTATATTTCTTACAAGCCTCTTCTGATGCTACAAGAACAAATGCTGCACCATCGTTAATACCCGATGCATTACCAGCAGTTACAGTTCCCTCTTTCTTAAATGCCGGACGCAGACCACCAAGTTTAGCCTCATCTGATCTTCTGTTTATAAACTCATCAGCATCAAATGTAATTGTCTCTTTACGTGTCTTTATCTCAACCGGAACAATCTCGTTCTTAAACTTACCAGCATCCTGTGCTGCAATAGCTTTCTGTTGCGATCCGTATGCAAAAGCATCCTGCTCCTGACGTGTAATACTATATTTATCAGCAATATTCTCTGCTGTAATACCCATGTGATAACCATTAAAAGCATCTGTTAAACCATCATTAACCATGTGGTCAACTGCTTTAAAGTCCATCATTTTCTGTCCGTTTCTGATTGTCCCTGGTAGTATATAACTTGCTCCTGACATAGACTCAGTTCCTCCGGCAAGAATCATCTCTGCCTCTCCCGCTTTAATATCAGAATAAGCACTCATAATAGTCTTCATTCCACTACCACAAATCATATTAAGGCTATAAGCAGGAACCTCTTGTGGTACCCCTGCACCAACAGATGCCTGACGTGCAATTCCCTGACCTTTTCCGGCCATAAGAATATTACCCATAACTACCTCATCAAGCTCAGCAGGGTTAATTCCTGTCTCTTCAACAATATTTTTTATTACTGTTGATGCCATATCTGCTGCTGATACGTTACCTAAAGTTCCCAAGAATTTTCCAATAGCCGTACGTTTTGCGGCTGCAATAAACACTTTCTTCATCTTTTTTGATTGTTTTAGTTAAAACATGTACCACTGCTTATATTCTGCATCTACATTAACTACAGCGGTTTTCTGTCTCATTTTAGTTTTTTTACTTAAGGTTATCATAATTAAATTTGGACAAGGAAAGATAACCATTATTTTTTAACAAAAGAATAGCTGTTTTGTGAAGAGTATCAAACTCCCCAAAAACAGCTACTCAATAATTATTGAACCATGTATTCAATAAACAACAGAACTAAACATAATCACATGACTATATCTTTACTACCTTTTTTGTGATTATACCATCCGTACATTTTATATGAATCAACAGCATTCCTTTAGGATACTCATTTACATCAACCGATATAATATCAGATTTATCAAAATAGATCTTATCAAACACCTTTCCTGTTAAATCGCAAATCAGAATATACTCAGCCTCATTAATTACATCAACCTCTATGTTAAGTTTACTCCTTACAGGGTTAGGGTATACTTGCACACTACCAGCATCTAATTTATCAACAGCTGTGGCATTAATTGCCTTATTAAAAACGGCCTCATATGACACATCTCCTGCAGTCACCTCTTCTCCGGCATTATATGTCTTACCATTATTATCAACCCAATAAACAAATTCATAACCACTCTTTACCGCTGTATGAAGGATTATTGTCTCAAGAAAAATTCCCCTAAGAGCAAACTTATCTATCTTTTTTACTGTTTCCGGAATATTGTACTTTCTAAGAAAATTATTACCAAATGCAAAATATTCAATATCTTCTAATCCGTATGGAAGTTCCAGATAATCTATTCTGTTTCCTGCAAATGTATAGTCCTCTATTACCTTTACTTTATCAGGCACAATTACCGATTTAAGTTCATTATCAAAAAATGCCCAACGACCAATGCTATTTACACCTTTTGGTATATCTACAGAAAGTAGATGATTCTCATGAAATGCATACATCCCTATTGTCTCTAATTCAGATGGCAGTTTAACAGATAGTAACCCTTTAAACTCAAAAACATTATCGCCTACAACCTTTATCCTTTGCCCATCAAGCTCATCGGGTATTATCAGTTCACTTACATCAAGATCAGCTCTGCAAGAGATTAATACACCATCATTTACCACAACATCATCATCTGTTAACGTATACTCTCTTTTTATTCTGTAAAATGAACTATCGTAATCTACCTCATCACCAGAATTATATATCTTCTCACCATTATCTATCCAAACTATCTCTGATACTCCTTCGATAACAGGTGTTGGTAATGTAATTTTAAGAGGTTTTGTTGAGTGAAATGCATATATGCCAATATTTGTAACACTATTTGGCAACAATACAGTTTCAAAAGGATTCTCAAAACATGCATGTCCTTGCACAGCCTTAACCCCTTCTTTTATTGTTAGATGAGATATATTATTATAACTAAATGAATGAGTTCTTAATATACCAATATTCCCTGGTACAACAACTGAAGTCAAATTATTACGGCAAAAAGCACCTTCACCAAGATATTCCAGATTATCGTTAAGATCTAATTCTGATATCTCATTATGCCAAAAAGCGTAATCCTCAATCTTTTTTAAATTATCTGGTAATACAATCTCCGATATATCATTTTTATGGAATGCATATCCTCCAATTATCTCTACCTCCTCTGGTATTATTACCTTCTTAATTTTATTCTCCTTAAATTCTTCATATCCAATCTTTTTTAGAGTTGCTGGTAAAACAAGCCCTGTAATACCTTTATCTATAAAGGTGTTACTTGCAGGACCATAAGTTTCTATTGCAATAACAGTTTGTCCATCAAGAACTGATGGAATAATGATGTTCTTTATAGCAAAGTTATAGCTACAACTCTTTATAACACCTTTCTCTACAACAACATCATCGTCGGTAAGAGTATACTGTTGGGCATTAATAACTGGTGCAATTAACAAAAGATAGATTGAGATAAACATTCCGGGGATTCGGTTTAAGTAAGTTTTTCTCATTTTGTGTAAAATTTATGTTTATGATTTATCCGGGATAACATCTATCAAATATTATGCCATATACCATACGGGTAGGTTATATAATAATGATACAAAAAAAAGAGTGTCTGACAACCTCAGTTATCAGACACTCCGAAGATTAAGATTTATGATAAATTAATTTTTAACAAACTTCTTAACTGTTACCACTTTAGTATCACTCTTAATCTTTATAAAATACACCCCTCTATCTAAACCAGAAACATCAATCTTTATATTGTTACTTTCTGATATCTGTCGGTTATAATTCTGTTCTCCCTTTATATCATATATTATAATAGAGTTCACTCTTATTTCACTCTTTAACTCTATTTGTAATATATCACCAACCGGATTCTGAGCTATTGTTATAAGATCTTCTTCTGAGCTATCAATATAACTTGTACCATCGCCTCCACTGTTTTTGGTAAGAACAATCTCTTTAACCTCTTTCTTATTACTTACAACAACTGTTCCTGTATATGTACTGTAACCTTCTGCTTCTACAGTATAGTTATAAGAGCCAGATTTAACTCCCTCAATAATTGCATCGCCAACATTATTTGAACGATACTCCTTATCATTAAACCTTACTAATGCATTCTCTATTGCCTCCTCACCATCGGTAATACTTATTACAACCGTATATATTGCCTCTACTCCATTTGCAACAACCGGTACTGGTACAAAAGGTGCCGCAAAATTACCAGTAAGTTTAATTAACCCACTATAATCTTTTATCTCAGATGGTCTAAACGTAACATTTATATCTGTTGATTCTCCCGGTACTATTGTTAATCCAGATTTTGAGACAGAGAATCCTTCAGGCATCTCAATATTATCTATAATGAGATCTATATTTCCTATATTATTAATTACAAATTTATTAGTCTGTGACGAGCCAACTACTACATCGCCAAAGTTGAGCGAACCAGATACTTCAGGCAGTGCAATAGCCTCTTTACCAATAAAATCTTTATCTGTAATATTGTCTCCAACCTCAGATATAATATACTTAACAGGAGCAAATACATACCCTTCTTTTATTGCAGATACAGTTACGTTAACACCATATGTTACTGTAAAACTATATGTTTCACCGCTATTTACAGTTACCTTATCTTCAATATCTCCTGACAACTTAACCTCTACCTCGTCAACACCTGTAACCTTACCAGATATAGTATAACTATTTATTGTTGCAGTAAAATCCAGGCCAGATACATTCTCTGTAACATTTGTTTGTATGTATGCTTCATTAAATGTGTAACCTCTCTTTGATGCTGAAACATTCACAGACGTTCCGTGATCTACAGAAAATTCATACTCCTCGCCATCGTTAACTGTTGCTATCTCATATATTCTGTTAGCATCGGTAATTAATACTGTAACATTGCTGGCACCATTCACTGTTCCTTTAATAATATAGGTCTTTATTATAGAGGTAAAATTACAATCCGGTTTATCGGCAACTATATTGTTTATTGGCAGTGGCTCTCCAAATGTATATCCCTCAAGATTTGCTGTTAAAACTCCTGTTGTTCCATAATCAACATCCATACTATAGCCACCTGAGGCATCAGTTACCACCTCTTTAACAACTGTTTCTCCTGTTTTAAACTGTATAGTTACTCCCTCTTTAATATCGCCACTTACAACTCCGCTAATTGTATATTTACTTATTGTAGAGGTAAAGTTACAGTCTGATATATCTTCTGACAGATTATTTATATCTATTGGTCCATCAAACGTGTAACCATCTGAACTAGCTATTAGCATACCTGTACTTCCGTAGTTTACCTCTAAGCTATAATTTCCTGTTGCATCTGTTGATGTTGTGCCAATTACCTCTTCTATATTTTTTAACTCTATAGTTACACCATCAATCTTGTCGCCACTTACTACCCCGCTAATAGTATGTATGTTTATTGTTGCTGTAAAATTTTTGCCTGTTACATCGGCTTTAATATTACTCAGGTTATACGATTCTGCAAATGTGTATCCCTCTTTTGTTGCCGTAATAGTTACATTACTGTTATATAAAACCTGAAAATTATAATTTCCGCCATCATCCTGCACTACCTGTGTCTTGGTATTATCACTATTTATCAGATAGCTTATTGTAACACCACCGGCTCCTGTTACAGTTCCACTAACATCATAGTATATTGCTTCTGCAACAAAATTTATGTCGGTCTTATCTTCAGTAATATCATCTAACAATACTGGATCTATAAAGGTGTAGCCTTCTTTTTCTGCTGATATTGTCACACTATTTCCGTGTTCAACTACAAAGCTGTAGCTCTGCATATGACCAACCGATTGTGTTCCGGATTTATCACCACTCATAATTATCTCCACATCACTTGCTCCGGTAACAGTTCCCGATATTGTATATGTTTTTAGTACAGCTTCAAAGTTTACATCTGTTTTGTTTGACTCTATATTACTGAACACAACAGGATTTCCAAACTCATATCCCTCTTTTGTTGCCGTAATAGTTACATTACTTCCGTGATTAACTGTAAAACTATAATTACCGCCATCATTTACTGTTGATTGACTTGTAGCACCACCAGACATTGATACCAAAACCCCATCTGCTCCGCTTACTGTTCCGCTTATTGTATATGTTTTTAATGTGGCTGCAAAATTTACACCTGCTTTGTTTGACTCTATATTATTGAACACAATAGGATTCCCAAACTCATAACCCTCTTTTGTTGCCGTAATAGTTACATTACTTCCGTGATTAACTGTAAAACTGTAACTACTACCATCATTTACGGTTGATTGATTTGTAGCACCACCAGACATTGATACCAAAACCCCATTCGTACCGTTTACTGTTCCGCTTATTGTGTATGTTTTTATTATTGCCTGAAGATCTTTACCAGATATATTTGACTTTACAGTTGCAAGCGAATGGGGTCCATTAAAGTCATATCCTGGTTTACTAGCTGATATAGCTACACTTAATCCATGCTCAACAGTAAAACTATAACTTTCGCCATCATTTACTATCATCTGATCTTCAGCTTGTCCAAACATCTTTACAAGAACTCCATCGGCTCCGCTTACTGTTCCTGTAACTGTATATGTTTTTAATGTGGCTGCAAAATTTACACCTGCTTTGTTTGACTCTATATTATTGAACACAATAGGATTCCCAAACTCATATCCCTCTTTTGTTGCCGTAATAGTTACATTACTTCCGTGATTAACTGCAAAACTGTAACTACCGCCATCATTTATTGTTTCTTTATCTGCAGCATCACCAGACATTGATACCAAAACCCCATTCGTACCGCTTACAGTTCCGCTTATTGTGTATGTTTTTATTATTGCCTGAAGATCTTTACCAGATATATTTGACGTTACCGTACCAAGCATATGGGGACCATTAAATTCATATCCTGGTTTACTAGCCGATATATTTACAATTAATCCATGCTCAACAGTAAAACTGTAACTTCCGCCATCATTCACTATCATCTGATCTTTAGCGTGTCCAAACATCTTTACAAGAACATTATCTGCACCTCTTATAGTTCCTGTAACTGTATACGTTTTTTTTGTAGCTGTAAAATTTTTGTCTGTTACATCAGCAGTAATATTATTCAGGCTATATGATTCTGCAAATGTGTATCCCTCTTTTGTTGCCGTAATAGTTACATTACTACCGTGATTAACTGTAAAACTGTAATTACCGCCATCGTCCTGCACTACCTGTGTCTTACTATTATCGCTATTTATCTGGTAACTTATTGTAACACCACCGGCTCCTGATACGGTTCCGCTTACTGTATATTGTGGATGTTCAAATACAGCACGATAATTAGGATCAAACTGTGCTTTGGGTAAGGATTCTCCTCCTGAATAGGTAATATTTACACTTCCCATATTCTCCCAATGACTAAATGGGATTCCTTCCGAATTTTGTACAGGAGTTGGTAATATTATTGATTCCAAAGGGTTATCTAAAAAGGCTTGAGATCCTATATAAGTAACTGTATTTGGAATTGATACTGAACCTAAATTATTATTCTGGAATGCCATCCATTTTATTGTAGTAAGTTTACTATTAAATGTAACTGAGGAGATATTATTACCTTTAAATGCGTATCCCCCTATCTCAACTACGTTATCAGGAATAGTAACAGATGTTATACTGTTATTTGCAAATGTTCCCTGACCTATTATTTGTAATGTAGAAGGTAAAATCACTCCAGTCATTCCTTTTCCATTAAACAGTTCATAACCCGTTTTTACAATTGTTTGCCCATTAAGTTGGCTTGGTATAGTAATTACCTTTCCGCTAACATCATAACTACAAGCGGTTATTTCACCATTCGCTACAGTAACATCGGCATCTGTTAAGGTATAGTTCTGAGCTACAATATTGTTTGCTGTAAACATTATTAATACAGATGCAACAACAGATAAGTATATATTCTTCATAAACGTAATATTTGGGGCACACATAATATGTTGTAACCACGATTAATCTTTTATTAATACGCAATACATTTACACTTGTTTCATGTTTTTATAGATAAAAAACACCTGGATATCTTTTTGATTATCAACCCCTAGCAATACACAATACTATAACAAAATACCTTTAACCTATAAACAAATCAGAACATATTCATTACCAGATTACATGTAGTTAGTTTGCGTATATTGGCTAATTGCCCGAGACTATTCTCAGGTATAGTAAATATCATCTGAATATAAAATCATGATAATATCTCTTACAGTAAAAGCCATAGTCTCAGAAAAAAGATATAAAGAGGTAAAGTGTATTAAAAACCAGAATTAATCTAAACCTCTGTTTCTATTTTTAGAATCGTGTTTTACGTTTGTTCTCCGGTAAAGAAAATTATCGAAAGCCTGTAAAGATATTCCAGGAAATTACATTTTGCAGAAAAATATTCCGGTTTACAGAATCAGTGGTGCACCCCACAGCAATAATATTCCATATTGCAGCATCAAAGTTGCTATCTCAGTTTTTGAAAATCCATTTTGCAGAAAAATATTCCAGTTTACAGAATCAGTGGTGCACCCCACAGCAATAATACTCCACATTGCAGCATCAAAGTTGCTATCTCAGTTTTTGAAAATCCATTTTGCAGAAAAATATTCCAGTTTACAGAATCAGTGGTGCACTCCACAGCAATAATATTCCACATTGCAGCATCAAAACTGCTCTCTCAGTTTTTGAAAATCCATTTTGCAGAAAAATTATTCCTGTTTGCAGAATCAGTGATGCACCCTGCAATTTTAACCTTCGGCATTGCAACACTACTGATGCTATCAACAGAAATGGATTTTATTCCAAAAAACCAGCAGGCTATTTTTCTTACAGATTCTCTATTCGCGAGGGGTACAGAAGGGTCTATGCACAGTAACGGGCATACAGAATTATACCAACACATGTATATCTGCAATATTACAGAAACGGGATTTTTATGTTGAAAAACTCCGCTATACAGAATTTCACAAACACAGAAACAGTGTAGACACAAAAACAGATTCATATTATATACCGATCTAATTTTCAATAATCAGCAAATAACACACAGGTGCAATATGAATCTACTTTACTTAATTTCTGTAAAGATTACAGGCCTGCAACCAGCACAAAAAAGAGAGGTATAAAAACGCAAATACAGACTCCGATAGTTATACCGAATATCTGTATTCATTATTTCACAGATTATGATTCTTTACTTTACATTTACCCCTAGCTCCTCCAATAATTGAGGTGAATCGGCAAGTGATATTTTTGCTATTGTACGTATTTTATCAACATAAAATTCGAGCTCTTCAAGAACTTTGTCGCGCTGTTGAGTAGCATTCTCTGCCTGTCCTTTTTCTGATTTCACAATACTACGCAGGTTTTTGTACTCCTCAATATCGGCAATGTATCCTTCAACAACAGCCAACGTAATTTTATATACAGATAGCTCATTTACCAGATTTGGCTCTTTAATAACTGCCAAAAAGAAGCTATGCATCTGATCAATTCTATCGTCTACCTTTGACTTTTTAGGCTTATACAGACCAATTCTATTAGCCATCTCGTCATTATCTCTAAGGTGAAGCCTAAGTATTTTAGATAGAATATTAATATTCTTCTCGCACTCATCTCTCTTTGAATATGCATTATTATACGCAATATCCAGCTCCTGATACTCCAGCTTCTGTTTTGCAATAATATCTGAAGCCTCACGCGATTTCTGGTCACACTCATCCAGAAAGGGCTCATCTACTCCAAACTGTTGCATTGGCGTTAATATCTCTGGTCTGCGAGCATTAGTGAAGATTGTCTTTACAGACATCATAAATTTTGATATACTTATTCTCATCATCTTAATTTTTTTGTGGTTTATAACTATTTACATGTTCGTTATGCTACAGGAATATCACCCTCTGCATATGGTTTTGTTTATATTAAAATTGAATGTAAAGCGACAGATACTACCAGTTTCATCTGTTCATAATTGTTTTTTTGTCAGATGGAACTCGCATTATAGCCATCTTAGTGTGTGTAAAAACTCTTTCTCATGCTTCGTTTCATAAATTTAATTTGGGTTAATAATCAACTATTTATATTCAAGTTATGGCTATATTTTATAAAAGTCAAGTAAGAAGTAACTTTTTTTGATATATTTTTTTTGAGATGTTGTTGAGAGAGATTTCTCTGAGATAGAGGGGTATTGTTGAGACGCACGGCCGTGCGTCTCAACAGGCCGTGCGTCTCAACAAGAAGTTCATATTATATAAATTATTTTTTAATTCTGCTCTGCCGGTTCTGGAACTTGAGATCTGAATTTTTCTATTGCTTCTACTCTATCAAAAACTACCTTTGGAATTTTAGGAAATTTCTCGAACTGTTTATAGATTTTATCAATATGTACAAATCTTTGATTTAGGAACTGAACATGTTTATGAAGTAATTCTGGAGCTTTATAGTTTGACAGAATATTATCGGCTTCTTTAATATACTCATTTACTTCAGGTGGTAGAATATCTCCCTTCACTCTGTCCTCAACCTCAACCCCACTCAAATCTAACTCGCCTTTAAATGCTTTTTGACTTAAGCTGCCATAAAGGCTTTCGAGTTCTGTTAAGCTCTGTATGTATTTTAGTTTGAGAAATTGATGTTTGTGAACTATCTCAGTAAATTTATTTTGAATTAATATTGGTGGCTGTGAAAGTTGAAGCTTCTTAATAATAGATAAATTTAACCCACTCATTATAGCTCCTTTCATATTTTTTCTCAGTTGTTTTAAAATAAAAGGATGATATTGTATAGCATATTTTAAATAGAATGGAAGTACTTTTTGTGTATTCGGTGTTATTGCAGCTAAATGCTTAGTATTTATTGAAGTTGGTATATCATTAGGTACAACTGCAGATTTACCATTTGTTGCCATTATACTTATTAATACATCTCCTGGATATACTTGATATCTTTTTAGTTCTTGAAACTTATCCTTAGTAATGAATCTGGGATTTCCCATTTCAAAAATATCATTTACTACATTATCAATCCCCAAAACTCTAACTTCACCATACTCTTTAAATTCACTATGTAATAATGCACTACCAAATGGACCTGTTCGCATACTCCCTTTTTTAGGAAATGCATAGTTTTCTATTTTATCAATTTTCCAGTCATCATAGCTTGGATTTTCTTCCCCAAACATCTCCAAAAAAGTGGATTTTAGAAATTCATCCAAAAGTTTAATAGATTGTTTTCGCTTTTGAATAAGCTCTTCGCAATGAGATAGAACTTTAGCTATGCGCTTTTGGTCGGTTAGAGAATTAGGTAAAATTATTTTCTTTTTTTTCAAAAATTTAAAATGTCTTGAATATCCAGCACTTGGAATATTTATTGATTTAAGAAAATAATATATATATTTTGGATCTGCAGCCTCAGGATTAACCGATAAAACTTTAACACCATCGGCACCTATCGCAAAAGGAAAGTTTACATATTTAATTATTCTAGTATGATCCCCAAATATAATAACAGCACTCTCTCCTATATTTGATTTAACCTTTGATTCATTATTAGTATATCCTGCTATATAATCTATACTCTGATCAATTATGGCATATTTTCCTTTATCATTAAAATCCTTTTTTGGTATTTTAAAATATTTAGAGGTAATATCAGTTAATACATCGGAAAATGATAGTTTATTTATATTCATCTTACAACATCCCCTTTAATTCATTTAACCCTGAAATAATCTCACTCTCCAATCCACCTTTACCATCTTCACCAATTAGTTTTTTAAGAATAACCTCTGGTTTTTCATACTCTATCTCCTCAAAGACCTCTTCTTTATATCGTGAGAAACTTAGGTCATAATCCTCATCTATAATCTCTGACTTTGGTACAAAAAAGTGTTTGGATTTTCTGTCTTGCCCCTCGACTTCGCTCGGGGAGCTTTTGTAGTTTTTTATTATATCCTGCAAGTCTCCGTAGTTATCGGAACCATCGGGGTTTTTAATGTCTGTTCGTTTATCATCGAGACTGTAGCCATCTGACTCCATATTGTAGAACCATACATTGTCGGTTTCGCCACCCTTGGTGAATATCAGCAATGCTGTGCTTACCCCTGCATATGGTTTAAACACACCACTTGGCATTGATACTACTGCTTTTAGCTGCGATTTCTCTATCATAAGTTTACGCGCCTCCTTAAAAGCCTTTCCTGAACCAAACAACACTCCCTGTGGTATAACAATACCTGCTGTACCACCCATCTTTAACATATTGTATATACGCTCTATAAATAGAAGTTCGGTTTTTGTGGTTTTCAGTGTCAGCTCCTCATGAATCTCCCCTTTATCGATATTACCTGTAAACGGAGGATTTGCCAGTACAATATCGTATTGTGCATTTTCTGTATAGAATTTACTAAGTGTATCTTTATAATCTACCTGTGGGCAATCAATACCATGCATCATAAGGTTCATAAGTCCCAGACGCACCATGGTCTGGTCAATATCGTAACCATGCAGACTACTATCCAGAATCTTCTTTACATTCTCAGTAAGAGCAGCACTTTTGCTACTAGTAATAAATCCATCAGAATCGGGTTCTCGTTTATCCTTCTCCTTATCAAGCTGGGTAATCATATATTGGTAAGCTCCCAGTAAAAATCCTGATGTACCACAGGCAGGGTCTGCAATCTGCTGTCCAAGCTGTGGATCTACAAGCTCAACCAACAGTTTTATAATGTGGCGCGGTGTTCTAAACTGTCCATTCTTACCTGCCGATGCTATCTCGTTTATCAGGTATTCATATACGTCTCCCTGGATATCCTGAAAATCCTGCCCATTCTCATTGGCATCCTTCTCCATCTCCTCATATATACCATCTATAATTTTTATGGCTTCTGTTAACAGCGAGGCTTTAGGTATTATAAAAACAGCATTTGCCATATGTTTGGTAAACGGTGCTGTATCTCCATTAAGCTGTTTTATAAATGGGAATACCTTTTGCTGTACATGAGCCAACATATCATCCGATGGCATATGTTTAAAATGGCTCCAACGCAGGGTCTGTTTATCTATACCGTTTTTCTGCTCTTTCTCATCATCTTTTGTAAGATAGAATATTCCATCAAATTTTGAGGTAAATGGTTCTTCTGTGAACTCTGCCTCAGACTTTTTATTCAGGTCATTATCATCTATCTGCTTCATAAAAAGCAGGTATGTAATCTGTTCTATTGCTGTTAATGGGTTAGAGATTCCTCCACTCCAGAATTTATTCCAAAGATCATTTATTTTTGATGCTATCTCCGGATTACTGGTTAATAAGCTCATATTATTCCGTTATAATTTATATTAATATGTATGAGAATCGGCAAAATTAATAAAATGTAATTACTATATATAACCAATATTTATTCATTTATGCAGCCCACTGCTCTGTTAGTTTAACAATGTCATTTATCTCTTTTTGCGAAAAAACACCCCTTATTCCTTTAGGATGAATTACTGTAAAAGGAGCCTGTATAAGGTCTCGTTTCTCTATCTTACCCCGATCTATTATATAATCTTTCAGCAGATTCAGAAACTCAATCTGCCTTGTTGTAAGGTTTGTATGTTCCTGTATAAAGTTCTGAATTGCGTTTGATACCTGAATATTAAAATCTTCGAGAATCTCGATACCCATAATGTGTTTTATAAGCTGAATAAATCCGGCTTGTTGTTGTTTGTAAACTTTACGCAACAGCGATACAGTAATATGCGGATTATCATCTTGTAGTTTCTCTGCCAGATTAAGCTTTTCCTCATCAGATATATCTTGTCCAGATTTAATCTTCTTAAGAACCGGATTTTCGTTGCTCAATTCCATAATACGTTGCTCAACCAACTCTCTATACTGGCTTATGGTCACCGATTCGTTTTGAGGGCCAAACTCTACCATCTCTTTTATCTGCAACACATCTCTCAGGT
Source organism: Bacteroidales bacterium UBA6680 (assembly GCA_002454955.1). GTDB lineage: Bacteria > Bacteroidota > Bacteroidia > Bacteroidales > UBA6680 > UBA6680. Next base: position 65,512 of record DKJY01000074.1, read on the forward strand.
TTAAAACTGTTTTTTTCCCAGCACCTCCTGTCTCTTGCTGCCTATATTTTATAAGAGGCGATAATATATTCTCCATAACATCAAAATCAGAGTCTTTTACATCTAACCAGAATGCTTTTGATTGTACTCTTTGAATATATTCAGTGTGTTTTGCCACAATATTAATTGACATTGGTAATGTACTTACCTGTTCTATTACACCGTCTTTCAGCGAATCAAAACGTTGCTTCTCCTCCTTCAGATGAGACAATGAAATTTCCAACAGATCTTTTCTAAATCGCATAGCTTTAAAATCAGTCTGCGATACAACTCTAAACAGAGGTTGTATTTGCAATCGCAAATGTTCAATTCTACTGTCTGTTAAGTCATCCCAAAAAGCATCGTCTTTCACAATATTCAAGTCAGTTGCTGCATCTTTAATTACTATAGATTTTTCAGGTAAGTCGTCTATCTGCTCTCTCAGTTTCCTAATCTCTTTAATAGCAATGTCTTTCTCTTCTTTTTCAAGAGCAACGGTTATTTTATCTATCCTAAGTGCTGCATATCGTACAGGCAGAGGTATATGGTTATTTAACTCTCTGCCTTTAGGGTTAAGTTTAAAGTATTCAAAATTATCCCAACAGTCCATAATAAGAAATGCCTGCTTCTCAGGACACCAGGGTTTCAATTTTGTAGATTCCAACAGACGGGTACCTCTACCAATCATCTGCCAGAATTTTGTGTATGAGTAAACTGGTTTTGCAAAAACAAGGTTTACCAATTCGCGAACATCAATTCCTGTATCAAGCATATCAACACTAATTGCTACACGAGGAAAGTTTTTATTGGTAAACTGATCTATCAAACCTCCTTTTCCGTATACACGGGGATCATTTGACACCATCATACGTGCCAATTTGCCACTATATTCAGGATAGAGTGTGTCAAATATATTCTCTATAGTTTTTGCCTGTCCTTTACTTGAACAGAAAAATATTGTCTTTCCGGGAAGTACACCATCAGAGTCTTTTATACACTCCTCCATAAACTCCTTAACAATGGTAACATTTGTACCACGGTTGGTTACAGTTTTTTCCAGTTCGGTTCCTTCAAAATTAATCTCTTCAATCTCTTTCCCTTCATGAATCAACTTTTTCTGATCCTCCAGCGAGATTGTTCTTTTGTTTATACCCTCAACCTGAAATTTTGTTTGCAACTTCATAACCTGGAAACTACACAGGTAGGGAGGAAGATTATTTACAGCCTCTTCGTAAGAGTATGCAAAGGTTGGTATCCCATCTTCGCAGTTAAATAGTTTAAATGTATTATGATCTATCACATTTGTAGGTGTTGCTGTTAACCCCAATGTGATTGTATTAAAGTAATCAAGTATCTCCTGATATGTATTATAAATGGATCTGTGACTCTCGTCTACTACTACCAGATCAAAAAAATGTGGTGATAATGTTTCATGTTCACTTTGCACTATATTAAGCATTGTAGGGTATGTAGATACATAGATTCGCCTGTCTTTTTTTATGATCTTCTCGCCAGGCTTAGGCCAACGTGGTTCATTTTCCAGATGCTCCTTAAAAGCATCCAGTGTCTGATCTCTAAGGGCTATACGGTCTACAAGAAAAAGTATTCTTTCAGCCCAGCCAGCACGCATAAGTGCGTTAACTAATGCAATGCAAGTTCTAGTTTTACCTGTTCCTGTTGCCATTACAAGTAAAAATTTCCTATGCTTCTTTTCTATCGATTCCATTACAGATCGTATTGCCTGAATCTGGTAATCACGCCCTGCTATTTTTGTGTTTATCAGCTCCAAAGCCAAAGGCTTCCTGTTCTTTCTGATAAATAACAGTCTCTCCAAATCATCACGGGTTGGAAAACCAACAATTTTTCGTGGAGGATAATTATCTAAATCCCAAAAATTAATCTCATACCCATTGGTATAAAAACAGAATGGCAATTCACCACCGATATGTTTCTTTATATTCTCACAATACTGTTTGGCTTGTTCCCTGCCTTTATCTGCATCTACTGAGGTTCTTTTAGCCTCTACTACTGCTAAAGGTTTCCCATCTCTCCCCAACAAAACATAATCTGCATATTGATGATCATTTGATCCTGATTCAGAATCTGTAAGTTCTTCATAACATTTTATGATTATATGATATTCCGTATTAACCTGAGTTTGATCATTGACATTCCAACCAGCCTCTGCCAATTTTTTATCTATTATAATTTGCCTTGTATCAGCTTCAGTTATTGCCATTAGTATAAAGTAATTCAGGATTATAGTATAGATATTACACTGTAATAACATTGTAATATCTGAAAATAACTTCTATTCCATAAAAGTAATAATTCATTTCAGAGTATTACTAATTACACTACTTAATGTTATATACTTTTTACTTTAAATATATATTGGTTTAATTTAAAGCTGATTTAAGAGTTCTGTTCTTTTGTTAAATAGTCAGATATAACAATCATTATCGTGTCTAAAAATCCTTGTTAATCAGTTTATTCATATTTAAAAGCACTAATCTCTTAAAGTCTGCTTCGTTAAGTTTAAGGTCGTCATTAGTATACAGTTCATAATGTCCAATTCCATTATGTTTTCTGGCTTGTGAATGTGCAAATGATATTTTACGCATTATATCAGGTTTGTTGCAGAGTCTTTTGTGTTTTACCTTTTTGTCTATTTTATATCTCTTATCGGTAAGTTTCACATAGTTATCAGCAATAATTATCTGAAGGGTATCATTTGATTCGCTGTAATGTTTTAAGCTATCTGTTGCTATTGTAATTTGTCTTAACTCCGCATAGGAGTTGGTATACCAATGGTTAAATAGTTCATATCTTACTGTGGCGCTATCAACAGTTATAACTATTTCAAGATGTCCCGGAAATAGTTTACTCCCTTTGCGCGATGTAAATGTTTCCTGAGAGTATATGTAAGTTGAAAGTACCAGAAACAGTATTATTAGTATTTTGTTTTTCATACGTCAGATTAAACACTAATTAATAGTCGTTTATAAATGCTAATTGTCTATTCTATGGGCGGACATTGATGCTCTATATTGTTCTGTTTTATTGTTATGTAAATATACACAATAGATAACAGGGTGTATTGGCTATTCGTGTTTTAATTAAACATGTATTATTGTTGGGTAAAATCATTTTGCCCTAAACCTATCCTCATTCCATTTTTTGGGATTGTTGATTATATAATTTGTAATGCGGCTGTATTCGGTTTTGTTCCGGATTATATGGTCATAATAATTCGGTTGAAAGAAATGGTTATTACGATTGTATATCGGAATGGTCAATTCATTTTTATCGATATAATTGTTTATTTCAGAATTAACCGCCGATTTAAACCCTGCAATAAATGACGAAATTGATTTTGGTTTTCGGATAAATGGTTGGTTTT
>DKJY01000077.1 GCA_002454955.1 Bacteroidales bacterium UBA6680
GGAGCATAAGTATCAGAGAAACTAAACTCTTCGTGCTTCATTTTTTTAGGTACATAGTTCATTTTCTTAGCAAACTTAATTACATCATAAGAGTATACACACTCAACCTCAGGGTTGAAAATCTTATGTATCTTCTTGTTTGTAATAGACGTTTTTCCGTTTGCCTTTGGGAATGTTGTAATACGAGCCTGGTTAGCGTGTCCTGATACATATCCATCAGGAACTCTTCTAGCTACCCAGTTAGCGCCTTTTACACCAGGACCTTTACCAATCATCTCAAGAATCCAAGCCTCGTTACCATCTGCAATAGAGAAACTCTCACCTGAAGAGTAGTAACCCCACTCAGCAACAAGATTCGTCATAACCTTAATAGCCTCGCGAGCTGATTTAGATCTCTGAAGAGTGAAGTAAATAAGACTACCGTAATCTATAAGACCAGTTGTATCAACAAGCTCTTTACGTCCACCATATGTTGTTTCGCCAATAGCAACATTGTACTCATTTACATTACCTACAACATTGTAAGTCTCTCTTGCCTGCTCAATCTCGCCAAGGTATTTTCCTGTATCCCATTCATATACCTTAATCATTGTTCCTGCAGGATATTTTGCTGCAGCACGGTAATATAGTTCACCATACAGTACGTGTGAATCGGCTGCGTAACTAATCATTACAGAACCGTCTGTTGAGGCTCCTTTTGTAATGAGGTAGTTTGTACAAGCATCAGAATTTGCAGTGCTAAAAAGCATGGCAGCACCTAATGCAAGCGAATAAATTAATTTTTTCATGATCTGAAAATATTTGGTTTTTAAAATTGTCTTCTGACAAAAATAGAAAAAATTAAATGGTGACAAAGAAAATAGGACTAAAGGGTACTTTATTACGATGAAAAAGAGTCCGAAAAGCAAAAATCCCCGCCATATGGCGAGGATTTTATAGATATATATGATTATTTCTACATTTTAGAAACCATTCAGATCCATTGTAACAGTTGGAATAAGTAATAAGAAACCTATTATTATTGCCACAGCCATAAGTGGTCCAATCCATTTTACCCATTTGTCATATGGTATTCTTGCTACACCAAGAACACCAATAAGAACACCTGATGTAGGTGTTATCATATTTGTAAAACCATCGCCAAACTGGAATGCCATTACTGTTGCCTGACGCGAAACACCAATAACATCTGAGAATGGTGCCATAATTGGCATTGTAAGAGCAGCCTTTGCCGATCCGGATGGGATAATTACATTTATAAAGTTTTGTATTACATACATAATACCTACTGATGTAACCTTACCAAAACCTTCCATTGCAGAAGATAATGAGTGTAGTATTGTATCAATAATTTTTCCTTCCTGAAGAACAATAATTATACCTCCTGCTAAACCAACAATAAATGCTGCGGATAGTATGTCCTTAACACCTTCAAGGAATAGTTTTACTATCTTATCTGGATTGTAGTTCATTGCAATACCGGCTGCTAAGCCCATACCAAAGAAGAGTGTTGCAATCTCCATAACGTACCATCCGTATCCCATTACTCCAACAATAAGGAACAGGATTGTAAACATTAGTATATTAAGAATAAAGAAATGAACCGTTTTTCTAAGACTAAAGAAACCTGTTATAGCAAATAGTCCTGCAAGTACAGGCATTACAGGAAGTACTGAGGCGCTATTTCCTATTTTCATCTCTGTTGTTGGGAATATAAAAGAACAAACAGTAAGAACTGATAATATAATTCCGTATGTAATCCATGCAGATACCGGAGTATGGTATTTTATGCTCTCTGCATCAGCTGTTCCTCTGTCTCTCCAATATTTATCCTCTTCTCTTACCAGCGATTTTTCAGGATTACGCTTTATCTTTCTGGCATATCTTAATATATATACAATACCAACTATATTAATAATAAGCCAACAGAATAGTCTGTACTCAAAACCTGAAAAAAGAGGTAGATCAGACAATCCCTGAGCAATACCAATTGTAAATGGATTTAGTATTGCACCTGCAAAACCAAGACCGGCAGCAACAAACACAATTGCAGCGCCTGTTATTGAGTCGTAGCCCATAGAAATTGCAAGAGGTACTATTATTATAATAAATGCTATAGTCTCTTCGCTCATTCCGAATGTGGCGCCAAATATACTAAACATGAGCATTATTAATGTTAGAATAATATTGTTTACCCCCAGACGCTTAATTAGTTTGTATCGTTCTAATTTTTGGGTGAATCGTAAAAACGATAGAATTCCTGCATCAATAGCCTTTGAGTCATTCATAATCCAGAAAGCACCACCAATCATAAGAATAAAAACTATTATATCGGCCTTATCTACAAAGCCATCAAAAAGGGCTGAGAATATTTGCCATGTTTGTGGTGCACTATCTACGTAATGAAAAGAGTTGTCAACAATAATAGTTCTGTTTACACCATTTACCTCAACAACCTGCCTTTCATATTCACCACCAGGGATAAGCCAGGTCATTATACCTGCAAATACAATTATAAAAAATACAATCACATAAGTATGTGGAATCTTTTTAAGCATATCAAAATATATGTTTACTGTTAAAATCATTGCAAAGTAAGTAAAATATGGCCATTTGTGAGAGTTATAGTTGTTAAAATTTGGTGTAATTGTATAATAATATTTCCGAATCTTATTTATTGTATAACATTAAAATGGATCCCTTATTTATCTACTTGTGTAGTGATTGAATACTATGTTTATCTGCTTGATCTTTATTTGATTCAATTTTATCTGGCATGTACTTGAACAATATATTTTTAATATAAGTATATAAACCTGCTTTTTAATATGTCTGTATTGTAGCTGTTTTTTCATTACATATAATTCTTAAATCATATTAATTAGTATTTTTGGTGTTCAAAAAATTGAGAAAATGAAACTACTTATAAAGAATATCAAGAAGTTGGTTCAGGTTGAAGAGGAACCAAGGGTATGGGTTGCCGGAGCTGATATGGCAAAGCTTCCTTGTATAGATAATGCTTTTTTATTGATTGAGGATGAGAAGATCATTGATTTTGGATCAATGAATGATATCTCAAGGATTGATAATCTTGATGATGCGGATGTTTTAACGGAACTTGATGCAACTGGGCGTATGGTATTTCCATCGTATTGTGATTCACATACACATTTGGTATATGCTGGAAGCAGAGAGATTGAGTATACAGATAAGATAAAGGGTTTATCATATGAGGAGATTGCTAAACGCGGAGGAGGAATCCTTAATTCGGCAAAGCTACTTCATGAAACTTCAGAGGATGATTTGTATGAGCAGTCGTTAGAGAGAATTAATGAGATAATTGCGCTTGGTACAGGTGCTGTTGAGATAAAGAGTGGTTATGGTCTTACTGTAGAGGATGAGATTAAGATGTTGCGTGTAGTGAAACGTCTCAGAGAAACTACTCCTATTATAATTAAATCAACATTCCTTGGAGCTCACGCTGTTCCTGCAGAGTATAAAGGCAGACAATCTGAGTATGTAGATCTTATAATAAATGAGATGATTCCAATGGTTGCTGCAGAAGAGTTGGCAGATTATGTTGATGTTTTCTGCGATAAAGGATTCTTTACTGTTGAAGAGACAGACAGAATACTTATGGCTGCAATGAAATATGGTATGAGACCTAAAATTCATGCAAATGAGCTTGATTATTCAGGCGGAATTCAGGTAGGGGTAAAGTACAATGCATTGTCTGTTGATCATCTTGAATTTACAGGAGATGATGAGATAAAAACTCTGCTTAATTCTGAGACTATGCCTACATTGTTGCCTGGTGCAGCATTCTTTTTAGGTATGATTGATCCTCCGGCACGCAAGATGATTGACTCAGGATTACCTTTAGCTATGGCTTCTGACTTTAATCCTGGTAGCTCACCTTCAGGTGATATGAAGTTTGTAATGTCGTTAGGTTGTATTAAGATGAAATTATTGCCAGAAGAGGTTATTAATGCTACCACAATAAATACAGCGTATGCTATGGGAGTACAAGAGGAAGTAGGTTCAATAGCACGAGGAAAGTATGCTAATGTTTATATAACTAAGGATATACCAAGTTATGAATATATGCCATATGCATACGGAAGTGATCTTGTAGACACAGTAATTCTTAAAGGAAAAATTATAGAGTAATATTTATATAATAAACATACACTAATCATGAAAAAATTAATAGAGTGTGTTCCTAATTTCAGCGAAGGCTGTGATATGAACATTATCAATCAGATTACTGATGAGATAAAATCTGTTGAAGGAGTAAGTTTAATAGATGTTGATCCGGGAAAAGCAACAAACAGAACTGTTGTAACCATGGTTGGAACACCTGAAGAGGTGTGTGAGGCAGCTTTTCTTGCTGTAAAAAAGGCTAAAGAGCTTATAGATATGTCTAAGCATAAAGGTGCTCATCCGCGTTTTGGTGCTACAGATGTATGTCCGCTTATTCCAGTGTCAAATATTACAATGGAAGAGACTGTTGAGTATGCGCATAAATTGGCTAAGCGTATTGGCGAAGAGGCAGGTGTTCCTGTGTATTGCTATGAGAATGCTGCACGTGAGGATAAAAGAAAGAACTTGGCCAACTGTCGCGAAGGTGAGTATGAGGCTATATCGCAGCGTATTGGAACAGATGAGTGGAAGCCTGATTTTGGACCTGCTGAATGGAATGATAGCGTTGTTAAGTCTGGTGTTACTGCTGTTGGAGCACGTAACTTCCTTGTAGCATATAATGTTAACCTTAATACAACATCAACACGTAGAGCAAATGCAATTGCTTTTGATGTTCGTGAGCGTGGTAGAGTTAAGCGTGAGGGTAATCCTGTAACCGGAAAGATTGTTTATGATGCAAATGGCGAGAAGGTATGGGAACCGGGAATGCTTAAATCAGTAAAAGCTATTGGATGGTTTATTGAAGAGTTTGGTATTGCACAGATATCAATGAACCTTACAGATATCTCAATTACATCTATGCATGAAGCATATGAGGCTGTTTATGAGAGAACAAATGCAAGAGGAATGCGTGTAACAGGTTCAGAGCTTGTTGGTGTAGTACCATTAAATGCAATGCTTGAAGCTGGTAAGTATTTCTTGCGTAAGCAGAATCGCTCATGTGGTATTTCTGACAGAGAGATAATAAAGATTGCTGTTAAATCACTTGGTCTTGATGAGTTATATCCATTTGATCCTGATAAGAAGATTATTGAGTATATTCTGGAGAATCAGGAAAAAGAGGGAAAGAAGAGACTTATAGATATGAACCTTACAGAGTTTGTTCATGAAACTGCGTCAGAGTCTCCTGCTCCGGGGGGAGGATCTATTTCTGCCTATATGGGATCTATGGGTGCAGCTCTTGCAACAATGGTTGCTAACCTGTCATCGCACAAACGTGGTTGGGACGAGCGTTGGGAAGAGTTCTCTGATTGGGCTGAAAAAGGTAAGTTCTATCATGATGAACTTTTGAAAATGGTTGATGAGGATACCAATGCATTTAATAAAATTATGGATGCTTTTGGTTTACCAAAGGGTAACAATGCAGAAAAGGCTGCAAGAAAGCAAGCTATTCAGGACGCTACTAAATACGCTATTGAAGTTCCGTTTAAGACAATGAAACTGTGCTATGAGTCGATGGAGGTTATTAAGGCTATGGCAGAGAGTGGTAATCCAAACTCTGTGACTGATGCGGGTGTTGGTGCTCTTGCTGCTCGAAGTGGTGTAATTGGTGCTCATTTGAATGTTAGAATTAATACAGCAGATCTTGAGGACAAGGATTATGTAACAAAAATTCTTGCGGAAAGTAAGGAAATTGAGGAAAAAGCTGTTGCTTTAGAAGCTGAAATATTGAAAATAGTAGAATCTAAGCTATAATTTGTAACCAAATTGGTTTAAAAACGGGGTTCTTTGTTAAAAAAGACTCCGTTTTTTTTATAAACAGACATAACATTTCATAATTCCTAATACCTAAAAAATGTAGTGTATGATTAGGGTGTATAAAAAATGTAATAACAAATATTGTGTTGTTGTAAATGTGATTAATAGAGGGTTTTAGTTGATGTAATTAATTTGCAAAGAAGCTCGTTTTTAACAAAAATGTAAATTAATAAAGATTGTTGTTGATTGTAATCAACATAAAATCAAAAGTTTAAAAGTAAATGTTAATTAATGTTAAGGTTTAATCAGTGAAAACTTAATTTTGGCAAAAGCTGAAAAAAGATTGATAAAAGTTTGTAATCTGAATTTGAATGTATATTTTGGTACCGAATAAACATACCATTTATAAACCTAATATTAATTTTATGAGAAAAGTTACAACATTGCTTTTCCTGTTTGTGTTTGCTTCGTGGCATTTGCTCTTAGCACAAACAAAAGTAGTTAGCGGTACAGTAACAAGTGCCGAGGACGGGGCTCCGCTTCCGGGAGCTTCAGTAATTGTGAAAGGGACAACTCTTGGTGTTAGTACCGATATTGATGGTCGATACGAGATTAAAGTTCCAGAGAATGCAGTACTTGTTTTTTCTTCATTAGGATTTAAAGACAAAGAGATAACAGTAGGTACACAAACTGTTATAAATGTGACACTTGATGCTGATAATGTTCAGATGGAGGAAGTTGTTGTTACTGCAATTGGTATTAAACGTGCTACTAAAGCTCTTGGATACGCTGTTCAGGAGGTTAAGGCTGATGATTTAGAGAAGTCACGGAATACTAACGTGATAAACTCTCTGTCTGGTAAGGTTGCTGGTGTACGTATTAATAACTCATCAGGAGCAGCGGGTGCTTCTTCATTCGTAGAGATTCGCGGATCTGCTTCTATTACCGGAAATAACCAACCACTATGGGTTATTGACGGAGTACCTATCTACACTGGTGGTGGTGGTGGTGGAAACGCCGTTGATGGTGTTGCTACATCAAACAGAGCCATTGATATTAACCCTGATGATATTGCTTCAATGTCAGTTCTTAAGGGTGGTGCTGCAACAGCACTTTATGGACTACGTGCCGCTAATGGTGCAATTATAATTACTACTAAAAAAGGTGGTGATTCTAAAGGAAAACTTAATATAAATGCTTCTGCATCTGTTACAGTTGATGAGATTTCTCAGGTACCTGAACTACAAAATAAGTATGGTCAGGGAAGTCACAGATGGGGTGGTATCTATGGATTATCAGCTGTACAAAATCCAAAAGGACAGTGGTGGAAGCAGCTTTCATGGGGACCAAAAG
>DKJY01000161.1 GCA_002454955.1 Bacteroidales bacterium UBA6680
GCTGGTAGCTCGGACAGTGCCCGCCTAATTACGATAGAACAGGACTCCAATCCGCTCTACTCTAAGCGAGATTGGTTTATGGTAGCATGCTACATTATCATTGCTATATCTACTCTCAATAAACCTCATCTTCTACGCTAAGAGATCGCTAGGTTTCTTGCCTAAATGATGGTCAGGTTAATCTGGGCATTCAGTCCGTAACCTATTGTTAACATTATCCCTCAATGTGACAAAACTATCTAATAATTAGCATTAATAGATAACTATTAACCTACCCAAAATGCTTGTTCGAGCTGGTAGCTCGGACAGTGCCCGCCTAATTACGATAGAACAGGACTCTGACAATCCGCTATATTCTACCAAACGGGAATAGCGAACCTGTAACTATTCCATCAGACTCTGGTGCCGATTCTATATATTTATCGTGATATGTTACCGGAACAAGATTCCACTCATCTGTATCTTTAAACTCCTTAATTATAGCCTCTCTTGCCGCTGCTGCTTTGCTATTATCACTGTTTCTTAATTTATCTGCTGTAAGCCATTTGCTATCTACAGGTTTAATGTTTACAAAAAGAACCTCTTCGTTATTCAGTTTTGCACTTTTGGGTACGTTTTTAGATTCTGTTCCCAACATTACTGCAAAGCTATCGTTGTTATAGAATCTATCTTTAACAAGGAAGCTATCTGCATTATGGTTTGCATGGTTCTCTTTGTTTATCCACAGCTCTATATTATCATCTCTGAACTCAATTGTAGTATGATTATTTCTTAACATAAAGTCTTTAAAGGTCTGATGCTGTATTGCTATTTGCGATGTAGTATTTATAAGTGCCATAGCAAAATGTTCATGTATTATCTTAAACGGAACCTTTCCGCAGAACTCCATATAAAACTCTACTCCAAGACCATTATATTCAAGATTCTTATCCAGACTCTCTTTAGAGTATACATCTGTTAGTCCGTCGGTTATTAATATTGTTGAGTTATGGGTATATATAACCCTCATCTTTGCGGAGCTATGTGTTGTGCTATCCTCTGGCCATGAGTGATCTCTGAATCCACCAATACGCAGGTATAATACACGTTCGTCCATATCGCCTATTGAGCGAAATAGGTCATGACGCATTTTTACCGCCTCATTATGCGAATCTTTACGTTTCTTAAATTCTGGTTCCAGTTCAATATCAAATATGGTCTGCTTTTTCATACCATACTGCTCCATTGCAGGTTCTGACTGTATCTCTATTTTATTATCGCAATAGCTTATATAGAAGCTTTCTGGTTTCTCTTCCAGTTTACTATATATAGGTTCTATAAAGCTTTTTTTAAACCCGTCTGATGATATAGGTTTGTCACCCATCCATTCTGTACTATCAACAAACATAGCAAGTTCACCTGCCTCTTGTCTGAATCTTATTACTGCTTCTACTCTGTACTCTTCTCCGTTCTCTTTTGCTGTATTAGCCCTGCGCGATTGTTCTATCTCTTTTTTTAGATCTTCAATAAGCTCCGTTACACCAAGTGCCTTAACCTTAAACTCTCCTCCTTTCTCAAAACTTATATCTATTTTTGTATCAGCAGGGTAGATACTCTTAAGGTCCATAAGAACATTTCTAACACCATCTTTTATAGATTTTGTATGATCAATAAATTCATCTTTACTATATTTCCCGGGTTTAAAACGTGTTATCAGCTCTCCGCCTTCATAGAAGTTTATTCCTCCTCCTGAATATCCGTATGAGTCCGTTTTGATATCAGTAACGTAACGTCTTCCTTCAACAAGCAGTGCGTCTATTTTCTCCATTACCGACCCTGTAATCTCTTTAAGCTTCTCTTCTCTCTCTATCTCTGTCATATCTATTTAGTTTATAAATCTGCTTAAGCAGATGTATGTATATCTGTTATTGTTTTTATGGCTGTATAGCATTCCAGAATAGTACACCCATTATTATTGCAGCTATAACTGAATTTATTGAGAATAGCAATGCAGCTTCTTTTTTCTTTATTATAAGAAGAATGAGGGCTATAACCATATTTATTATGAATGCTAATGGTACTACAAATATTATATATATAGCAACACCGTTTGCTGGTTTTACACCTGATGTCCAGAGCCAAATTAGGATGAAATCTATTATTGCAAGTATTAATAATTTTAAAGGAAGTTTCATAGTTGTTTGTTTTTATCTAATTTTAACTCAACAGTTTATAAAATACTATTGCCTACACTCCTATTCCAGAGATCTTTGTTACGAAAGAATATTCCATAAATCACACTATATACTTATATCAGCCGGTTTTTGACATAGTAATTATAGTGATATTTATTCTATGTTCTTATGTTATAAAATGAGTGGCAGCTCTCAGTTTGTGAATGGTAACAAATTTTAAACAGATGGTATTTGCGAGGGAATAAGTGGTTTTAAGGGGAAAGGGGGAAGTGAAAAAATGATAAGTGAAAAGTGAATGAGAGGAAATTGATAAGGGGGAAAGGAGTATTTCAGGTATGTCAGATAAACATAAACATTAGCTCTTTAGCTGTTGCAATACGTTTTATATCCTGAGCAAAATGTTTAAACACAGGTGTAAGATCTGGTAGTTTTTTAACAAATAACGGAACCAGCAGACCAGAGAAACTCTCTTTTACCATAAGGGTTGTTGAGCCATTGGATTGTTCTGAGAGTTGATAGCTTCTTTTACCCTTAAGTGTTACCGGAGAGCCGTTTGTCCATAGCATCCATCTGTATGGAACAATCTCCTTAACCTTTGCTCTGAATACTTTACCCTCTATCTCTGGTACAGTCATCTCTATAGTGTTTCCTTGTATAAATTCACCTTTAAAGGTATTTATGGTTGAGTTCCATTCAGAGTAATCTCTGTGATCTGTAAGTAACTGCCATACTCTTTTTGAGTCTGCTTTAATATTTATTGTATGTGAATATTCAAGCCTGAACAGACTCCTTCTTTTTTTGACACCCTCCTGAATCATTTTACTTAGATTTTTAATTTGATATTTACTTTATCATATTCTGTTATACCACTCTTTAAGCTCCTTGCCAATGGTGTGTGGATGATCTTCCTGAACAAAGTGTGTTCCTTTGCCAAGCGGTATAGCTGTTATATTTGGGAAGTTAGATTTAATCCATTCAACCTCCTCAATAGGTATTAACATTCCCGGATTGGCATAGAACAGAATCTTTGGTATATCTGTTTGTTGTAGCCATCTGTTGTATGAATCAACAGCATTTGCCGATAGCTCAGGTTTACCCTTTATTGGTACATCGCCCGGAAATCGGTATACCGGTCTTCTACTTTTAAGTGTCTTAAATGGTTGCAGATAGTTATCCATCTCCTCTTTAGTAAGTTTGCGTTCTATCCAATCCGGAAGCATTTTTTTTACAAACATATTTCCTACGCCAAGCATTAGCCAGCTTATTGGTTTAGATCGCATAATAGTCATTGCCATCTTTAAACTGAAAGAGAGATTCTCCCACTTCTTCTGTTCATACATTGCCTCCATAAAGGCTATTCCTTTTATATTATCGCGATGCCTGTTTGCATAATGAAAACCAAGTCCTGATCCCCAATCCTGAACAACAATGGTGATATTTTTCAGGTTCAACTTATATATAAATTCCTCAAGATAAGCGTATGAGTCGGCAAATCCGTAGTTTATATCAGGTTTATCTGATTTACCAAAGCCTATCAGGTCTACCGCTATTGCTCTGGCATTGTTGGTTACATACGGTATAATATTACGCCATATATATGCCGATGTTGGGTTACCGTGAATAAATAGTATCGGGTCACCTTTACCCTCATCTATATAGTGAATCTTACTCCCTTTTACATCTATATACTTTGATTCATAAGGGAATTCTGCTGATATATCTTTTTTCATTGTTTTATTATGTTTTAGAGTACTGACAACTATAGTGTTGTTGCCAGTACTTATGAGAACAATTATTGATTGTCTATAATCTCAAGACACTCATTTACATTATACATTTTACCAGACTCTTTAAGTTCTGTAACAGCTTTATATACTCTTGCTGTATCATAAGCCGATATTGAGAATGGCACATTAAGCTTATATAGTTCCATTGACTCAGTTACCATTGCCGGACGAACAACATTCACTCTTATATCCTTATCTTTCTCTACTTCAACAGCCTTAACAAATCCTTCGAGACCTGCACATGCCATTGTTATTGATGATCCGCCAGGAAATGGGGTATGACTTGCTGCTCCGGTTGTGAGGGTTATAAACCCACCCTCTTTAACATGTTTTAATCCTTCTCTTATCAGATTAACAGATCCTCTTAGTTTATTATTAAGAGCCATATCTATATCGGCATCAGTTAACATATTAAGTGGTGCTAAATTGCCATGTCCGGCTGTTAATATAACTCCGTCTACATCCTTTATATCCTGAAACATCTTTCTTATAGCTGCGCTATCTTCAATATCCAACTGATAATCGCCATTGTTTTTTCCGGTTGCAATAACTTCATGCTCCTCTTTAAGCAAATTAACAACTGCTTTTCCGATAATTCCTGTTCCGCCTACTACTATAATTTTCATATGTCTAAATTTGTTTTTTAAAGGTCATATGGAACTCGCAT
>DKJY01000164.1 GCA_002454955.1 Bacteroidales bacterium UBA6680
CTTCTCTATAGCATCTTTTAGCTTAAAATAACTCTTTGTATCAAGATCTTTTACTGATGCTATAACCTGTGATATCTTCTGAGTTCCCATGGTTTTTCTGATTGTATACGACTACATGAGAAAAAGGTTCAACCAAACTCGTGAACAGAACAGTACACTCCAAGTAAAACCTTTCCACACAACCTAACTAAATAACTTATCATAGCTATCTATACACATAAATATCATCATTTACCCCATAGTCTTCTTACCTCTGTAAGCTCTGCATCAATCCATTGTTTGGCTTCATTTAAGAGTTCCATATGGTCATTATTACTAATAGGGTATCCTATTTTAACCTTTACCGGTGTTTTTAATTTACTCAACTGCCTTTGCCAGTGAGGAATAAGTTTATCTTTCCCTATCCAAGCATCATTATCATCTTTATAATCAATAGCAACAGGTACTACTGGTATTTTACCTTCTGATGCTATCTTGAATGATCCAGGTTTAAAATTCTTTGTAAGTGGGCCAATATGTGTAGTCCCTTCAGGAAAGATTATCACTCTGCCTCCCTCCTCATAATGAGCTTTTATAGAACGCATTGTCTGTATCATACTCTTAGAGCTTTTACGATCAACAAGAATAATTTTAAAGCACTTTACAGCCATCCCCAATACAGGCCAACTACCAACTTCTTTCTTAGCCACTATCGAACTAGGAGCGATCGCCATAACAACCATAATATCAATATATGATCTGTGATTTGGCATAACAATACACCCTGTATTTATTGTTTCTCCAATAAGCTCAACTTTCACTCCCATTAGCCAAAGATTTGTTCTTGCCCAGAATCTAATATACCAATATGGTAAATTAGAGTTTTTCCTGTTAAGCATAACATGTACACTACCTATAGTAATAGCAAGAAAAGAAAACAATACAACTAATAAAAACCGTATAAAAGCCAATATTTGTCCAAACATACTACAAAATTTTGTGCCAAATATAATAATAAACTACCAACCACCTGATATTAACCCGCTCAATTATAATATGAAGTAATCTCGACTTTTCATAAAAAGAGAGGTTGTCGATATTTGTAATCGCAAAAAAACATAATAAATCGACAACCCTATGTATAATATACTGGACAAAGGTACAATAGAAAATTATGTATTGTCATTTTTATCAACGACAAAAAGTTCAGTTACTGAAATAGTAAACAGCATACTATATAAACTTAAAACAGGTATTCAATAGGAATATTTGCCAGTAGAATCGTTATTTAGTGATGTTGTTCTGAGCTATAAATCAGTTCATAGGCATTATAGAAAATGGTGTAAGAATAATGAATGGAGATCTTGTTGCATAAAACTTCTGAGTCGTAATAACTTGAGTTCTAAATAAGAGAAGAGGATATATTGAAGATCAGGAATTACCTGATGACAAACTATATAAACTAAGATATTCTATTGAAAGAACAAATACATTGATAGATACCTACAGAACTCTTCTTAACCGTTTCGATACAAAAGTAAGTCGAGATGACTTCTGTATATATCATGATAAATAGTTCAGAAAAACTTAATGATATTTAGAAACTAAATAGCTATTCATGTTATTACAAACAAAAAGGGAGAATTATATCCGAATACTCCCTTTTTATCAATTATTTATAATAAACTATTTCTTGATAAGCTTTGATATACCACTTTTAGCTCCATTTGTAACCTTAACAAAATATAGTCCTGTAGGTCTGTTTGATATATCTATTGTCTCAATATAATTATTCGTTTTCTTACTAAGAACAACTTGACCTTTTGAGTTAATTACCTCAATAGTAATATTATCAGATACCTCACTTTTCAAAATTACATTACTTATACCTTTTGTAGGATTAGGATAAATTTTAAACTCTTCTTTGTTAAAAGTATTTACAGAAGAAGTACCAGAAGATTCACCAACCGTTGATACCACAAATGATGTTTTAACAAACTTAGCCCCATCAGTAGCTTTCAATACTATTGTACCTTCTTGTTCAACATCAGGCTTTATTGTAACTGTTAATGTTGAACCGCTTATTGATGTAGTTAAGAAATCTGTATTACTGTTGCCATCAACAACTATTTCAAAAGAACCTGCGCCACCAAAAACACCACTAAGATCAATATCTATTGATGCTTTTGCATTAACTTTTAGATACTGATTATCTATCTTCTTTTTAACATATAATCCATATTTAGAATATCCTGCAAACATTCCTCTACCATGAGTTCCTATTGCTATTTTACCATCGGATGGATTAACATCTATATCATTCACAATTACACTACCAATAAGATCAGACTTTACCTTAATCCAGGCTGTACTGGCTCCATCAAGTGTTTTTGTCTTATATAAACCTGTACTGGTACCCAGATAATAAATCTTTGTATCACCATGGTTAACAATAGCTACTGTACGAATAGACGGCCCAGGATTAGAAACATCTCCTGCAAGATCTCCTTCTATAGAAGTATAACTGTCGCCTCCATTAGTAGTGTGATACGCTCCGGTTATATTATAATTTGAAAATACTACAATGAACTCATTCCCATTAATCGGATTAACATACAAATCATGCGGATAAATTCCTGATTTAGCTCCCGATATATTAATCTCTGTTATCTTTCTGCTTTTACTATTTGCAGGGTTCTCGATCTTGTAAATCTTTGGTATATTCGAACTACTATAAGCAGTGACATATAATATATTTGAAGGATTTGTTGTACTGGCTAAAGCTGTAATTGTATAACCAGAAGGTGCAACATTAATTTTAGACCAATTTATCATTGTTCCATTCTGTAAAGCATCTGGTACCTCACTAATATCCGAATTTATATATAAATCTCCTTTCGCTGGATAATATATCACATTAGTATTATTCTCATCTAGTTCAAACGGGTGTATAAACATCTGCCCTGTTGCTTGAGAGGGATGAACTATTGAATATTTACTTTTACCCCACCTTACTAATGTTCCTTTCTGCGATGATGCATAATAATAATCTTTCCCAAACGAACAAAATGAGCCATCACCACTACTCTTATCGTAAGATTGTGATGTAGTAGTACCATTAAAAATAAATAGAGGCGATCCATTATCTTGAGTTCCTCCAATAAATACATTCTCTGTATCAGGGTAATGTGGTAATGCCACAGTATAAAACTGTGTAATATTATACCCTGTATTTTTATCACTCCATGTAAAGAAACTTTCTGTATCCAGTTTTGCATTTGCAGCATAACTTAATCCTCCATCATGACCACTCCATACAGCACCCGAATTATCTGGAACAAAAACTGTTACATGGCAATCAGGATGATGATTTGGATACATAAATGCACCTGTTGCTGGATTTCCATACCCTCCTATCCATGAGTAACTTGATGTCGGCTTAGTGGCAAAACCATCATTACTTCTAAATAGCGATGTACTCCCTGCAATAACAAAATTCTCATCTGTTGGATGAACAGCAAGTGTCATATTATAGTCACCTTGTTTTCCCAGTTTTTCAATTATACTAGAGCTTGCCCCAGGATACGACCCATTTGCGTTACTTGTTCTATTAATAATATTCCCCCCTGCAATATCAATCTTATAAAAATATGGCTCTTTATCATTTACCATAAACAGATAAGCAATATCTGTATTAGAGGGTGCTATTCTAACAAGTCCTCTATCATACTCCGCATTCAGGTCTGAGTCACTACCTATTCTGGTCCATGTACTACCATCGTTTGTTGATCTGTATACTCCCGGACTATTGGTTGGTGTAGCAATACTTGAGCTTCTGCTCTCAGAAAGAAATCCAATTATATTACCTGCTGCATCAATATCTATATCGGCCCAATAATGATTATTTGCACCTCCTAATGATATAGCATCTGTATTTGACGTCACATTAAATTTTATAATACCAAAACCATTAGCACAAACAAACAGATTACCTGATGTTGGACTAACCATTATCTTAGAAACATAATCATATGCTTTGTTCCACTTTGTAACATCACTATCTGTTCCCGTAATTAAACTCCATGACAATCCATTATCTGTACTCTTGAATAGCCCATTGCCCGAATATGATGCTGACCATCCCTGTGCCATAGCTGAATTACCAGTGAATTCCCCTGTGGCATAGTACCATGTGTCTTCATGACCAGCTCTCGGATCCTGAGCAATTGAGGTAATTCCGTTGTACTCATTAGGATCATTTACCAATGTCCAGTTTGTTCCTTTATCTGTTGAACGATAAAGTCCCCCAGAAACACCTCCTGCTAAAATAATACTACTATTTCTTTTATCAATTCCTATAGCTCGTGTTCTTCCTCCAACATCATTTGGCCCTGCCTCTTTCCAATCATAGTCAGCAGAAACAACTTCACGTCCTCTTTTTCTAGAATCAAAACTTTCTGCAAACTTTAATTCTCTGCTTCTTATATTATCAGGAATTCTTCCTGTTGTAGGATCTTTTAACATATTAAAAAAATATCTATCTCTACCCTCTTTTTCATCTAATGATGCTTTAGGCGAAAATGTGGATCTTACTTTGGGAAAATCATCGTTAATACTATCCCTTTTACCTGTAAATATAATAGACAGTGCAAAAGAAAATCCAATAATTGCTGCTACAACTAATGACAGCCTTCCTATTTGTTTTCTCATAATAAATTGTTTTTAAGAGTTTTGTTTTATTATTTCTAACAGATTCCAGTGTATATATTTTTTCCCGAATGATATTGGTGGAGCTTCAACAACTACTTTATATTGCGCATTAATAAGCAACTCATATTCTGAATGTAATGGTAAGCTGTCATTTACAGATAACAGCGGCATTCCTCTGCCATTTTCATGTATATGGGAAACTGATACAATATAAAAGTTTGTACTGTCTCTACGCATAACCTCTATATCGTAAATTGACTTTTCTATTAATGCTGGCTTTGGTGGAGGTAGTTCTGACGTGCCTTTTTGCCCATTTTTAGGGGCTTTACAAGAAAAAAGCAGAGCCATTACCACAATAATGTAGAAGTGCCTCATAAACGGGTTAAAATTGGTTTTAAAGCAAAAATAACAATATTGACGACATTAATTACAGTTTTTTAATTTTTTCATAGATTGTATTTGCCTTTGAATGACCAACAATGGCTGTCAAATCATCTAAAGTAGCCTCCTTA
The DNA here is from genome assembly GCA_002454955.1 of Bacteroidales bacterium UBA6680. Taxonomy (GTDB): domain Bacteria; phylum Bacteroidota; class Bacteroidia; order Bacteroidales; family UBA6680; genus UBA6680. Next base: position 5,202 of record DKJY01000164.1, read on the forward strand.
ATCATAGCTACAGAACCAAAATGAGATAATAATTTATCTGCTGTTTTATCACCAATACCAGGTATTGATAAAAGTTTTGAATCAACAAAATTTTTAGATCGTTGATTTCTGTGAAACGTTATTCCAAATCTATGCGCTTCATTTCTTAGATGCTGAATAATCTTCAGAGAAGATGACGTTTTATCAATATACAATGGAACTGGATCACCAGGAAAGAAAATCTCTTCCAATCTCTTAGCTATACCCACAACCGTAACACTATGTAAAATATTCAATTCATTTAATACTTTAACTGCCATTCCTAACTGACCTTTACCTCCATCAATTATTATTAATTGAGGTAGCGGTTGCTCCTCTGCAATCAATCTACTATATCGGCGGTGCAGTATCTCATACATACTTGCAAAGTCATCCGGACCAACAACAGTTTTAATATTAAAATGCCGATAATCATTCTTACTTGGTTTTCCGTTTTTGAATACTACGCATGCAGCCACAGGAAAAGCACCTTGAATATTACTATTATCAAAACATTCGATATGCTTTGGCAATACCGCCATGTTTAAATCACGTTTCAGTCTATCAAGTACTATCTCCGATTTATCCTTTCGTTTACCTTCTTTTGATATTAAATAATCACTATAGTAATATTTGGCATTCCGTTCAGATAGCTCAAGCAACTTTTTCTTATCTCCAATTTTAGGATTTACAAATCCGGCATTTAATCCTGATATATCAATTGCATCTGCAACAATTATCTCCTTTGATGTGCTATTGAAAAGATCTCTGATTGCTACAATTGATCTCTTTACTACATCTTCCTTTTCGGTTATAAATTTTAACTCAACAAATGTATTATGCGACTGAACAATACTTCCGTTAACTATCTTTAAATAATTAATACAAAACACCTTATCTGTTGAGTAATATCCAAATACATCAATATTATGAATTGAAGGATTAACTATTGTTGATTTAGATTGATATCCTTCAAGTGCAAGAATCTTATCTTTCATTGTTTGAGCTTCTTCAAACATATAATTTGAAGCAAATTCTTTCATCTTATCTTTAAGATCATATATAAGAGTAGGAATATTTCCCTTTAAAATACTTACAATCTCTTTAATAGATGTATTATAATCCTTGTAGCTTTGTTTACCAACACAAGGGGCAAGACAGTTTTTAATATGATACTCTAAACATACTTTATGCTTACCTGCAGCTATAGAATCTTTTGTTAAATCAAGTTTACAGGTACGAACCTTATATATCCGCTTAAATAATTCAAGTAATACATTAACCATCTTCTTTGATGTAAATGGGCCAAAGTATCTTGCGCTACCGTGAATTTTATTTCGTGAAAAAAATACACGAGGAAATTCCTCATTAGTTACAACAATCCAGGGATAAGTTTTATCATCTTTAAGTAAAGAGTTATATCTGGGTTTATACTGTTTAATAAGATTATTTTCCAGCAACAGAGCATCAGATTCTGAATCAACTACAATATGTGATACATCAGCTATTTTTCTGATCATACTTCGTATTTTAAACGAAGTATTATTACTCTGAACAAAATAAGAAGACACTCGTTTCTTTAGAAATTTAGCCTTTCCAATGTAAATTATATTACCTTCAGAATCATAAAACCTATAAACTCCTGGTAAAAGAGGCAGTGATTTTACTTTCTCAAGTAATATACTATTCTTCTCATTCATCATATAAACTCACAAATTTAAACGAATCAACATCAAACAAACCTTTGTCAGATATCTTAATTGAAGGCACTACAATAAGTGACATAAATGCCATAGTCATAAAAGGCGAACTCAATTTACAGCCTAGCTTAATAACAGATCTTACTAAATATTCATATCGTTCTCTAACATCTTCTGCAGGTTTATCACTCATTAAACCGGCAATTGGCAATGGCAATAATTTACATTCTAAATCAGATACTACCCCTATTCCACCATGAACATCAATAACAGAATTTATAGCGTGTACAATGCTTTTATCATCTACACCTATAGCAACAATATTATGCGAATCATGAGAGATAGTACTTACAATTGCTCCGCTTTTTAATCCAAAACCTTGTATAAAACCCACAGATGGTTTTGCTTTTCCATACCTATTAAGCACAACTATTTTAAGAATATCTCTACCTGTATCAGCAACAATATATGAATTTTTAAGTTCTGGTTTGATTGATATTTTTTCTGTTATAAGTGATTTATCTGAACACTTAATAACTTTTATAGTAGTTTCAGTACCCATAACCACAATATCATTCACCGATATTTTGAATGCTGAAAAATTATTAATTATCGGGATCTTTTCCCTCTGATATTTATATTCCAAAACACTTTTTCCTCTATAAAAAACATCTGAAACATCATAATTATCAAGATCATTTAGTACAACAAAATCAGCACTATCGCCCTCTCGCAAAAGACCTAAACCTACATTATAATATTCAACAGGATTTTTACACATCGTAATAAATAAATCAGAATAATGAATACCTCTATTTACTCCACGCAAAAAGATACTCTTCAATGTTCCATCTATCAGATAATCGGTATGTGTATCATCAGTGCAAACCATAATATCATTAACAAATTCAGGAATCAAATCTGATAATGCATCAAAATCTTTAGCCGCACTACCCTCTCTAATCAACACCTTCATTCCAAGTGCTAATCTCTCTCTTGCCTCTATCTCTGTACTACACTCATGATCTGTCTCTATTCCGGAATCAATATACCTAACAAGATCATCCCCTTTCAAACCCGGTGCATGACCATCAATAGGCAAACCTCTCTTCTTACCTAAAGCAACAATATCGCAAACACGCTTTTTACCAGATATAACCCCAGAATAATCCATTACTTCAGCAATAAAAGAAACCACCTCTTCATCTAGTAAAACTTCAATATCTGACGCATCAATACTATACCCAGAGCCATCAAATTCAGTAGCAGGAACACATGACGGAGCCCCAAAAACAAATGAAAAAGGCACGTTTTCACTCAACATTTTCATGTACCGAATACCATTCAATCCACACACATTTGCTATTTCATGAGGATCTGAAACAGCTCCAAGAACACCATTTTTCAGCGATATCCGAGCGTATTCCATGGGCAGAACCATGGAGCTTTCCACATGAACATGAGCATCCACAAAGCCCGGAACAATCCAAATTTCAGATACGGTTTCACGTGGAACAATAGATTTTATCACTCCATCAACAACCAAAATCTCCGCTTTAACAAAAGATTTCTGTTCAAAACTGTAGATATTTCCTGAAATTTTCATTGGTTCCACGTGAAACTATCTGCCTAAAAACACTAATAAAACACTTATATCAGACGGGCTAATGCCACTAATTCTGCTCGCCTGCCCAATCGTTTTTGGTTTTATCTTCGATAATTTTTGTCTTCCTTCAGTAGATATTGACACAAACTGATTGTAATCTATATGCTCTGGTATGTTAAGGTTCTCTAGCCTGACAATCTTGTCGGCAAGATTACGCTCCCTAGAAATATACCCTTTGTATTTAGTTAATATCTCAGCAGATTGAATAATAGTTTTATCAATGCCGTTTTTGTCACAAAACTCCTTTACAAAATCAACCTTCGAAATAATATCACCTGCACAGACCTGTGGCCTCCCTATCAAATCAGCTATCTTTTTACTCTCTTTAATTGGAGATGTGTTAAGATGTTCTAAAATTGGATTTGCAATTTTAGGTGTTAGGTTTTTGTTGTTAAAGTAACCAACTGTCTTCTCAATAGTATTATGCTTTTTAATACATGTTTTGTATTTATCCTCTGGCAATAATCCTAAATTATACCCAAGTTCCGATAACCTGGTGTCTGCATTATCATGTCTTAATAATATACGATATTCTGCCCTACTAGTAAACATTCTATATGGCTCATCAACACCTTTTGTTACAAGATCATCAATCAGCACACCAATATATGCCTGATCCCTTCTAAGTATAACCTCATCATTCCCATTAATTGATCGTACGGCATTTATTCCAGCCATCAGCCCTTGTGCAGCAGCCTCTTCATAACCTGTAGTTCCATTAATCTGTCCAGCAAAATACAGATTATCAATAATCTTTGTCTCTAAGGTATGTTTAATCTGTGTAGGAGGATAATAATCATATTCAATTGCGTATCCAGGTCTAAATATCTTGACATTCTCTAAACCTTTAACCTGTCTTAATGCTTTAATCTGTATATCTAACGGCAAACTACTAGAGAAACCATTAATATAGTATTCAACGGTATCTACACCCTCAGGTTCTAAGAAAAGTTGATGTCTATCCTTACCAGAAAATGTAACTACCTTATCTTCAATGCTTGGGCAATATCTGGGTCCTATACTCTTAATAGTTCCGTTGAATAAAGGACTCTGATCAAATGCAGATGCAAGTATCTCGTGTACCTTTGGGTTGGTATACGTAATATAGCAATCTCTCTGTTTCAGTGCAGGATAATCAATATCTGAATAAAAAGAGAAACCCTCAGGATTATCATCCCCTCCTTGTTTAACCATATCACTAAAATCAACACTTCTAGCATCAATTCTTGCCGGAGTTCCCGTTTTCATTCTACCCACCTCAAAACCAAGCTCTTTAAGTTGTGCTGATATACCCGTTGATGTCCCTTCTGACACCCTGCCGCCATTAATTTGTAACGAACCAATATGCATCAGACCATTTTCAAATGTCCCTGTTGTTAGAATAACAGCCTTAGAATAAAACTTAAGTCCATATCCACACTCAACTCCAACAACTTTATCATTATCAATAATTAATCTTGTAACTTTGTCCTGCCAAAAATCAACATTCTTGTTCTCCTCTAACAAGTTTCTCCAGGTATTACTAAATATATTTCTGTCACACTGCGAACGCGGACTCCACATTGCAGGCCCTTTAGATCTGTTTAATAACCTAAATTGAATACTACTAATATCAGTAACAACTCCCGTCATACCACCAAGAGCATCAATCTCTCTGACAATCTGCCCCTTAGCAATCCCCCCTATTGCAGGATTACAACTCATTTGAGCAATACGCCCAATATCCATAGTTACAAGTAGTACTTTACACCCCATAGTTGCAGCAGAGTATGCAGCTTCACTACCGGCATGCCCTCCACCAACAACAATTACATCATATCTATCCATTCTTTAATATAAACTCAAATAGTAATCCTCTTTTGCTCGCATCTCCTTACTCTCCTCTTCAGATTTATCCTTATATCCAAGCAAATGCAGAACACCATGTATTATAACACGCTTAATTTCAGCTGCAAAGTTAGTCATATATTTTTCAGAATTTGACGTTACAGTATCAACACTAATAAAAATATCACCAATAACAAGTTCTCCCTCACAATAATCAAACGTAATTACATCAGTATAATAATCATGATTCAGGTACTGTTTATTCACATTCAATATGTACTCATCTGAGCAAAAAATAAAAGAGACATCTCCTAATTTCATACCCTCATTAAGAATTGTCTCTTCTATCCAATTTCCAATACGTTCACCGTCCTGTAACACAAAGTCGGTCTCTTCATAAAAATATTCCATCAATTAACTCTAAATTTCATATCAATTTTAGCCCCATTGTTAAGATACTCAATTTCATCTGACAGGTTATCCATAAGAAAAACCCCTCTACCTCTATCCTCTTCTATATTATCTGGTAATGTAGGATCAGGAACTTTGGATTTATCAAATCCTACACCTTCATCCTCAATCGAAATATCAACTATATCGTCGTCACATGTAATTGTTACAATAACACTCTTATGTTCATCAAGTTTATTCCCGTGAAATATTGAATTGTTAACTCCCTCAATAGTAGCCATAAGTATCTTACCATATACCTCTTTCCCAATATTACACTCCTCGCATATTTCATCAACTATTCGCTCAACACATGTTATATTTTCAGGCTTAGAAGATATCTTTATCTTTTTCTCCATAACTAACATTTATTTGGGTATACTGTTTAATTACAAATAAGGTTTCTTTATATTCTCACTTTTTTCTCTTTCCTAACCATTTCAATGGATCAACCCATTTACTCTTCTCCATAATACGCAACGATATTACAGAACTTTCATCTGATGATCCTGAATATACAGAACCAATCATCTCTTTTGCCTCTACATAATCCCCCTCCTTAACTAAAACATCAACAACATTACCGTACACAGTAAAATAATCACCGTGCTTTATTATAACAGCAACATTTCCGCCGGGAATATACTGAATTTTAGCGACATATCCACGATGAATTGCACGAACAGATGCATCTTTTGCAACGGCTATACGTATATCATCCCTATTTACAACAACTCTTTTTAACACCAAATGCCTGTGTTGACCGAACTTTTCGACTACCACACCCTTACGAACAGGCCATGGTAATTTTCCTCTTAATTTTTTAAATTCTTTTGACATTAATGCCAGCTCTCTCGGATCACCTTTTGACCTGGCTGCAACTCGTTCGCGCTGAATTATCCTCTCTAATGTTTTTGTAAGAGATTTATGTTCATTCTGTTTCTTCTTTAACTTCTTCTTAAGAGAACGTTCGTTCTTCTCCAGGTTAACAAATAGTTTTTGCTTCTCTCCTTTGAGGTTATGTAACTTATTTAACTCGCTCTTATGAGAACTTAACAACTTTCTCTTTTCAGAATCAAGAACCTTTAATTTATCTAATTCAAACGATACACTTTTTAGAGCTTCTTTCAGCTCATCAGATTTTGATCTCTGATACTCAATCATATTTGTTACATATTTCAACCGCTTATATGCCTGATCAAAATCTTTTGATGCAAATACAAACATTAATGCATTATAGCTTTGTCTATTCCTGTAACTATATCTTATCAGATTAGAATACTCCTCTCTAAGGCGCTTAATATTATTGTTAAGATCAGCAACAACAACCTTTTTTTTGGTAATCTTACCGCCTAAGACATCAACCTCTTTTTTTGTTTGCGACACAAGCGAACACCGCAAACGCAGCTGTTTATCAAGCAGAACCAACAATCCTGTCACCTCACTTTTACTCGATTTTGTCTCATCAATTAACTTTTGAGTATAGTTTATCTCAAGTCTAATATCCATTAATTTCTTCTGTACAGATTTTTTATTATTCTGGGCAGAAATAACAGAAAAAACAGAGATAAATAATATTAGGTACAGAGGTTTTAATATTTTCATTAGAATTTAACGCGTTTATACTTTTTAGGTATTTTAAATCTCATTCGTGGATATTCATTACTAACTGAATTAATCTTAAACGATATATCTCCTTTAAATTTATCATTCTCTAACTTTATATCCAACTTATCGTAACGCATTCCCAATCCATCTTTCAATCTATATTTAAATACAGCTTTACTTGATTCTTCAGGTACAGCTAAACTGTTCTCAATGGTTCTGAAATCGCTACTAATTACAAAATCTTGTATAATTTTAGATTGATGTATATTTTCAAAAAAGGCCTCTTTATCATTTATCATATAGAAGTCATAAATAACTCTCTCTATAAAGTAGTTCTCACCATATTTAATAACTGCATTATTAAATGGTCGTCGCTTAATCTTATATCTGTACACAAACAGATCGTTACATATGACATCCTGCAGATCATAGAAATTAAGTTTAATACGAAGTTTTTTCCACAAATCGTCATATGTAAATGAGACAACCTCTTTCTTTAGTTTATTTACTACAACAACTGAATCAAAATCGGCATAGAAACGAGCAACCTCAATCCCTAAACCTATCTGCATAGATCCTATTATAAGACTATCTTTAACAAGTTTAAGATTACCTCTAAGTGTTCTCTCTGATTCATCGCCAATCTTAATTTTATATGTAACCTTATTAAGATTCAGGAAATCAAAATCGGTATCGTTTCTGAACGATTTTGAGATAACCCTCTTTGCTTTAATTCTCCTTATTTCCGGTTTAACGTTGTTTGTTACAACTTTTGATGTCCTACATCCAATAAGTATAAAAACAAGTAATAAACCGCTAAAAACTATCCTCATTTAGTAAACTTTAACAAATACTCCTCAACACCCTTTTTACCTAACTCTTTTGCTTTGTTAAGATACTTTAATGCCTCAATATACCGTTCATTAGCACCTAATATAACACCATAATGAAAATACAACTCCTGGCTAGGTTCTGCACTATTATCAATTGCCAGCTTCATATACTTTAAAGCCCCATCAAAGTCCTCCATCTTATAGAGTATCCAAGCATATGTATCAAGATATGTGGCATTTTTTGGTTCTGCCTCAATTGTAATACGGCTCATTCTTTCGGCCTTTTTAAGATCACCACCCTCTACAGATATATAGTAGCTATAGTTATTAAGTACATATATATTATTAGGATCATACTTCAGTACAACCTCATAATGCAAATACGATGACTTCTTATTACCTAATTTATGGTAAATATCGCCCAAAAACATATTAGCCGTTACCACTGTTCCACGTGGAAGGTTATCGTATGTAAGAAACTTTTCCAGGTGATTTACAGCAACTTTATCATTCCCCAGAAACGATTCAGCAATAGCAAGCGAAAACAGTATCTCCGGATTAATAATCTTACGACCCATAGCAATATCACCATACTTCTTTATCATAACCCAATTGCTCTTAAACTCATATATCTTAATAATACGAGCCAGAACCTGAATGTTACTCGGCTCAAGTTTAAGTATCATATCAAGATCCTTTAATGCAACGTCGTAGGCATCTTTTTTAATGTAATATATAGAGCTTATATCATACACCCGAGAATCATCAGGGTATTGCTCCTTAAGAGAGCCAATCATACGTGTTATCTTAATAGAATCAGTAAAAACAGAGTCCTTAAATACAATGCCATACATTAAACGCGATTTACTATCTATATTAACATCTTTGCTCACTACAATATCATTAGCAATAGTATATACCTCATTAACCTTATCGGTCTTAAGCAACAGGTCAAGATACGACAACTTTGCAAGCGTATACTCAGGGTTTGCCTGAATAACCATATTATAAACCTTATCTGCCTCTTCAAGTTTATTGCTTTTCATCAGAAATTCGCCCTTAAGTACAAGATATTTAGGGTTAAGCGGATCTCTCCTTATATATGCATTAATCAGATCTTCATACTCTTTAGTATCGCCTCCTTCAAGCACCAAATCTAATACAATCTGATTTATCTGCTCATTATCGGGATATTTAGCAGCAATCTTTTTAAATACCTCCAACGACTCTTTAGGTTTGTTATCTTGTAATAACAGAACACCCAATCCATATGAATAATTGATATTACCCGGCTTTATCCTATAAAGCTGTTTATATGCAATAATTGCTGTATCAACCTTATTTAAAGCCTTGGCAGTTTGCCCGTATAACAGACAATACCACTCGTTACTCTTAGACAGATTATAAGCTTTCTGAGCAAAGCTATAAGCCGATTTAATATCCTTTATCCCAAGATATATCTTAGCCAACTCGTAGTATGCTGCATCAGCCTCAGGATTATACGCTATACTCTGAGTAAACATCTTTGCAGCTCCACGGGTATTACCCAAAAGCTTAAAGCGCAATGCTTCATTAAATGCATATTCGTAGTTCTCCTTATTCTGCTTATCAAGCGATACGGTACCAGTCTTTTTGACACTAGTACACGATACAATTAATAAAACAGAACATATTCCTAATAGTAATCTTTTCATACGTCTAAATTTGTCTTTTAAAGGTCATATGAAACTTGCATAATATAATCTTCACATATGTGAGAAAAGCCTTTGTCATGCACTGTTTCATTCAAAACTCTTCATCTGTTTAAATCTGTTTTTTAATTGCCAGATGGAACTAGCACAATTTAATCATCTTTGTGTGCAAGAAAATTATCTACTCATGCTTAGTTTCATAAAACAATAACCGATGTCTTAATTAACACCGGTATGCCCAAATCCTCCTTCGCCTCTTACTGTTTCAGTCAACTCATCAGTCTCAATCCACTCAACAGTCTCATGTTTAGCAACAATCATCTGGCAAATACGTTCACCAGGCTTAAGTGTGAACTCATCATTAGACAGGTTTACAAGAATAACCTTTATCTCACCTCTGTAATCAGCATCAATTGTACCCGGAGAGTTTAACACCGTTATACCATATTTAGCAGCCAGACCACTACGCGGGCGAATCTGGGCTTCGTATGATTCAGGTAACTCAATTGATAATCCTGTAGGTACCATTACCCTCTCCAGAGGTTTTATTATAATATCATCTTCTATATTTGCACGTAAATCCATACCGGCTGAATACTCTGTTTGATAACCCGGTAAATCATTTGAACTCTTATTTACAACTCTAACTTTCATCTGTTTATAATTGTTTCTTAGTTGTCAGACGGAACTCGCATTACAGTCATTCTCATATGTGAAAGAGGCTTTTGCTCATGCTTCGCTTCATCTGTCTATATTTTCTTTTAAATGATCAAAAGGAGCCCGCATTTATAATCATTCTCAAACATGTGAATAACTATCCTAATGCTTCTTTTCACCCCTAATATTTTAAATTCAGTAGTACACAACCCTACATTTTACAATTATCAGGCCATTAACCTTTCAGCTTACGCTTTAAAATAAACTTATACAACCCCTCAACCCTAACAATCATAAGAACAAAAAGCAGTATAAGTGTATTCTTAAATATCAATGCAAAGGAAAGGTTTTCAAAATGTATACTCTTTCCAATCAGATACAAAGAAAAGCAAATTACAAAATAAAATAGTATTCTTTTTACATTAATATCAATCTTATAGTAATATCTGCTAAAAATATATGAAACAACTATCATTGCCATGTATGTAGCAACACGAATCCATGCCGAACTGTGGTATCCGAAAAGCGGAATAAGCCATATATTTGCACCAATTGTAATAAGAGCCCCAACACCCGTAAATATAAACGCCAAATGTGTATTATCAGACACTTTATACCATACAGAAAGGCTATAGAATATACCATAAAGCACATAGGAGAATACAAGTATATGAACAACATCTAATGAGTTCCGGAACTCCTCGCCAATAATATATTTAAGCATTGGCAGATTAAACGTAAGGAACATAAATATTATAAAACCAAACACAGATACATACTTAATTATATCGGCATAGGTTTTATTAGCCGAATCCTTTCCGGATTCAGAAAAGAAGAACGGCTCAGCAGCATATCTGAACATCTGTATAGCAATATTCACAAGCGCTGCAAACTTAATATTTGCACCATATACACCCAACGATTTAAGTGGATCGGCACTAGTGTCAAGATGCTTAAGCATTATCTTATCAAAGGCATCTGGTAAGAAACCAGCAATCTGCGATATCATTATAGGAAATGAATAATATATCAACTCTTTAAATATCCTTCTGTCAAATATAAATCTAACCTCAACAATCTCAGGCAACAACATAATAAGCGAAACAATACCTGATACTATATATGCAACAAATACATATCCAACCTTAAAATCAGGGTTATATATAGACTTCAGGAAACCTACATTATGTTTCTCTATAAGATACGGACATGCCGACAGAAAGAATAGTGCTATAAGAATTGTTGTAATAACATTCACCAGCTTTATTATTGAGAATCGTAACGGGCGGTTCTTAAACCTAAGCTTTGCAAACGGTATTGCAAGCAACGAATCCATTACAATAACTATCACTACCAACAAAAGATAGAGACTATAGTCTGTATAACCAGATACACGAGTAAAATAATCTCTAAAGAACAAGAATATAACAACTACAATCGACGATGTTGATACAATAGACATAAATGCCGTTGAGAAAACCCTTCCTGGGTCGTACTTATTTGCAAACCTGAAGAATCCGGTCTCAAGACCATAGGTTAAAACAATATTAAGCAATCCGGTATATGCAATCATCTCTGTATAGATACCAAAATCCTCGGCACCTACCATAAAGGTTATATACGGAAATAACAGAAACGATATAAACTTCTGAAGTATAGAGCTAACACCATAAACAAATGTCTGCCCTGCCAATTTCTTTAACGAACTCAAACTATATTATTTTAGAACTGATGAATTAAACAATAAATAACCAAAATTAAGTTGAAAAAACCAATTATCCTGAGCTCTGTCAAAATAATTAGCACTAAAACTAATCGGTCCTAATATAGTTTGGTAAACAACAGTAGCATTACCAATAAACATCTGTTCAAAAAAGTACTTACTGTTATACTTCACATGGTTAAAGTTTAACTCCTCAAACCCCCTTACAGGCGCATAACAGTATCCCTCTGCTCTAAAATGAATACGATTTGTAAGATTATATATAAACTTAGCTCCAGCAGCAAGGTAGCCATCAGATCTGTATTTAGGTAGAAACAACACCTTACTTATTGGCACAGGTTCATAACCCGGATTAAATACCGCCGATGATATATAGTTACTAAACAGTCCGGAATCTGAATAATAACCAGCAAAATCAGCACCAATAACAAAATGTCTGTTAAGCTTAAAGTATTGGCTTATATCTACAGTCGCACGCGGATAAAACTTCTTCTGTCCTCTGTGGCTTGGAATAATTGAGGTACTTCCGGCAATATATCGTTCGTGATTAAAGAAATAACCAAACTTAAAGCGCATTCTACGCCCCTCTGTAGGAAACAACTTATAGTTAAGATTATCAAAACTAAATACCGAATATAACCCAAGATTATATAGTTCAGACAGATCCTTTGTATCATTGGTAACAAAGTTATATGTAGAGTAATAATCGCTGGTTAAATAGCCTCCAGAGAGCCCAAACTCAATAAGCGAATTATTACCGGTCGAAAACCCTACATCAAACTTAAAGTTAGCCTCGCTAAACTCAACATACATAGGTTTAGAGTCCTTAAAAAACAGATCTCTGTCAAGCTTATAATAGTCGTACTTATTATACGATAACATACTGTTAATCCTGAAAGGGATAGCTCCGGCAAAATATGCACGTAATTTAAGTGCTCCGGCACTGTATATTTTACCATACTGAATATCGCCAAGTAACGATATAGAGTTATTCCTGAAATAGTTGTACTGCAACCCAAAATACCCCTGATTAATTGAACCAGACGAAAGATTACCACCAATATATAGGGTTAATGGTTTGTTGCGTTCAACACGCAGATTTAGCTCATAGAAGCCGGTATTACTATTAAACTTTGCAGATGGATATAACGACACTATATTCTCATCAAACAGCAATTTATTATACTCATTCTCCAGATGACCAATATTAAACAGTCGGTAATCGCGGCGTAAACTCTTAATAATGTATCCTTTCTCTTTATCCCTAATACCAGATATTGTAATCTTATCAAAATTAAGATCGCGCACCCTCTCTCTAAAAAATCTACGTTTAAGATCAAGCTCATCTTTTGATATACGTGTGGTTACACGCTGTTTTATTGAATCTATAATCTCCAGTGTTGATTCATATCCGCGTTTAACCAACTCATCTATTCTATCAAACTCAAGCAGCTCAACATCTGAATAGAAATTCCTTATCATTAACCCTCTGGTTGTATCAACCTCATAATCGGTATAGTGTGCAACCATATTCTCTAACTGCAATATAAGATCTGAGGTTACAGGCGGCGACGAATTACGTGCAACCTGGCTACCAATAACATAACCCGGATCAAAATCATTTATCATTATATCATACGGAAAGTTATTATATATACCCCCATCATACAGCAGAACAGAATCTACAGATATTGGTCTGAAATAGAACGGAAACGTCATTGATGCACGCACAGCCATACCCAGATTACCTTTTCTGAAGGTTACAGATCGTTTATTGTGAATGTCAGCAGCAACACATCTGAATGGTATAAAGAGCTCATCAAAAGATTCACGGGCAATATCCTCAACCCCCGAGTAGAGTTTCATAAAAGCAAAATCCATAGGGCTTGATGGAATAAGATGTGTTCTGAAGGTAATCTGTTGTATAGAGTCTCTAAAATCTACCTTTAGTTTCAGAAGTGCAGGATTCTCAAAATTATCTTTATACAGATAGTGGTACTTCTCATTAATACGCCCATTAACCCAATCGTCAAAAGATGGATCTTTAAAAACCTCTATTATCTCATCGGGCGATAATCCCATAGAGTACAAACTTCCCACAATAGCACCAATTGATGTACCGGTAATATAATCAACCGGAATATCATTCTCCTCCAACGCCTTTAAAACACCAATATGGGTTAGTCCTCTGGCTCCACCACCACTTAAAACAACACCAACCTTTTGACCTGAACATATTATATGAATAAAAAACAGTACCAGAACCAAACAAAATCTCATAATAGAAATATATATTTACCCAAAAGTTAATAAAATTAACCAAGAAAAACTCGTAAAAATGGATTGGAAAATTTTTACTGATAAACTATACAGTAAGTACGGCATTGATGATGATATAAACCATATTCTCTTTATGATTGGAATTAACGAACGCGGAGAGGGTTATAAGGAGAGATATAGTAAAGAGGAGAAGATGGATATAATACGTCTGGCAAAAGGATCGTTACTTGAGAAAGATGGGTTCTATACAAAAGGTGGTGTATCAGATGATGGCTGGCCAATATTTAATAAACTAAAAGATATTGACCCAACAAAAGAGAACGATAAACTAAAAGAGCTGATTATAGGCTATTTTAAGGAGTATATGGATATAGATTAGATATAATCGTGTAGCAAAACAATATTAATAAAAAAGAGTAATCAGTAACATATGAAACGAAGCATAAGCAAAGGCTTTTCTCACACACGAAGATGACTAATTATGCGAGTTCCATATGGCCTTTAAAAACAAATTTAAACGTATGAAAAAATTATTACTACTATTTGCCGTTACAACACTCTTTGCATGTAATGCAAACACAGAGAAAAAAGAGGTAAAACAAGAAGAGAGGGTTATACAGTTTCAGACTAACAAGGGTAATATAACCCTTAAGCTCTATAACGAGACCCCAAAACACAGAGACAACTACATTAAACTTGTAAATGAGAAGTTCTTTGATGGTCTGCTGTTTCACAGGGTTATTGAGAGCTTTATGATTCAGGGTGGCGATCCGGACTCAAAAGGTGCCGAGCCGGGAAAACGTTTAGGCGAAGGTGGTCCGGGTTACCAGATAGATGCAGAGTTTGTTGACGGACTTATACACAAAAAAGGTGTACTTGCCGCAGCACGTGAGGGCGATCAGGCAAATCCTCAGAAACGCTCGTCAGGATCGCAGTTCTATATTGTTCAGGGTAAGATATTCAGACCGGGCGAGCTAGACTCACTTGTTATGAAATATAACTTCAGAGCAAAGAATATGATATATCAGAAATATTTCCGTGCAAAATATAGTGAGCTTTCAAAAGCTGGAGAGGTTATTGATAATATAAAGATAGATTCACTTATTATGCCTATTGTTGAGAAGGAGTTTGCTAAATATCCAAAGGTAGAGCTTACAGATTATCAGAAGAAGATATACACAACTGTAGGAGGAACACCACATCTTGACGGGAACTATACTGTTTTTGGAGAGGTGATAGAGGGATTAGATATTGTAGATAAAATTGCAGCATCAGAAACCGGCGAATATGATCGTCCAACAGAGGATGTAATAATAAAAAAGGCGGTTATAATTAAGTAATAGTTCAGCTATTAAACCATTTTTTATACCTTTGCGCTCAAATTTAATACTATGCTAGAACAGTTAAATAAATTAATGTCGGAAGTTGAAAACTATTCGGCAACTACAGCAGAACAGATAGAGGAGTTTAGAATTCGCTTTCTTAGCAAGAAAAATGGCGAACTTGTTAGTCTGTTTAACGAGTTTAAGAATGTTCCGGCAGAACAGAAAAAAGAGTTAGGTCAGAAGATCAATACACTTAAAGTTGCCGTAACCGATAAAATAAACTCACTAAAAGAGAATCTTGAGGAGACAGAATCGGCAACAGGTGAGTTTGACCTTACAGCTCCGGGCGATGCTATTAAACTTGGTAGCAGACACCCACTCTCAATTGTTAGAAATCAGATAACTGACATATTTAAAAGATTAGGTTTTGTCATCTCCGAAGGACCAGAGATTGAAGACGATTGGCATGTATTCTCAGCTCTAAACTTTGCTGAAGAGCATCCGGCACGTGATATGCAGGATACCTTCTTTATTGAGAGTGATCCTGAGATTCTTTTAAGAACACATACATCGTCAATTCAGATCAGGGTTATGGAGAATCAGAAACCTCCTATCAGAACAATCAATCCGGGAAGGGTATTCAGAAACGAGGCTATTTCGGCACGTGCTCACTGTATATTCCACCAGATAGAGGGTTTATATATTGATGAGAATGTAAGCTTTGCTGATCTTAAGCAGACCTTGCTTCACTTTGCCAAGGAGTTCTTTGGTCCTGAAACAAAAATCAGATTACGTCCGTCATACTTCCCGTTTACAGAGCCATCGGCCGAGGTTGATGTATCATGCTCGTTATGTGGTGGTAAAGGATGTAATGTTTGTAAAGGTACAGGATGGCTTGAGATTCTTGGATGCGGTATGGTAGATCCTAACGTTCTTGAACTAAACGGCATTGATAGTAAAAAATACACAGGTTTTGCATTCGGAATGGGTGTTGAGCGTATTGCAATGCTTAAGTTTGGCGTAAACGATCTGCGTCTCTATTTTGAGAACGATGTACGTTTCTTAGATCAGTTTAAATCTGTTATACAGTAACAACATTATCTGATACTATAATCAGAGATAAAGATACAGAGAAGGGATCGGTATAATTCGATCCCTTTTTTTATCTTATAACAGCTCAACACTCCATCCAATATCCATAACCTTAGAGTAACTATAACTAACCCCGCAATACTTGTCTAAAGAGAGCGTAATAGCCTTCTCTACCTTAGCAAGATCAATATCATTACCCTTTAGCTGATATATTAGGTGCATACCAGTAAAATGTTTAGGATGATCATCGGTAAGATTTCCCTTTATCTTCACATTAAAGTACTCAGGATCAATCTTCATCTTTTTTAATATAGATATAACATCCATAGCTGTACACCCTGCCAGAGCCGTCATCATAAGCGATTTTGGCTTTACAGAACCTACCAACTCACCTTCGCCATCTAATCTGAGTTTTGTATTATCAACCTCCGACTCAAATACAAGATTGCTGTTCCAGGTAACATTTAACTCTTTCTCCATCAGTTTAAAATTTTTAAGTGAGCAAAATTATTTTCAGTATAATACCGGAATATATGTTCCGGCCAATAGCTTCAGATACTTGAACTATTTACAACTACCATGCAAGAGATAAATCTGTAATTAGTTTTTATTAACAGAATAACACCTGCTATTACTCTATACCGTATATGATTAAAATCACCTCTGAGTACAACAAAAATCAACAATAATCATCAGCGTAACGGTACAATTTGATAAAATCTCATAAAAATACATTATACTTGTATTTGCAAATTGTTCTTAAGTATATATGTAAATAAATGAAGCTAACTCCAAAACACAGCAGTTGCCAGGATTGTTCAAAAGAGCAGGCACATATATTTCAGCATCTGACTGAGGACGAACTTTTTTTACTCGATCAGCAGAAACACTGCAACCTGTATAAAAAGGGAGATACTATATACCATGAAGGTAACAGGATAGGTGGATGCTACTGTATTAACAAGGGGGTTATAAAGATCTATAAAACCGGACTTGAAGGTAAGAATCAGATAATTGGTTTTGCAAAGAGTGGCGATATTATTGGCTACAGATCTGTACTTAGTAATGAGGCTGCATGTACCACAACAAAGGTTATTGAAGATTCTGCCGTATGTTTTATCCCGTCTGATCTTCTGTTTCAGTTTGTACAGAACAATTCAGAATTTGCTCTTAATCTGTTAAAGATAACCTGTCGCGAACTTGAGTATGCAAATGCATATATTACAGATATTGCACAAAAATCTGTTCGTGAACGACTGGCCGAGATGCTGCTTAAACTTCAGGATGAATTTGGTGAAAGCAACGATGGTTACTTACAGATATCGCTTACCCGTCAGGAGTTTGCAAACATTATTGGTACCGCTACAGAAACTGTTATAAGACTATTCTCTGAATTTAAGAACGATAATCTTATAGAGCTTAATATGAAGAAGATTAAACTACTTGATGTAAACAAGCTCAGACGAATAGCTAACGATATGTAGGCGTGATTTTATGACTATACAGGACTGCAATATCTCAACTTATTACTTTATAAGTTACAAATCATATAATCGATTAAATTCAGACAAGTACACTCTGTATAATCAGTTATTACTTATACAAAAACATCTCCTAAACTGAGGTACAAAAAAAACTGCCTGAAATCAGGCAGCTTGTCCGGGTTATAATTCATTCGCACTTGCTAATAAAATGTCTTCATAGATGCTTTAAATAGATATTTACATTTGTATTAGCTATCAAATGAGTTATCTCATTACAATGCTTAGTTATGCATATCTCTTATTAGATAAACGCAAATATAGTAACAGTACTAATTATCAGTAATCGTTATACTTGATACAACACAATTATAACCAGATTATATCATTTTTTTAATGAAATTGAATGAATGGCTGCTCTCAGCAAATGAATGGTAGCTCTGGTTTTGTAAACGGTAAGTGAGAAGTGAAAAGAGGAAGGAGAAGAGCTCTATGTATCTCTCAACAACAGTGTAAAGATGTTGCAGTGCAACATCGCCACAGTATGTCCTCAAAAACAAGATAATAACAATACTACTTACCCTATCATAACTGCATATACCTCTAAAATAAAAGTAGTCATAGCCAATATAAAAGTCTATGGTTACATATTATAACCATATGTGTATCAAGTGGCAATGTAACGACGTTGCACGCAACGTCGCCACTATGAGTATTGCTTGCCCCTAGCCACTATCAGTATTGAATACAATGTCGCCAATAACTGTATGTACCTCTTAAACAGCAGCTAGTTACAGCTCGCGATTAGTTTATTCACAACAAGCTGTGACTGTATGTACCTCTAAAACAGCAGGTAGTTACAGCGGTACAAAAGTAGAAAACGGTATTCCCGTAACTGTATGTACCTCTTAAACAGCAGGTAGTTACAGCAGTTTTGTTACACACATGGGTATAAAATCTACTGTATGTACCTCTTAAACAGCAGGTAGTTACAGCAAACAAGCTATCTCCTATCTAAGTCTATCTATTGCATCTCTCAACAGTATTGCAACGACGTTGCAGTGCAACGTCGCCACACATCTCCACTGTCTGTCCTCTAAAATAGGAAGGCAACAGTATTGCATACAATGTTGCCACTACTGTATGTACCTCTAAAACAGTAGGTAGTTACAGCACATAAGAAGTTACAAAAAGAAAAAAAAGAGACTGTATGTACCTCTTAAACAGCAGGTAGTTACAGCGTTTGTTGGTTTTGTAAAAATGAATAGGTTACTGTATGTACCTCTTAAACAGCAGGTAGTTACAGCACTCCTGTTGATAAAATCAGTGTAGAGGCAACTGTATGTACCTCTTAAACAGCAGGTAATCACAGTAGGCAAGCTACCACCTATCTAAGTCTATCTGTTGCATCTCTCAACAGCAAAGTAAAGACGTTGCACGCAACGTCGCCACTATGAGTATTGCTTGCCCCTAGCCACTATCAGTATTGAATACAATGTCGCCAATAACTGTATGTACCTCTAAAACAGCAGGTAGTTACAGCATACGCATGCAAATTAAATTAAAATTATGGACTGTATGTACCTCTTAAACAGCAGGTAGTTACAGCTAGTTCAATCTTAGATAGGATTTCTGATTAACTGTATGTACCTCTTAAACAGCAGGTAGTTACAGCTAGTGTTCTGTAATTGGTTTAAATATAATGTTTTAATCTGTTAAATAGTCAGATTAAACGTGTTGTTTTAGCATGTCAAAGAGCAGGTAGTGTGTAAGTTTTTCTATCCTAATATTACTGTATTTATCGGAGTTCTGCTTTCTCTGTTCTACTCTCTATCTTACTATATATCTCATTTATAATCTCTGTACCTCTGCCAAAAAAGTCTATATACTCATCTCCGGTCTCCTCTCTGTTGTTATCCTTAACTCTCTTTATAAGGTTATTGCTATCCGGTAACAGATTACCTGTTGGTACCTCATTGTGCATAGCACAGTTACGTAAGTCTTTTAATGTCTCTGCCTTATACTGGCTAAGGTTGTAGTTACTCTGCAGTGCCAACATTACATCTTTAAAGTCAATATACCCTTTGTCTGATGTAAGATTAAATTGTTTTACGGTATCCCTCTCTATCCTCAATAGTCTGTCTACAAATGCCATTCGGCATATGTTATAGCCTGTAATAATGTCTGTCAGATAGAATCTGTCGGGGTTTTCAGTTATCCTTATAAAAACAGTATCCTCCTTAATATCTTTGAGTTTTTTATCTGCTAACTGATTTGCCTCATACCATCTCATTTTTTTTTCTTCAACCGAAAGGAACGAGAAACGCTCATCATTTGTAAGGTCAGCCTTTCTCTTTTTTACAATAGGTGCAAAGCTAATTGTATTACTCTCTATAAGGTTATTATCAGTAACAATGTCGGCAATACGCTTTATCTGTTGCGGAATCATACGATACCTGTTCTGCTTAAGATATCTGTAGTATGTATTTATAAATATCCGGTTAACAGAGATTGTGATATAGTCTTTATCAAACTCTAACGACGATAACGTTCTGTTCTGATACTCATCATCTATCTTTATTGTATAGTAGTATGCAATATGCGACAGTATTGTATCTTGTCTTTTAATATTAAACAGCCTCTGTCTGTCCGATCTGCTTATATTGTCCCAAACATCGGTATTGTAAAACTGCTTATACAGAAGTGTATTATTATTTGCACCCGGATATATTCTGTTATGCAGCGAACATAAACGGGTTTTTGATAAACAGTTACTATCCCGTCCAACTTCTATCTGATCTATATACTTTACACCCACAACAGAGTAGAAGTGTTTATCAACATTATATATACCGGTATCTCTATCCTTAGGAGGTTTCTCCATATAGTTTGCTGCTTGTGGTGTTCTGTTGTCGCGCAGTTTTAGCCAGCGCATCTCAGCGTTAGGACGCCACTCGTCGGCATTAAATTCACCATCAAGCTTCTGCTCCATTCTGTTTAAAACAGCCTGGTTATACTCTTTAGCCTGTTTGTACAGATCGTTAAGTGTTTTGTTCCTCTTTATGGGTTCAGGAGATCCCGATTTACCCATAATACCAGACTCTCTTATCTGCTTGTTTATTAATGCGTAGTAGTTGTTTCCTATTCTGTTTTTGTTTCCCAAGCCTTTAAGATTTCTGAAAAGCTCATCTAACACAGTTTGTGTTACAGCAGTATCTCTTCTGCTGCCCAGTTCGGTAAGCAGGCATACTATCTCCATATAACCGCTCTTTCCACCGGTAATACCATTGTAATCCTCGGCATGAGCCGGATTATTCTCCTGTCCGTACATAATCATCTTATTCCATGTTTTTGCTATATAGGTAGCCTTAACATGGTGATTATGCCCACCAAATCTGATTCTGCTGTTTCTTTCATCAACATCCTCTATCTCTTTTATCTTCTCAGCCTCTCTGCTGCGCAGTATCTCTATCTTATTCTTTATCTGCTCTTTAGTAATAGCTGCTCTCTCTCTGTTGCCTCGCCCATTATTACACTTACCCTCTATCTGGTTAAATATATTTACAAACAGTATATTAAAGTATGCTATTCTCTCCTTCTTCTTTATTTCAGTATCTTTTTTTACAGGGAATCTGTACAGATAGTTTTCAAGAATAGTGCATAGTGCATCGGCACTGAGTTTACCTATAACAACCTTACTCTTATCGCCTGAACCTCTCTCTAACCTGAACAGAGCGTGGTTATAACAGCCATCTTTGCCACGTTCAAAGAAGAACGGAAATCCATTATTCTCACCACGATCATTTATTGTATAGTTTTTGTTGTCAGGTATATCCCATATATACTTTTTGTGTTTAGGAATCCTTCTGTTATCATTGTTATACTCTCTCTTCTGCTCATTCAGCATTGCTGCCGGAGCATGTAGTGCCCATAACCATTTGTTTTCACCTTTGTTGTACATACCAAGGGTTTGCATCTCCTCATACAGATACTGTACAGCGTATTCAAAAAACTTATTCTTCTCTCTCAGCGGATATGGTTGGTTATAGCCTGTTAATCTTACCTCTTTATGTGGGTCAAGATATATATCACTGCTCTCTCTGTTCTCTATCTCCCAATCTTTATTGGCACTATTGGCAAATGGTGTAACCAAACGCTCTGCAGGGCAACGTTTAAGATACTCCATAACAGATAGAGCACGCTCACGTGTTGTGTACTCACTGCTGTTAAAAAATGTATCTATATGTCCTCTTATTGCAAACTGTGTATATACATTGCGCGCATATAAAAAGTGTTTACGTTTATTTACCAGCTCTTCAGGATACCTTTCTTTAGGATTTGTATCGCGGAATTGCTGTCTCTCTTTTATTTTATTAAAAATGTATACACTCTGCTCAAGTGCATTTAAGAAATCGCTGACCTCATGCTTTAACAGAAACAGCGATATATAGAATATATATCCGGTAAGAGTAAATTTATTGTCAAAAGAACCATTTATCTTGTTACCATCTCTGTCGGTAATAAACTCTGCTCCGTTGTTATTTCTGGTAAACTCAAATATAGCCCGTTGTCCGCTATATATTGCAGGTAGTGCAACTCCAGCATTGTATGTGGCTATATTGTACAGTGTTATAATAGCATCTTTTATATGTGGTTTGTTGTTGAGAAAATCCTCAATTTTTATGGTTGTATGTTTTGTGTGTGCATGAATGTTTCTAATATAGTTCAGAAGTTCAAGTAGTTCAACAGCGTGTGTAAAGTTGGTTCTTATTATCTCTTCGTTATCACTCTGTTTAAGAAGTATTTCGTTTTTTATAAGCCAGTCAAACAGGTATATATTATTCTGCAGTTTAAATATAAACTCTGGTTTATCTTCATCTTTATATGTTTTATGGTTTCTTATAAATGTTAATAACGCATCCTCATTATCAGCTTTTTTATCGATATTAACAATCTTCTCAACAGACGATGTGGCAATATTAGAGTATATAGCCATTGGAACCATTAAACGCTCCTTCTCTCTTTTATCTCTATCATTTATATATGATCTTTCTGACATAATGTTCAGTTTTTTTGTTAAACAGTATATTAATAGCACCGTTTGGTGTCAACATATCTATAATTCCGGGGCTGAATTATATGTGTTGCTGCTAAAACTTAAGTATATAGCTATAATGCATATTACAATAATAACCAGAGAACAGCTTTACATATGCTGTTTTAATATGTATCAGCTAATGTTGCATATAACACACAAAAGTGTATATAATACAGATACAAGAATACCGGCAATTGTTCCTAAAACAGCTCTGCGAAACAGACGATATTTTTTAGCGGTAATTTTTGCTGTTGTATGTATCCAGGTAATAAGATTATTCTCAACTGTATTTTCATTATTAATAAGTTCTTTTAGTTTATCAGGTGTCTGTTGTGCCACACCCTCTGCAAAAAACAGGTTTATGTCTGGCTTCTTACTCTTTTTGCGTTTAAATCTTGGGTAAAATGCATATAACGACAGAGCTATTGAGATAATAAATGGTATTGCAGGAAATATTATTAACCAGTTGTTTAACATATTCACCTCTTTATATATTGTGAATATGCCAAATAGTAATCCGCTGTTTACAACCAACAGACCTGCATGTTTTGTCTCAACAAATTTTAACGATTCTCTTATAGAGTTGTATACATAATCGGTATTAGGATTCATAACATAGTGTGTTTTGGTTATAAAATATAAAGATAACTGTAATGTTATTTTATAATAATAGGAGAGCAGTTAATTTTTTGTTGTAGTAATAATTAGTTTATGAATACATAAAAAAACTAAGGTTGTAACAACTGCTCTCTGCCTGAAAAGTTTTCCGGAAATATCACTTGTTTTTGCTGTTGACCAAATTAATGTGCCAAAATGATGATAAGCAACTACTTTATGCACTTCCGCAATTTTTTTTACCATTACAGTAGATGCTTTTAGTCATAAAAAAAATCTAAAACAGCAGTTTGCATATGTAATTGACCAGATTGATTTACCAAAACCATAAAAAGAAGGTACTTTATGCACTTCTGTAACTTTTTTTACCATTAAGGTAAATGTTTACGCCACTTTCAGAACTCATTTTTACCTAAAAGTAAAAGATGCAATTCTTACCATTATATTGATTTGTAAAGAATTAGTTGCTATTGGGCAAAAAAAATCTCTGAAAAAGGCAACAGTGAGTGTTTACAATAAAAAAGGCGTTCAAAAACATCAACTTGTACATGTTAGTGTATAAATTTTTCTGTGAACCGACTTAATGTTAAATGTTTCCAGGATTCACGAAATAAAAAAATTTGCACAAACTATTGACTTTTGAATATTTTGTTCTTAACTTTCTTATACATATATAATTTGCAGCTATATAAAGCTGCCGAAAGAGCATAGAATACACCGGTTATCTGTAATACCGGTTAAATGAAAACTAATAATCATACTATGAAAAAAGTTTTAAGAATTTACTCAAAAGCTAATGTAAGCGACCTTAACTTTGTATTGGGTAACATCATTAAGGTTATTAAAAGGAGTAATTTATCGTCTGATACCTACCTGGTACTGGTTACAGATAAGATTATATATCTGTATGATTCATTTACTGATGTAATTAACAAAGGTTCTCAGAGATCAGAGCTTAATGTAATGGATTTCAGAAGAGATAATACTCTACGCGCATTCTATTATGTTGTAAAAGGTCTTACGTTCTCTGAGAATGAGGCTGAGCGTAATGCCGCCAATATTGTATTTAGTGTGCTTGACCGTTATGGTCTGGAGATAATTAGTCAATCTTATAAGGATCAGACAGTATCTATGGATGCTCTTATTAAGGATCTTCAGTCGGTTGAGATAGCTGCAATAATTAATGGTGATTTAGCACATGTTGCCAGATATTTTGATGCTATGGTTGCAGTAGCGGAGGAGTGGAAAATAACTGTTAGTGATAATATTGCTAAGCAGACTGAGCAGCAAAAAGAGACATCTGCATCAAAGCTTTTACCTGAGATTCGTAATAAAGTAAACAGAGAACTACTTGCCTATATAGAGGTTATGGCTATTGCCAATAAAGATATGTACGGTGAACTTTATGAGGAGCTAAGCACAATAGTTGGCGATATAAACAGGGTTATATCAAACAGAAAACCCGGAAATATTGAGCAAGATGAAAAGTGAAAAGTTAGTTTATAGTATATTAAAGAGGCTGCCCTGAACGGACAGCCTTTTTTTGGGGAATAATCCCGCGATAGATAAAGTTAAGAGGCCGATTAGTTATAATAGACCTCTATAGGAACGTGTTGATTATCTTTTAACTATTTTTCC
>DKJY01000140.1 GCA_002454955.1 Bacteroidales bacterium UBA6680
TAGGTACAAATTATGGATATGTACAAACTACAGTAACTTACTGTTCTGTTCCTGGAGCAGTGTCAAACAGTTCAAATGGTGAGGTTTTTATACCACGTACATGTTTGACACTGCTCCAGGAACAGAACAGTAAGTTACTGTAGTTTGTACATATCCATAATTTGTACCTACATTGTATCTGATAATCAGATCCTCATTTGCGTGTGCACGTTTATTAACTGCTTGTCCCATTACTACAACTGATAGTAACGCAAGGCTAAGTGCTAAAAAAACTTTTTTCATCTTAATAAATTTTAAATTGATTAGTAGATTTATGTCTATTTTATTCTGAGATAACATTCATACCTGAAGGTAACCTCATGTCTGAAATAGCTATTTTATAGAATCTTCAAGTTGTGCAACAATTGCCATTAGAATATTATTAACATTCTTAATTCTTAGATTCTGAACAATATGCGGATAATCATACAGGTGAACATTTGTTAATGTACAGCCACCAACAGCATGCAGTTCACCGGATAGGTTAAACAACTCTAGTCTTACTTTTAATCTGGCCAATTTAAAACCATTCCATGTATTAAAATTATTACGTGGTATAAATACCTCGCCATTAGTATTATTACATGTAACTCCGCTGGCACTACATTCTAGAATAGTTGTTTTAAGAATGTAATTTGATGAATGATTTACGTTAAATTTAACAATTAAGTCCTCATTTGCATAAGCACGTTTCCCTGTTTGCCCTAGTAGTGAAAAAGAGATAATACTAAGACTTAGTAATACAAGTAATTTTTTCATTTTAATGTAATTAATAAATTAATATTAGGTTTATTTCACCAGAAATATGATCAGAACAAATCCCCTTACATACCTCAGGTTTAAATGTTTATTCTGTTGGTAATGCAACAATTTTCATCAGAATATTATTTACATTCTTAATTCTCAGGTTCTGAACTATATGAGGATAATCATACAGATATACATTAGATACAGTACAGCCTCCTACAGCATGTAACTGACCATTACTTTTGAATAGCTCTAATTTAACTTTTAACTTACCTAATGTAAAATCATTTCCGCTATTAAAATTATCCCTTGGTATAAAAACCTCGCCATTTGTATTGTTACATGTAACCCCGTTTGCTGTACATTCAACAATTGTAGTTTTAAGAATGTAGTTTGATGAGTGATTGACATGAAACTTAACAATCAAATCTTCATTTGCTGTTGCATACTTCTTGCTTTGTCCGAACAGAGCCATTGATAGTGTACATAACACTAAAACAGTTAATAATTTTCTCATAGTCTATATTTATTAAAAAATTGATTATTCAACAGGTACATCAATATTTGGTATGTGTTTAAGGTGTATATCGCTAATTCCAGACACACTGCAGTTACAATATACAGCACCCATAAATCTAAATGTATTATCTGTAATAAGGTTTCTTTTTATCAAGCATTGCTTAATAAGAACAGTGCATACGTTATGGTAGTTAAATGCATCCGACAGAATATATACTATTGAATCTATAATAAAGAGTTCTTGTGTTAAAGTTGGTTTAACAGTTTCTATATCCACCCCTTTTACGTTAGATACATTTATATCAGAATGTAAAATAACTCCGCGATTTATATCTAGTGTATTTTCAGGCTCTTTAGCTGATAACAAAACTGATAACAGCACAAAAGCAACAATAAATAAATTTCTCATGCTCAATCCACAAAATATTTTAACGGTTCGA
This sequence comes from Bacteroidales bacterium UBA6680, assembly GCA_002454955.1. Taxonomy (GTDB): domain Bacteria; phylum Bacteroidota; class Bacteroidia; order Bacteroidales; family UBA6680; genus UBA6680. The sequence goes on from DKJY01000140.1 coordinate 1,746, forward strand.
ATATAAAAAAGCAGAAGCTATTAAACAAAGAATGACGCAACAAAACATACTATTTGGTATAATTATTTATACCTATTTTAAGATTACAACACTATCTCCTTGTTTAACAAGTATATCAACAATTGTATATTTACATGTTACAACATGTAAATAACAATTTTCTATAACATTAAATAAAAAACACAGGTATATAAATAGATATAATGTATTATTAAATAATTATATATACCTATCCATATACAAACACACAAAACCCCGATAAAATAAATCATCGGGGTTTTCACTCATCTCTGAAGTACTACCTAATTAGTAGAACTATTATGCTATATGCTTATTTTTTCCTTGCAATAGTCAAATTGAACTAGCATTTATAATCATTCTTATTGTGTGTAAATGACCATTCTCATGCTCGTTTAGTTACATATATCAATACAATATTGCTCAGATATTACATTGCTTCTGCAAAAATATTTACTATCTCCTTATGCGAAGCCTGCTTTGGATTTGTAAGTCCACAAGCATCTTTTAACGCATTAGTGGCAAGAATATCAAAATCTTCTGTTTTAACATTAAGTTCTTTTAACCCTGCAGGTATTTTAACAGATACCGACAACTCTTTAATAGCCTGTATTGCAGCATTAGCTGCGTCGTTGACAGACATACTGGTAGTATCAACACCCATTGCTACAGCAACATCGGCTAAACGATCTGGCACCACAGTTGCATTGTATTTCTGAACATGAGGTAATAAAATAGCATTACAAACACCATGTGGTAAATCATAAAAACCGCCTAACTGATGTGCCATAGCGTGTACATATCCTAAACTCGCATTATTAAAAGCCATTCCTGCAAGATACTCTGCATATGCCATCTTATCACGTGCTTCCATATCTTCTCCGTTATCAACTGCACGCTTAAGATATTTACTTATAAGTTTTATAGCTTGTACAGCACAACCATCAGTTACCGGTGTTGCAATTGTAGAGACATAAGCTTCAACAGCATGTGTTAAGGCATCCATTCCTGTAGCTGCTGTAAGCGATTTTGGCATTGCGACCATAAGCTCAGGGTCATTAACCCCCATAATCGGGTTTGTATGCTTATCAACAATTGCCATTTTAACATGACGATCTTCGTCTGTAATAATAGCAAATATTGTCATCTCACTTGCAGTGCCAGCAGTTGTATTAACTGCAACAAGTGGCAACTGAGGTTTTTTTGATACATTCACTCCCTCATAATCAGCAATTGAACCACCATTAGTTGCTACAAGAGCAATACCTTTTGCACAATCATGTGGCGATCCTCCGCCGAATGACATAACAAAATCGCAATCATTATCCTTAAGTATTTTTAGCCCGTCATGTACATTTGTAACAGTTGGGTTTGGCTGTGTTCCATCAAATATTACATAGTCAATACTCTGACTATCAAGAACAGTTGTAAGCTTATTAATCAGACCAATCTTAACAAGATCTTTATCTGTAACAATAAGTGCCTTTTTAAAACCCATTGATACAATATCTTTTCCGGCATCTGCCAAACATCCCTCTCCCATCAGTGTAACCGGAGGCATAAAAAATCTATACGTCTGTTTCATCCTTCTATTTTTAAATTTTATTAACTAGTTTTTATATTGTTATTTCATTAACAAAGGTATCTTTGTATTGTAAAAAGGGATAGTCTCAATTTTTTTAGAATAGTCCATTTTTAACACCGAGAAAATATCAGGCTTATGTTACACACTTTTGACAGAAAACAGGAGTTCGGCAACGGTTTTGAAACCGATTGTGTTAAGGTATTATATTACGAGTTTGATTCATTATTCAGGGATGAGTATAAGAGTTATCAGTATAACAGAATGTGCACTATTATTGATGGAGAGAAGCATGTAGCCATCAATAATAACGACAGATTTACATACGATAAAGACAGTTATATTCTGTTACCACCACACTCTTCTGTTGATATGCTTATAGAGAAGCCCACCAAGGCTCTTGTATTAGAACTTAGCGATGAACTGATTACAAAAACGGGTGAAAAAATATCATCCGATCTGGAATTTATTAACACAGATATAACAAAAGAGGATCTGTTTTTAGGAAGTAACTCAGGTAGTGTAGAGTTCTGCATGAAACGTATATCACACGCACTCACAAACACTAAAGAGCGCGACACAAAGTTCCTAATGGATCTTTACGTACAAGAGCTAAGTTATTTTCTGCTTAAAGATGCTGGCGTTAACCATATTGTTACAAAGAACTTTAATCATCCTATATCCAGAGCTATTAATATAATGAAGAGTAATCTGGTTCCTGGAATACAACTACAGGATATTGCCAGTGAGTTATGTTTGTCTATGCCGGCATTCTCCCGTAAATTCAAAAATATTGTTGGATTTTCGCCAAATGCATACTACACGCATCTTAAACTTCTAAAAGCAAAAGAACTTCTGCTCACAAACAGTGTTAACGAAACTGCATGGAAGTTAGGCTTCGAAAATGTAAGTCATTTCATAAGGCTATATAAAACAAAATTTAATATTACGCCATCAAAACAGGCAAGCACATTAATTAAGGAGATACAGCACTAATTCTCACAACTCTTCTCTAATACCTTGCCACAACTAAACATAGCTTTAAGAACAGGTAACACCTCTACACCCAGATTTGTTAATGAGTACTCAACCTTTGGTGGAACAACAGGAAATATCTCTTTTGATATAAAGCCATCCTGCTCAAGTTCCTTGAGTTGTTTACTTAACATTCTATCGCTGATATCAGGTATAAGTTTCACAATCTCATTATAGCGTTTTGCTCCACTCTTCAGATGCAACATTATTGTCGATTTTCTTTTTCCCTTAAATGCTTCTATAAATGTATCTATCGGGCAGATTCCTATCTTCATTATTTATATATCTGCATATATAGCAGAGTTTTAATATTCGTTCTACAATTATTGCCAATAAAGATCGGATGTTTACAACAACTATACAGATATAAAAAAAGGAAACATCCATATAAATTGATTTACAGTATATCCGAAATAAATGTTAGCAATAGTATAAAATGTAAGTTATTGATATATAAATAAATTACTTATACTTTTGTTAACATATTTAGCATACAAACTTAATAATATTTATATGAGTAACGAATTTAGAGCTTTAAGAATTACCGAAAAAGATGGCAAATACATCAGAGGTATTGAGAACAGAAGCATAACAGATTTACCAGAAGGTGATCTGTTAATACGCGTAGAGTACTCATCACTAAACTATAAGGATGCATTGTCATGCTCCGGAAACAGAGGTGTAACAAAAAACTATCCTCACACACCAGGTATTGATGCTGCAGGTACTGTGGAAGAATCGAAAAGTGGAACTTTCAGTAAAGGCGACAAAGTAATTATAACAGGTTTTGATCTGGGGATGAACACGGATGGAGGATTATCTGAATATATCAGTGTACCGGAGAGCTGGGCTGTAAAACTACCAGACAGTATGACTACTCGTCAGGCAATGGTAATAGGCACAGCAGGTTTAACCGCAGCGTTATGTATCAACAAACTTCTTATTGCCGGACAAAAACCGGATATGGGAAACATTATAGTTACAGGTGCATTAGGAGGAGTAGGTAGTGTTGCTATTGCAATGCTAAATAAGATAGGTTTTAAGACTATTGCAGCAAGCACAGATCTGAACGATGGCAATGATATTCTAGATATACTTGGAGCCAATAGCAGGGTAGACAAAAGCATTACCGACGATAATAGCGGAAGGGTTATGTTAAAACCTCAATGGGCTGGAGCAATAGATGTTGTTGGTGGCAACACTCTGGCAACAATTATTAAAGGTTGTGCTCCTAATGGTAGTATATCATGTTGTGGCAACATTGGTTCAGGAGACCTTAACACATCGGTATATCCATTTATTCTGAGAGGTGTAAATCTACTTGGTATTGATTCTCAAAACTGTAGTTCATCAGTCAGAGAAGAGGTTTGGGGCAAAATTGCAGATGAATGGTACCCCAATAGCATTGAGCAGTTTGTTACAGAAACTTCTTTAGACAATGTTGATGAATATATAACATTAATGCAGAGTAAAAAGAGCCGAGGAAGGGTAATTGTTAGAATACAATAACAAAAATCAAATATAAACATACACCCAATAGCTTACTTATTAAGTATTGGGTGTTATTTGTGTAAAAGCTTATAGACCTCTCATCCATTCAGGACGCAGGTTTGCATTATCAGGATCAGTTAACACCTCACCAATTTTAGCAAGCAGCATATCCTTATCTCGATTCAGGTTACCACGCAATACCAGATAATTAGATGCATGATCGCTTCTGAATACTGTATTATCCAGCTCCAGATTAGCTATAAAATACCCCATCTCATTAATAAGTCCTATAGTATCATGTGGCTCAAAATTGCCTTTAAACTTACTCTTATAATGATCACAACCCCTTGGATAACTAAGTACCAGTGTAGACAGGTACTCTGGCTGAACTTCATTCATAAGCCGTGCCGAATTTATTGCATGATTTCGGCTATAGTGTTTTCCTCCCAAACCATTTAATATCATTATAGATAATTTAATTCCTGCTCTGCGTGCTCGTTGCAATGCTTCAGACATAGCATCAAAGCTCTCATTCTTATTTATCGCTTTTAGCAACTCATCGTCGCCAGATTCAACACCAACATATAGCAGTTTCAATCCTTTTTCGACAAGTTCTTTTAGCTCTTCATCTGTTTTTGCAGCAATATCTCTTGGCAGAGCATAAGCAGATACCCTGTTTAACTTAGGAAAGCTATCATTTAATTTATCAAGTATTCTGCTCAGTTTGGCAAACGACAAAACAAACGAATTTCCATCTGCAATAAACACCTTTTTTATATCATCACCCCACATCTTAAGGCTATCAATCTCTTCAAATAGTATCTTCTCCTCTTTAACCCTAAATTTTTTAGTTGAATACATCTCACAGAACGCACACTGATTCCATGAGCATCCAATTGTTGCTTGCAATATAAGAGAATATGCCTCACTGGGAGGTCTGTATAATGGTTCGTCGTAATTTAACATAACTATCAAAACAAATATTAATCCCGCAAATGTACAAATAGATATTTGTTACAGAAAAGAATCCTATATCTTTGAAGAAGCATTCAAAAACATAAATTATGTCATTCTCTATATATAAAGCATCAGCCGGAGCAGGAAAAACCTACAGAATTACAGGTGAGTATCTTAAAATCATACTTAGTGAGATTAAAAACTACAGAACCATTCTGGCCGTTACATTTACAAACAAAGCTGCCGGAGAGATGAAAAGTAGAATTGTTGCAGAGCTGAATAAACTGGCATCTGGAAATGAGAGCAATTATATAGAAGAGCTTACAGGTCATCTGAACATAAGTAAAGATCAATTAAAAGATCGTGCACTAAAAGTATTAAGACACCTAATTCATGACTACGGACGTTTTAATGTTAAAACAATTGATAGTTTCTTTCAGGAAATTCTTAAATCGTTTACACGCGAAACAGGACTCTCATTTGGTTTTGAAATTGAACTGAATAATGCAATTGTACTAGAACAGGCTGTTGATATTCTGATTAAAGAGGTAGATACAAATAAGGAGCTATCTGCATGGTTATCGGAGTTTGCTGTAAGCAGAATTAAGGATGGAAAAAACTGGGATATGCGCAAAGAGTTAATATCACTTGGTAAACAACTCTTTGTGGAGAGTTTTCAAACAAATAATGAGATATTCGATACCCAATTCTCTGATAAAAAACTTATTGATGAATATCTGAATAATATAAATTATATAACCTCTGAGTTTGAAGAGGGAATGGATAAATTTACAGATAGTGTGTTTAATATATTAAAGACAAACGGCATACCTGTAAAGGATTATAAATATGGTGACAAAGGTTTCATCTCATTCTTTAACAGAATAAAGAAAAAAACATATGATAATCCATCGGCAAGGGTGCTATCATACATTGAGAAACCAGATACTGTTGGAAAAACAAATGCTGCTACCGATATCTTTATAGAACATATATTACCCATATTAAAAAGCGCTATTGAATATCAGGAAAAGGGTATTGTAAAATATAATAGTGCAAATGTTATTAAGAAAAATACATACTCGTTAGGAGTATTATCTGATATAAGAAAAAAAATAAAAGAGATAGAGGCCGACAAAAATATATTTCTAATATCTGATGTTGGAATATTCATCTCAAGGATTATTGAAAACAGCGACATTCCGTTTATATATGAGAAGGCAGGAAACATCCTTAAATATTACATTATAGATGAGTTTCAGGATACATCAACAGTACAGTGGAGTAACTTTAAACCACTTATTGAAAACAGTATAGGGGATGGCAATAAGAATATTATTGTTGGTGATGTAAAACAGAGTATCTACAGATGGAGAAATGGCGACTGGAGAATTCTTGGTGAGAGAGCTGAACAGGATTTTGGTGAAGAGATTGTAAGTCTTAATAATCTGGATTATAACTGGCGAAGCAAAAAGAATATTATAGATTTTAACAACTATTTCTTTAGTAAAGCAACAACAATATTACAGACAGATTTTAATAGCTTTTTGATTGACAGTAGCGAGGATGTATCTGAGTATAGTCAAAAACTTAAGAACATGTACCGTAACTCATATCAGAAAATTGGCAATACAACCAATGCCGGAGGTAAAATTGAGTTACGCAGTTACCAGAAAGATATTACAAAAGGTGAGCGAGTTATTGATACCGTTAAAAAGGTAAAAGAACTACTTAAATTATATAATCCAGAGGATATTGCAGTATTAGTACGAACAAAATCTGAAGGAAAACTAATTGCTGATGCCCTGATAAAAGAGTCTCAATCTGCCAAAACTGAAGATAAGTTTAATGTTATATCAAATGAATCGCTATTTCTTACAAACTCAACATTAATAAGATTTATAATAGGTTTAATGCGTAAATATACACAACCTAAAGATCTTCCGAACGAACAGGATATTATTGTAAACTACAATATATTAAAGAATAACAAACAAGATCAGGACAAACTGTTTATAGATACAGATAATCAGATAGAGAACATAGAAGATACAATATTCGAAACCAGTAGACCAAATGGCTCAACATTGCCAACAGAGATGGTAAGAACTGTACTTAACAAAATAAATATAAGCAGAAACGACAGAGTATACCTTCACACTTTTACTGATATACTAAATAACTTCTGTACAAAAAACAGCCCTACCCTATCTGCATTTATTGAATGGTGGAATACAAGAGGTTACGACAAATCTATCCAGCTGCCAGAAAAGACCAGTGCCGTAAGGGTTATGACAATACACAAAAGCAAAGGACTTGAATACAAAGCTGTAATAATACCTTTTGCCGATTGGAGATTTGAACCAAATGCATCTATGAAAAATATATTATGGTGTAAATCAAACGTTGAACCCTTTAATAAGTTATCACTCATCCCAATTCAGTATAACAAAAGTCTGTTAAACTCGGTATTCTGTGCTGATTATATCGAGGAACGTTTTAACTCTATGGTAGATGCATATAATATGATGTATGTTGCCTTTACAAGAGCTAAAGATTACCTGTATGTAGGATACGAAGAGGGTACAGATAAAATACAAACCGTTGGGAACCTCATATCATTCTTTGTAAATGCTCAGGAGAGTTTTCCGCATATAGATGATAACAACTATCCTGATATTTTTAATGATACCAATATTGAGGACGGTCTGTTTACATTTGGCAAAGCAGAGAGCGATACAATACACAACAGAGAAGAGAATATACAAAATAGTCACAAGCTAAATATCAAAAGTATAGCATCTGAATATACACTAAACGATATGGATCTGTTTAAAAGCGATAAAGCTACACAAGGTGAATTAATGCACAATATACTGTCTGATATATCAGAAGAGAATGATCTTGAGCACGCTGTAAACAGATATGGTATAGTAATAGATCAACTAAAACTAAACAGAGAAGATATCAAACGTTTACTAAAAGATGCTATCGATTCTGTTAGTCAATATGACTGGTTTAACAATCAGGGAACTGTACTAAACGAGAGAGATATACTTGCTGGTGTAGATAAACTGAAAAGACCCGATAGAATAATATTAAAAGGTAACTGTGCAGAGATAATTGACTATAAATTTGGAGATAAAGAGAGCGATGATTATAATAAGCAGGTAAAAGAGTATTGCAAGATATTAACAAAATGTGGTATAGACAACCCAAAAGGATACATATGGTATATAGCTCTTAACAAGGTTGTTGAATGTTAAAGCAATGAATTAACAACTTATAAAAATATTAAAAAACACATCATTAATAAGTATTAAACGGTAAGTTAAGAATATACACATTACTCTTGCTTGTATAGGCATTATTATTTATATTTACCTACACATATATTCTGATAAACCCGCACAGCATAATATTTGATACGCACAGGTTGGTCTTGTCAGACATAACAAACTAAAAACAAACTACATAGTATTTTTAATTAAATTGATTCTTATATGGGTATAATTGAAAATGCAAAAACAGATGAGAGGATCATTCTGCATAACCAACACACAATAGGGAGAGACCGAAACAACATTTGCATATTAAAAGAGAATGATGTTTCCAGAAAGCATGCTGTTATATATTGGGAAAACGACAGCTGGTACTTAACAGATTTCAGTACAAACGGTACAAAGTTAAACAACTCACATATTCATCACGCAACACAAAAACTAAGATTAAACGACACAATACAATTCTCTAATAGTTATGACTGTGTATGGCGAATAACAAACTGTGACAAACCCAATAGTTTTCTTATTGCAACTATGAACAGTCAGAAATTTATAGACTTGCAGAATGGAGTAATGTTTCCGGAAAGCAATCCTAAATGGGCTCTGTTCAGAGATATTCAACAGCAATGGATAATAGATGACGGACAGTCAGAAACCAGACTTATTGGTGGCGAAAAGTACCGAATAGATAACGAAGAGTATATCTTTATTGAGAATGAATGTTTAGCTGAAACACGAAAAAATATAGATATTACCAAAGACGCATGCTTTCAGCTAATACTAAGTAGCGACGAAGAGAATGTATCGGCCAGAATAAAGGTAAATGATCTTATACTGGATCTAGGTACACGCGCTTATAACCATCTTTTACTACATCTTGCACGTGTACGAAAGAACGATATAGAATCTGGTGTTACTGAGAATGCCAGTGGATGGATTGATATAAGCAATCTAAACAGATCGCTTAGTAAGGAAGTACTTAAAGACGTAGATGAATATTACATAAATAATCTGATATACAGATTAAGAAAATCTTTAATAGACCTCCCTCCTTTTGGGCATCTGTTTACAAATATTGTTGAACGAAAACGAGGACAGTTAAGATTTGGTCTGTCCAACTTCGAGATTGAGAAAGAAGGAGCATATGCATAAAACAACAACCCCGGAACATTAAAACCTAACATTCTAAATAAACAAACCACATACAAGTATGAAAGAAACAGAAACTTTGCAAAGCCCGAATACGCAAAAGAACGGCTTTGAAAACAGTAACTACAGAGTAACCGACAAAATTGGCGAAGGTGGATATGGAGAAGTATACAAAGCTGAACAGATAAGTACAGGTCAGGTAGTCGCCATAAAATCACTAAAAACAAAATCAAGTGAACACAGAATAAAACATAACCTTGCAAGGTTTGAAAGAGAGATTAAACTTTGCGCCGAGATAAACCACCCAAACATAGTTAAACTAATAGATAAAGGATATGCTAAAGACGGTAATCCATATGCTGTATTTGAATTTATTCAAGGACATACACTTAAATCTTATATACTTAAAAAAAGAGGTCTATCTGCACCTGAAATGAGTGCAATTATGGGGCAGATACTTGATGCTCTGTCATATTCCCATAAAAAAGGTATAATACACAGAGATCTGAAACCTGGGAATATAATGATTATTGAATCTGGATCTAAAACACACGTAAAGATTTTAGATTTTGGAATAGGCTCATTTACAAATGAAGCAGGAATGAGTAATCAGGAGAAACTAACTGTAACAACCGATACCTTAGGTACCCCTACATATAGTTCGCCAGAACAGCTAAGAGGTGAGCCGCCAACAGAAAAATCAGACCTGTATGCTTGGGGATTAATAGCTATTGAGTGCCTAACCGGAAAACCAGTCATGGACGGAAAATCAATAGCTGAGGTATTCCACAAACAGTTAATGACATCTAACGTACCAATACCTCAAGCACTCTTAGGGCATCAGCTTGGTAATCTTTTAATAAGAGTATTAGAAAAGAGTCCAAGAAAACGTATAGACAGTGCCGATAATATTATGGACGAGTTTGAGCAGATAAATTTCAATACGCTGTCTGGATTAATACAAGATAATGGCGTACTCTATAATGGAGATACCGATGGCACTGTAGCAAATGATATGGTATGGACAGCACAAACAGGCTCTAAAAAACAGCTTACTGTATTATGTATGAATCTTAGTATAACTCCCGTTAGCAATGCAAATATAGACCTTGAGATACTTGATACAATACAGAAAGATCAGCTTAATCAGTGCAGAGATACAGCTTTAAGATTGGGCGGTCAGGTAACAAGCCATTTTATGAACAGTATTGCAGTCTATTTTGGTTATCCTGAATCTAGCGATACCGATGCCAGACGAGCAGGACGAACTGCTCTTGAACTTATATCTGAGATAAAAAGAAGAGATACATTAATGAGGCAGCAACAGGGCGTAGGTATAAATATAAAGATAGGCATACACACTGGTAATGCACTGATAAGACGTAACTCATTGCCACAAGGATGTGTACCAAACAGAGCATTTGAACTAATGAGCCAGGCTACATACGGCAACGTATATGTAAGCGATGTATCAAAAAAATTACTAAATCCATTCCTTGAGTTTGAACATATAAACAGCACAGAGGAGAATGTATATAGCCTTGCAGGAGAGCGTTTATCAGAATCATTATCATCACTACACCTATTAAGTAATAACAAAAATATTATAGGCAGAGATACAGAGATAAAGACATTAACAGATAAATGGAGTGGAATTACCAACAGAGGAGAGGCAATATTAGTTACCGGACAAGCCGGTATTGGTAAATCTAAACTAATAAATAAAATAAAGCAGGATATACAGGACGCCAACAATACCATTAAAGAGTGCAGATGCATGCCTGAATATAAGAACAATGCCCTATATCCTATTATAAAGATGTTCAGAAAACAGTGGGAGATATCAGACTCTGACAATTGTGACATTGAGATAAACAAGATATTATCTGCACTTAACACTATTAAATGCGACACCGATATGGCATTACAGATACTATGTTCATGGATGTCGATAAGTATACCTAAAGGATGTCATATCAGAGATATTTCACCAGAAGAACAAAAGAAGATCATATTTGATATCTTTAAAAGCTGTATTACAGATACAGATATAAATAACAACCTGCTTTTTGTAATTGAAGACCTGCACTGGTCAGACCCTACTACAATTGAGTTTCTTGATTTCCTTACAGAAAACATAAAGGATGAAAACTATATGCTAATTGGAACATCCAGAAACAAAAACGAGGACAATAATAACATTACAACTATAGAGTTAGATCCGTTATCAGATAATGCTGTAACCCACATTATAAAAGAACATCTGGATAATAAAGAAGTCTCAAAAAATACTGTTGACTATATTTATAGCAAATCTGATGGTGTACCACTTTTTGTTGAGGAGCTGACAACAATGTTATCTAATAAAGGATACATTGCATACAACAATAACAGATATGAATTATCAGATAATATAGATAATGAGAATATACCTGTAACAATACAGGATCTGCTGAATGCCAATCTTGATAAACTAGGCACCACAAAAGAAACTGCATGCATAGCATCTGCAATAGGTAGAGAATTTAATTATCAACTACTTGTAAAATCATCTGTTAAAGATGAAGCAATGGTACAGAACGATCTTCATCAGTTAATAAAATCCGGAATAATATATAGACAACGTAGGGTAAAGGATAACATATATATATTCAGACATGCCCTTATACGCGATGCAGCATACAACAACATAATTAATAACAACAAAAAAGATATACACAGAAATATATACAACGCAATTAAAAACTTCTTCCCCGATATAGCAGAGAAGAGTCCATTTGTTACAATAAACCATCTTGCTAAATCGGGCGAGTATAACAAAGCCATTATAGACGGTATATCACTATGCAACAATATGGTTGGTAAGTCGATGAATAAGGAGGCCGCAATGATAATAAAAGAGGTTGAGGCTTGGCTTAAAAACATTACCAACAAAACAGATTACAATAGCTACAGGTTAATGTTAAATGATGTTCTCATACCTGTTCTTATAAATACTGAAGGATACGGTACTTCAAGTTTTAAATCGGTATGCACAAGCTGCGAGGAGGCAATAGAGTTTCTAAAGTACAGCAACCATAAATCGTTAGCCGAACGATACGAACATATTGTACTAAAGAGCGAATGCCTGTATCTGAATCACCTGCACGTAAGTAACCAAAAAAACGAAGCACGAAGACTAGAGAAGATTATATCGCCAAGAATTGATGAACTAAACGATGCTCAACTAAGGTTAATGATCAGAGCTTGTATCGGACAACTTAATCTCTGCGAAGGTAAATTCAATGAATCAAGAGAGATGCTTAACTCCGTTATTAATGAAGGATTAGAGCTAAAAGACTTCAATATATTCCACCTATTAGGATTCGACCCATTGGTAATGTCATATGGCAACCTCTGCCTCATCGATATTATATATGGTAACTACCATAAAGCTATTGACTTTACAAATAAAGCAATGGATTATGCAATACAGGTTGGTAATCCGGGAGACATAATATTGGCATACATATTTAAAGGGATTACACTGTTTTACTTTAATGAGAGAGAACTCACAAAAGAGATGTTTAACGAGATAAAAAGGGAGTACAATGATATTATTGAGGCAAACTGGATGTCATGTCTTCTTGAATTCTTTCAGGACTGGATAAATAACGAAACAGAGAGCAGCATTAAGGTAAGAGATGCACTAATTCAGGGAAAACAGGACGCTCTGCTTACCTGGTACGATCTGCCAATAGTTGATACATATATATCTAATAAAGAGTACTCAAAAGCACTGGAGATAATAAATGTTACAAAAGAGCGAAACCTGAGAACAAACGAAACATCATTATTACCAAGAGTCTACTCACTTAATGCATGCCTTGAGTACAGGTTAAATAACAAAATAACTAACGAAGCCAAAGAGCTGTTTAACAAATCAATTAACCTTGCTAAAACCTATAATAACAAATGGGCTGAATTACTAAACAGATATGAGTATGTAATTACATTTAAAGATAGCCTGGATAACAAAGCTATAAAACAACAAACAGATATAATAAGAGACCTGATAACCAATTTTAATCTGGATAATACAATAGTGAGACAGATAAATATTTTTTTAACTCAAGATTCTTAGATTATGAATAAAATTGACGGATTTCCAATGATTGTAAAGCTGAATGAGCAGCTAAACATTAAATTCAAGGCGAATGATGAATCAGAACGATTTACCGGAACCCTTGAAAATTTATACAGGCATCTTAATGAAGAGGAACATAAGCCGCATAACTTTCTTAATGAAGACGAGACAAAACAGGAGAATACCTCCAGATTTATGGTATTAAACGTAGTAAACCGCTTTCATGTATTAAACTCTGTTTTAAGTCTATTTCACGACGACCTGTTTAAAGCGTTTCTTACCAATAACAACTTCAGAATACTATTAATTACCAGAGGAGGTGTTGTAAAGGTCATTAATGGTGAGTTAATATGTTATCCTTATAAGAAATACTCATTCCCTATTACAGAAGAGGATTATGAGAATGAAATTGATACAGAAAAACCTCTAAATCTGGGAAAAGCTACAGATAGCATAGCACGAGAAGGCCACACTATTCTGAACTGGCCCGGCTGTAGCATTGTTTTACCTGCAAAGTATAAGGTATTTACAATAGTTAATCCGGAAATAAACTACCCTTTCTTCTATATCAAAAATCTGGAGCAGAATAAGATGATAAGCCTATTTGAAACAAACTGGGGTGTAACTATATTACAATCAGAAGAGGAACTTGTATCTGTTGGTGAGAATGGAGCCGAGCCAAAGCCACATAAAGCATTGCAATCGTCCTTTACCAACTCCTCAAAAGAACACGATACAGATTTCTTTAGTCTGTCTGTAATTCTAGATAATCAGTTATTAAAAGAGGAAGATAGCAGACTTATCCTTGAACTTCCGTTAGGAACGCCAAGACAGGATATACTTATGAAGATATCGGACGATGAAGGTACAGAGGCTCCAATATTCTTTACATTCTGCTCATAATATGGATGAAAGAAAATACAGAATAAACAGCAGATTCTCTTTTACCGATATCAGCAATGAACTATCTATTGCAACATCAGAACGTCATGGAACAATGATAAAGTCAGAGATTGCAACAAAAATAGTAAAGCTGATATCTGAACAACCAATAACAAAAGAGGATTTGCTGAATAACTACTTTACCGCTTCATCTATGAATGAAGCGGTTCTTACTCTGTTTCAGTTAGAGAACAATGGTATAGTAACAAGAGCCGAAAAATTGTTTAGCTCCGAGCAGGAAGCCTTCTGGGAACAACACGGATACAATACAGACAGGCTATGGCAGATACTAAACAACACTCCGGTATCTGTAAAAACAGCAGGGAGAATAAGCAATACAACTATAAAAGAGCAATTAAAAAGTACAGGATTTGTTACAAACAAAAAGGCTTTGCTATATATTGTAGTTACCGATAGCTATACAAACAGAGATATTGATGAGTTAAACAGAGAGTTTATAGCATCAAAAACTCCGTGGATATTAATTAAAACAACCGGAACAAACCCTCTATTAGGCCCAATATTTGATCCAAACAACAATGAGAGTGCATGTTGGAGATGTCTGCAACACAGAACAGAACTTCACAATCACGAAAACAAACTCTATAAAGCACTTAAAAAAACAGATAATAATATAGACAGACCATATATCTCTCATCCTCTGTCTGAATCAATAGCAGTTAATACCGCAATACTCGAAATTGTAAAGTACCTATACACCAAAGAGAGTAAACTGCAAAACAGCATAATTGAACTGAATACATCAGATATAAACAGTACAGAACATACGCTTATAAAAAGACCACAATGCTCTGAATGCGGTAAACCTGAAATTCTTTTAGAACACCCCTCTCCCATAACAATTAAAAGAGATGTTAATCTGGCAAACAGAGCAGGGGGGTATAGATCTGTTACAGCAGTAGAGACATTTAACAGATATAAACACCATATAAGCAATATCACTGGTATAATACCTGAATTAAAGCAGTTCAAACAGAGTATCGACAAATCAATATACAACTATAGCTCAGGCAAAAATATTGCACTACAAAGTACGTCGATGTTCTGGCTTAACCACCACCTCAGAAGTGCAAATGGAGGAAAAGGCAGATCTGATATACAGGCAAAAACGGGTGCTATATGCGAAGCAATAGAGCGTTATAGTTTAATGCACCACGAGAACAGATATACAATAAATGACACATACACCCAACTTGATAACGCTCTGCATCCAAACACATGTATGCTTTACAGTAACCAACAATATAATAACAGAGAGGTAATCAATAACAATACAACAAAATTCTATGCATTAATTCCTCAAAAATTCAACCCCGATATCAAGATAGACTGGACACCGGTATACAACATTACAGAACAGAACTTTGCCCTTTTACCATCAGAATATTGTTATGCACAATACCCCATTAAGCAGAGAGCGCCTTTTTCATACCCTGACTCAAATGGTTGTGCAGCCGGAAATACATTAGAGGAAGCTATTCTTCAGGGACTACTTGAACTGGTTGAACGCGACGCTGCAGCTATATGGTGGTATAATATGATACAATACAGAGCCGTAGATTTAAAAAGTGCAGAGAATGAGTATATAGATAGTATGATAGAGTTATACAACAAGAATAACAGAAGTCTATATGTACTGGATATTACCACAGATATGAATATACCCGTATTTGTTGCTATAAGCCACAATACCGAGCCCGATAAGAACGACAGTATAATATATGCATTTGGTGCCCATGTTGATGCTTCTATAGCTATAGAGAGAGCAGTAATTGAGCTTAATCAGCTCTTTCCGGTTGTTACAGGCAACAACAGCACAAATATTAACGATAAAAACTTTATTAATTGGCTAAACAGTGCCACAGTAGATAACCAGAAACATATGGTTCCTGCTAATAGCAACTTAATGAACATTAAGCAAGATTATCCGCAACTATGTAAACCAACAATATACAATAGCATTAACTACTGTGTAGATATGGCTAAAAAAAACAGTATGAATACATATATACTTAACCTTACACAACCCGATATAAAACTACCCGTTGTAAAGGTTATTGTTCCCGGTTTAAGACATTTCTGGCGACGAACAGCACCCGGTCGTCTATACGACGTACCTGTTAAAATGGGTTGGCTAAAAGAGCCAAAAACAGAAGATGAACTTAACCCTATAAGTATATTTATATAACAGACAAACAGATTTAGCACGGTTATGAACTATATTGCCTACAGCAACAAAACATTCAAAAACACTATCTACTACAACAAACTTCCACAAGCCAACAGAGAGGTGTTTGATATTCTGTCATATATATTCCATTTTAAGATAAACAACTATATCTGCAAACATCTCATCGATTGGAATAACATACCACAAGATCCTATCTTCAATCTTCTGTTTCCAAGAAAAGAGATGCTTAATGCTAATGACTATAACAGAATAAAAACTCTTATTGCGCTTGGTATGGAGCAAAAAGAGCTACAGCCATTTATAGATGACATAAGAAAACGGTCTGGTCCGGAACTAAAGCAGACAGAACATAACTTTGTTATATCAGATAAAGGGCTGCACAAAGGCATGTACAGAAATTTTGATACAATCATAAACCTCTGCCCTGAACCCATGGTAAAAACATGTCATGCATACTGTTCATACTGCTTCAGATGGATAATGTTTAACGACAAAGATATTCAACAAATGTCATCATACACAGATCCGTATGAACCCGTTGAATATATCAGAAAACATAAAGAGATTAAGGATGTACTATTTACAGGTGCCGATCTTATGACACTTAACGCAGGTACAATAAAAAAATATATAGAGCCTATACTGGACATTGATAGTGTTGAGGTAATACGGGTAGGTACTAAATCGCTTGCCTGGTGGCCATACAGATTTATATCAGATAAAGACTCTAACGATATACTTGATCTGTTCAGATATATTAAAAGCAGAGGCAAACATGTAAACTTCTGTGCACACTTTACACACCCAAACGAGCTGAATAACGATATTGTAAAAGAGGCAGTAAAGCGTATTCAGGATACAGGAGCTATAATACGCTGTCAGGGACCTATTGTTGAAGGAATAAATAACAGTGCCGAAACATGGAGTACAATGTGGAGTATGCAGATAAAAATGAATATGGTTCCGTACTATATGTTTATAGAAGCCGATCACAACAGAGAGAGCTGCTTTAGAATACCTCTTGCAGAGTCGTTAAAGATATTTCAGGAGGCACAAAAACTTACTACCGGACTGGCAAGAACAGTTAGAGGACCTGTTTTTATAAACGATATAAACAGAGTTCTTATAGACGGCACAACAACAGTAGGAGATACAAAATATTTTGTTCTTAAGTGTTTACAAAGCGCTCCCGACACCAATCATGAAGGGAGAATAAAATTAATACCCTACAATGAGAAGATTAAAGTAACCGATAATCTTTACAAACTTTTTTGCGATTGATAATTACAGATATACACTATATGATATAAAGTGATATATTTCTTTTAACACCTAAGCACTATTTTGCAGTAAATGCAATATCAAATAGAGTTATACAGTCAAAATTGCATTGCTTTTGCTTTGGTGTTTATTCACAATACAGCCAGAGTATTGAAAACACACAGTGCTACTTGGGTTATAATAGCATCCCAAATCTCACTATCCACCTGGTTAGCACATTTGTGCGCCATATACATTCTGTTATGGCGCACTCTCTCCTACAAAACATTGACTTTTAATTCTGTATGTTGTAACTTAATGTAAAAAGATATACTATGTACAGATACATTAACAAAAAAGAAGAGAACAATAATAACAGCAATAAAAATGCAAACAGATATACTCACAAAACAATAGTTGATAACAGACCCGAATCAAAAAAAATATCTCAGCTAAAAAAGGATATCAACAACAGTACAGCACCAATACAAAGGGTTATGTATATAGGAACTTCCGACTATGATGATATTTATATAGTTAAACACAAAATCAGCAAATCCATCGGAGATAATGTACCAGAAGAGGTAGATAACTATATTGCTTATGCTATAAACAATGGAATAAGTTTCATAAGCATTGAAATACTATCAGCTACTTTAATTATAAAATATTTAAGAGATACTATAAAAAAAACTATTCCATCAATACATGATAGTACTATATCGTATATTATGGATATAATCAAGAAGAAAAATAAACTTCCCCATACATTCAGATCAATAGAAGATATTGTTCTTGATAACGAGAATCTGTTCGGTGAAAATTTTAATAATATCTTATTTAATAATTCTGTTCAGACAGAAATGTCTTTAAACAAATTTCTAATAGAATGTACTAATAGCGATGATAAAAAGATATATAATGAAATATCTCAGAAAAGAGAAAATAAATCAAGACTTTACATTTCAGATGATGATATCAAAGAATTAAAAGATCTGATACTTAAAATTAAACCAGGAATAAAACTAATAAGCCAGAAAACATGTGAAAAAGTAAACAAAGAAGAACCTGTCAGAGATTCTTTACCTAATGAAAATAAGCAGAAATATATCAATTATTTACTCAAACTTTGTTATGACTATTATCACGTAATTAAATCAGAAGATGACAAGGTAAAAGCAAGAATTACATTAAACATAAATCCTGACTATTATAAAGCTGAGTACATTAATAAGATTATAGATATATGTAACAAATGCAATTATGTTCAGAGTTTTAAATTCGCTACTCCAAAACAGGGATCTATAAAAATTGATAATTTTATTATATATCTGAAGAGCACATTAGATGAGACAAAAGATATTAATACGCTTATTGATAGTTTAAACAACTTAAACAGAGATTTAAAAAACAAAAACTCCCCGAATAAACTGTTGACATGCGACTTACCATATACAATGAAAATAATTGGAGCTGTTGGATACGGAGAGGAGCCTCATGATAAATTAAGTTATGGTGCCAAACGATCTGTAATAGCAAAACTTGCATTAGAACAGGCTAATACTTTTGATGATTATCTAACAAATGCCTATCTAATAAGCGAAATGGCAGGCATAGATATTACCAAGCCTCATAAAGATTCAGGCATAAAATCAGAATCTCTATTAGATAAATTACTGACATTAAATAATTCTTTACGCACCATTAAATCCAGAGAAATTCCTAAAGTGAACGCAGATAAAAAATCATACTTCTATTAATCTCTCATTTCAAACACAATTTCTGATGCCGATAAAAGTCTTTTATAACTTATTCGATGACCTTTATGTATCTTACCATCAACAAATAATCTCTTTACATAAACATTATCTTTTGCCTGATTTTTCACTCTAATACTCAATCTGTTTCCGTTTGGCAGATTAATGGTTGCCGCTTTTACCAAAGGGCTGCCAATCTCATAATAACCGGAGCCAGGCGCTACAGGATAGAATCCTAACGAGCTGAATATATACCATGCAGACATCTGTCCGGCATCATCGTTACCACATAACCCGTCAACACCATTACTATACATAGTATCCATAATCATACGTACCCTATGCTGGGTCTTGTAAGCTGCACCAGTATAATTATACAGATATGCTATATGATGTCCGGGTTCGTTACCATGCACATAGTTACCAATTATCCCATCACGCGTAATATCTTCGTGATGTTCAATATATCTATCATCTATCTGCATTGTAAATAGCTTGTCCAGATGCTTCTCAAACCTTCGCTTACCTCCCATCATCTTAACCATATGTGGTATATTCTGCGGCACGTACAACCCATAATTCCATGCATTACCCTCTATAAATCCCTGACCATGCGTATCCATCGGATCAAAATCTGTACGCCACGTACCATCGTTATTTCGTGGGCGCATAAAACCAATAGATGAATCATACAAATTCTTATAACTCTCAGCTCTCTTCATATATTCTATATAGAGCTCATTCCTTCCGGCAATCTTTGCAATCTGAGCAATACACCAATCATTATATGCATACTCCAGTGTTTTTGATACCGACGAACTATTACCATCTGCTGTAACATATCCATAGTCAATATAGTCGCCAATACCGTCAAAATACCGTTGATTAGATGTATTAATACACGCCTCTAACACTTTATCTGTATCAACACCCTTCAGGTTACCAGACACTATAGCATCTGCAATAACCGATACGGCATGATATCCTATCATACACCAATTCTCATTTGAATAGTGACTCCATATTGGCAACATTTTATGCACACTCTGGCTGTAATGAGCCAACATACTCTTTATCATATCTGCATTACGATATGGTTTTATTAGATTATATAACGGATGTAATGCCCTGTAGGTATCCCACAAAGAGAATATTGTATAGTTGGTAAAATCTTCAGCTATATGAATATTCTGATCCAATCCTCTGTACTTACCATCAACATCGCAATATGTTACAGGACTTAACATAGTATGATACATAGCTGTATAAAAGGTCTCCATCTGGCTTATGGTCATCATATCTGCCTCAATAACCGATAACTCCCTCTCCCACTCATCCTGAACAGAACTTACGGTACTATCAAAATCCCAGTGATGCAATTCAGCATTCATATTCCTTATAGCCCCCTCTGTACTAACAGCAGACAGAGCAAACTTTACAAGAAGCTGATTACTTACATCTGTATCAAAACTAAAATACGCTCTGATATCTCTCCCTGCCATCTCCGGAAAATTCTCTCTCTCATCAAATTTACGCCAGAAACCATTATACACTACCTCCTTAAACTTCTTATGACCATAACCCTTTATAGGTTCAGAAAACGACATTGCAAAATAGAGCGTTCTGTTACGTGCCCATCCGTTTGTTTGTCTGTAGCCGGTAACAAGAGTATCATTCTCAACCCTTATATATGTCCATACATTCTTCTGTTTATGGTTATATATATTATACACCATATCAAGTATTATATTTGCACTATCGCCTTCATCAAAAGTGTATCTGTGCAATCCAACACGCTTTGTGGCTGTATGTTCTGCTTTAATATTATAGCTGTTAAGATTAACCCTGTAGTAACCGGGTTTTGCCTCCTCACTACTATGGTTAAATACAGATCTGAATTCACTCGGTTCAAGGTTAACCTTACCTGTTGTTGGCATAATAAGAAAATCGCCAAGATCTGAATGCCCGGTACCACTAAAATGAGTATGAGCAAATCCGTAAATCAGACTATCGCTATATTGATACCCTGCACAGTACCTGTAAACCTCCCTGTTATACTCCCCACCTTTATACATAGACAGATACCCTGTAGAGGGACTTAACTGAACCATACCAAACGGCGATGCAGCACCCGGAAAGGTATGTCCCATATTCTTTGTTCCCACAAAAGGGTTAACCATATTAACATATCTGTGATTCTGTGCCGAGACAAAAAACTGCCCTGTATAAAGCAGTAATGCTAAGAGAAATATAAACCTGTACATATTACCATATATAAATTACACAATAAAAATATCAGTATAGAACAACCCTTACAAATAAACTAACGTAAAATGTATTTGTTATTAAAGTAATATTGTTAAAAATAGTTTAAATATCAGTTTAGTGAGACGTAACTCCACACATTATATAAGGTTTATAACAGTAATACTATTTTCTGTAATATACACGGTTACGGCATTAGCCCACACAAGCTGTCAGAACCACTCTACAGAAAACCACCTGTTTGGCAAAAACAGTATAATAGATATAGATCTTATTACAAACATGAAGAAACTACGTAAAGATCACTCAGAGAGTAAATATCAGAAAGCTATATTGATATACAGAACCAAACAGGACACAACTATATTAAACACAGAGATAAGAACACGTGGAAATTTCAGAAAACAGAGATCTATCTGTAATTTTCCGCCCATACAGATGCGTTTTGACTCTGTATCTGCCATCGGAACAATATTTCAGGGACAAACACGATTAAAGATGGTTACCCACTGCAGAACAAACAGAAAACCATATCTGCAGAATATGTTTCAGGAGTATCTAATATACCGTACACTAAATATAATTACCGATAGCTCTTACCGCGTAAGACTTGCCAGAATAAGATACATTGACAAGAAGGGACGAACAGACACAATAGTATCGTACACCTTCTTTAAAGAACGATCAAGAGATCTTGCCATAAGATTAGGTGGCAAAACTCTTAAGGTAAAAAGAGTTCACCCTACCCGTACCATACATAGCCATATGAATAAGATATCCCTTTTTCAGTATATGATTGGTAATACAGATTGGTCGGTACGATATCTGCACAACATAAAGATAATTGCCACAGACAGTAAACGACTGCCTATTGCTATACCTTATGACTTTGACTGGAGCGGAGCAGTATTTGCTCCATACTCTGAACCAAACGAGGTATTTGATATTAAGAGCGTAAGAGAGAGAGTTTACCGTGGATATGTGGTACAAGACAAAATACTATACCGAAACATAAGAATCTTTAACCGGAAAAAGGAGATGATATATGAGCTATACAACAACTTTGAGTTACTAACCGAGAGCGAACGCAAACAAACACTTAAATATTACAACCAATTTTACAGAATAATAAACCGTCCGGCAAGTTTAAAGCACAACATAATTAAGGAGGCAAGAAGATACAATGATAACTCAGCAATAATAGTTGGGCTTGATCATGATTTATGACCAAATAATTAATACCTGTGATTAACCTTTAGCTATTTAAGAAGTCTAACATCTATCTTTGCACCAGTTTTTTAGAGATAAAAACAGAGTGTAATTATAAGATAAAATGAACATGAGCAGAGAATCTATTATAGACCGGAATAGTTAAATACATTGACATCAAATAACATTGAACTGAGACAGAATAATAGTATCGTAATGCCATAAACAAAAGAATAAAGATAAGAATATAAACAGATGGAGCAGTCAGTAAACAGATATATAATTAACACACTAGTATGTGTGTGTTTATCTATATTACCATATAGTATTTCATTCGGGAACATGCAGAATGTAAAAGATACCGCAGCATATAACAGGTTATTTAAATCTGATGAGATTCTTGATCTGGAGCTGTTAACCGATATGAAAAAACTTAAGTCAGATATTAAGAAAGAGAAGTATCATATAGCTACTCTTGTACAGAACATAAACAATAAGAAGCAAATTATTGGAATAAAGGTTAAAACAAGAGGTAACTTCAGAAAGAAACGATCTATATGTAATTTCCCTCCTCTTCAGATTAAGTTTGACTCAACTACTATAAACGGTACAATATTCGAAGGGCAGAGTAAACTAAAGATGGTTACACACTGTCGTAACAATAAAGAGGAGTATGAACAGTATCTGTTTAAAGAGTATCTCATATACAGAACCTTTAATATGTTATCTGACAGCTCATTGAGAGTAAGACTTGCCAGAATAAAATATATTGATACCAAAGGTAAAAAAGATACAGTTATATCATACACATTCTTTATAGAGCGATATAAAAATCTAGCCAAACGACTAGGTGGCAGAACTGTTAAGATAAAACATATACATCCGCAGAAAACAGCATACAGGCATATGAACAAGGTTGCTCTGTTTCAGTATATGATTGGCAACACAGACTGGTCTGTTCCGTATCTGCATAACATAAAAATTCTATCCATGGACAGATATGATCCTCCGGTTGTAGTTCCTTTTGATTTTGATTGGAGTGGCACTGTTAATGCACGATATGCAAAACCACAGGAGATGTTTAAGATAACATCTGTTACAGAACGTGTATACAGAGGCTTTGAGGTAAACAAACCAACCCTTACCAACAATATAAATACATTTAACAGGTGTAAGAAAGATATATACAATCTGCACAATAACTTTCAATTACTAAACAATAAAGAGCGAACAGAGCTCCTGGAGTATTACGACGATTTCTACACAATTATAAATAGTCAGGGTAGTTTATGGCGTAACATTGTAAAGAAATCGCGCAAGATTAAGAAGAGAAAAATTAACTAACACAATTGTATTTAACCTGAGTGATAAAAAACCAATTTATCAATATATCCAATCAAGCTGTATAGATAAGTTATTAGTTGATATAAAACCTGCTTTATTATGAAATATCAACTACATTTGTTGCCGGTATTAAAATTAAGATATAAGCAACGTGCATAAATTTATAAACTCAACCAATTTTCTGGCTATTGTAGCTTGTTTGCTCTGGGCAACTCCGTTTGCAGCAATAAAAATTGGTCTACAATACACAACACCCCTGAATTTTGCAGGGGTTCGTTTTTTTATCTCCGGACTTCTTATAATGCCATTTATTCCGCAATTCAGGGTAAAAATTAAGAACCTGAAAAAACCACATATTATTATAATACTTAAGATTGCCATATTACAAACCACTCTGCTATACGGACTGTTCTATACCGGTGTTAACTATTTGCCGGGAGCACTTGGAGCAATGCTCATTGGTGCTCAGCCTCTTTTTGCATCGGTAATGGCTCATATATTAATGAAGAACGATAAAATGACCTGGAATAAGGTTGGGGTTGTTATTCTGGGTTTTATTGGTGTATGTATTATCAGTCTCGGAAGAGCCGATTTTGTTCTTACATCAACCATACCTATTGGTGTTGCCATTCTGGTTCTGAATAATATTGTAGGTAGTACAGGTAATGTAATTGTTGCAAGAGATGGCAAGGATATACCTCCTCGTGTATTATCGTCATTATCTATGTTAATTGGCGGAGCTGCACTTATGTTGGTATCAATTCCGTTAGAATCGCCGGACTGGAGTGTTAAGCCTACAGAATATTATGTATCACTTGCATGGCTTTCGGCAGTGTCTGCTACATCTATAACAATATGGTTTGGTCTGTTAGGCCGAAAAGGTGTAAAGGTATCAAATCTGAATGTATGGAAATTCATAATACCTATATTCGGAGCTATATTCAGCTGGTTACTGCTACCAAACGAATCGCCTGATACAGTATCTATTATAGGAATGGGTGTTATTGTAATAAGCCTCTATCTGCTAAACAGCATAAACCGCAGAGCCGCGGCTAAAGGATAATATAAAAGTAAAGATCCGACATCATCTGCCGGATCTTAAAACATTATACTATTTTAAAAAAAATACCTTAACTGCGAACAAGAATGCCCATTTTTTCAAGTATCTGCGATTTTCTGCCAAATACTATTTTAGCAATACCACGTACCTCATTGCAATAATCTAACAATTTATCAATAGCCTCATTACGCTCCTGTGTTGCCATTTCTGATTCACCCTTCTCTTTAGAACGCAAAAGAAACAGTTCATTAATCAGGTTTAAATCACTTATCCTGCTCTTAATAATATCAAGCGTAAAGTTAAATTTTTGCAGTATTTCCAATGCCGAAGGTAACTCGTTAAGATTACCATAGAATGTTAATGCGTTTTTTTGCCATTTAGCATATGGATACATAGGCTGAAGATTTGGTACAATCTTAATCAGATCAGGACTATTTGTAAGAACAACCCTACATAACCTAATATCGTCGGTATATAACTGATTAAACTCATCGCGCTTAGCAAAGAAATTCTCATTAGCAACATACATCTCACTGCGCTCAACGCCTTGCTTATGAATAAATCTTTTTGCCGATTTCAACAGAGCTTTACCCTCATCAAACCGCTCATTGGTGTAACCATACTTTGCCAACCCTGTTCGTATTTCAGGATCGTCTGTACTGGTAATAACATGTTCACATGATTCTATTACATCTTTCTGTTTTTTCTTCATAAATGATGTTTTATGGGTTAATACTGAATTTAATTCTTCTACTATATTAAATATAAACACTATTATACTTAATAACAACATTTTATACAAAAAAGATATATAACAAAGGTTACATCGCCAAATATTAATTCAACCAACAGAGATATACAAAATAAATTAATCGTGCTCAGATACTATTACCACATTATGATTAGCAATGTTCTATACATGCAGAGTAAAACAGGTACAAACAGAAATAATATTGGAGTTGTAAAGAGTCACTTTTTTCAGAAAATGGATTATTTCAGCACTCAACAGAGACAAATTTTTAATACAAAATGTCAGATTTTCCTAAATTTTAATGATTTATGAAAAAAAAAGTATGACTTTTATTAAAAAAAATGTCGTTTTCTATCTCCTTAGAGTCGCATATTTTTTACAAAGAATCAAATTTTACAAAACAAGCGTTACATAATTTATTGTAAGAGTGGCTTTTTTAAAAAAAACGGATGATTCCGAAAATTTACAGAGAGATACTTTTAGAATGCAGAGTTAAAATATTCTGAACAAGAGAGAAACCCACAATAAAAAATGTGATGTTTTTCATAAAACTAAGAATTCCCAAATTTTGCAGAGAGATGTTTTTATGATACAGTGTTAAGATAAAACTTGTAAGAGATCTATATCTCCAACTCAGAATAACAATTTTTATTTACATACTCTCTTAGCAATTACTATATATTAAAATCACCATACAAACTACACAATAAAGAATACATATAATTGAATATTATTAATAATAACAAACGCCTAAAAACAATATACACAAAACATACAGCTATTTTAACAAAACACCATAAAACACAACAACTAACTGTTAGGTAAAGAAAATGTATTTATATATATTTGGGAATTTTAAATAATCGTGTTAAAATAATACACTAACGAAATTCAAAAAACAATCAATACCTGTTGACTTCAATAATAAGAATACATTAAAACTAAATATATGAAAATAGGAATACTACATCTAACAGACTTACATATTAAATCAGAAAAAAATTTCGCTATTGATCGACTTAATAAACTGATATCAGCGATACGAATTGATTTCAATAACCTAAAATATATCTATGTTGTTATTTCTGGAGACATAATTGATAAAGGTATAATCAAAAACTACCCCATAGTTTCAGTTTTTCTAGATAATTTAAAAACACAATTAAACGAAACAGTGAACATAGATAATGTTAAATTTATTATCACTCCAGGTAATCATGATTGTGATTTCAAAGAAGAAAATCAGCTAAGAAGAGTTATTATTCAGTCTCTTAACTACAATACTATCAAAGAAGACAACAGTGTAATAGACTTATGTGTAAGTATTCAGGAATCATTTTGGAATTTTTATGAAAGATACAATAAAATCCCAAATAATAAATTATTATACCAAGTTATAGATGAAATAGAAGAAAACACAATTTGTTTCAATTGCCTAAATACCTCTTGGATGTCCCAAAAATCAGAGAAATCAGACATGTTTTTTCCAATTAAAAAATTAGAAAATAATATTACTCTAAAAAAAGGAACAATAAATATCTCTGTATTTCACCATCCTGTATCATGGTTTACCTCTTCAGGAGAAACAAACAATAGAAAAGAAATCCAGCAATTCTTGGAAGATAATAGTTCAATTATATTATCTGGACATGAGCATGAATCAGAACATAAAATCTCATCAGATTTATGGTCTAACAAAGAGACTTTATATTTTTCGGGTCATATTTTTCAGGGACAATCACCAAATACCTCTGGTTACCAAACTGTTACGATTGATATTGAAACAAAAAAAGGTCTATTAAAAGTTTATAATTGGCAAGAAGATATATATTCTGAACGTAACTCAAAAAATATCGCTCTAAATGGTGATAAATATAGCCACAAAAGGTTTAAGCATAATTCAGAATATTTATCAGCTTTAGATACACTAAAAATACCTGTATCAGCCGAAAATAGAGAAGAAATAAAACTTTCTGAGCTATTCGTCTTTCCTGATTTAGAATCACCAGAAACGAAAATCAAAGATGTAGATTCATATACTTATTATGATTCAGAAAAGTTAATTACTGATAATAATATACAAACCTGTTTAATAGAAGGTGAAAATCAATCAGGTAAAACCAGTCTCATTTCAATGCTATATAAAAAATTTGTTGACGCAGATAAATACCCTATTACCATTGATTGTATTCGTTTAAAAAATGCCAATAATATAGATAATTACATTAAAGATGAATTTAACAATCAATATTTAAGCGAAAATAGTTTAGATTATGAGAGATTTAAACAAGAAGATAGAAGTAAAAAAATAATTTTGCTTGACAACATACATTTGCTCAAATTTAACTCAAAAACGATAAAGAGTATTATTGACATTTTAGAAAACATTTTCGGAAAAATTATAATTACGACTAATCCTCTTTATGGTTTAGTATCAAAAATTAAGTCAGAATCAAATAATTTATCAGTCTTCAATATTAAGCAACTAGGATATAAAAAAAGGAACAAATTAATTGAAAATTATCACAAACTAAGCTTATCACCCCATACTGAAACTGATGAGTTATTACTGTTTAAGACAAAAGAGTCTTTCCATAAAGTTGAAAATGTGTTAGGTGATGAATTGATGCCATCTTATCCTGTTTTTATAATTTCAATTCTACAAACTTTAGTTTATACAAAAACTACAAGTTTAGAACAAACATCATATGGCTATTGTTACCAGACCCTAATACATATAGCTCTTGCAAACAAAGCAAAAGTAAAAAATGAGTACATTGATACATACTTTAATTTTCTTTCTGAATTTGCCTTACATCTATATGATAATGAAAAAGATATTTTTGACGTTAAAGATTTGGAAGATTTCTTTAATGAGTATATAAAGACCTATCATGTTGGATTCCCATTTGAAAAATTAAAAAGAAATCTTTTAAGTTCTCATTTAATAAATATTCAGGATGACTTATGGCAATTTTCGTATGAATACATATATTATTTCTTAATTGCGCGCAAAATAGCAGAACAAATAGGAACAGAGGAAGGTAAATCTAAAGTAAAATACCTATGCACGAACATCCATCAAGAAAAGAATGCTAAAATATTAGTTTTTATTGCCCATCACACAAAAGATAACTTCTTAATTGAAGAGGCTACTTTTACAGCAATGATGCCCTTCGAAAATATAGCACCAATAACTCTGAATAAAGATGATCATTATTACGATTTAATTAAGGATATTGTCAAAGAAATAAGTTCAGATGTAATTGATATTAGTAGTAATCCCAAAGAGTATAGAGATGAAATTCTAGACTCGAAAGACAACATGAAAATACTAAAGAAAAAAGAAAAAGAGGATCTGAGGAGAGAGATTGAAGACGATAAAGGTTTAAACCAATACATGTTACCATTCTTTCAGTCTTTTAGAGCAATTGAAATTGTGGGACAGATAATAAAAAATCGCAAAGGATCTATACCTAGCGACCAGTTAGTTGATATGATTATAGAACTTTACAATACAGCATTTCGTACAATCAGTTTCTTTGGAAAAAGTCTTCTTGATTCAAAACAAAGTATAATTGATTCAGTTTCATCAAAAGTTACTGAAAATGATTCTAATCAAGAAATTAAAAATAAAGTAAATAGTTATATCCAATTCTTTTCATTGCAAATTTGTTTAGGAATTTTCGGAAAAATTATTTATTCTGTTGGTCACAATGATTTAAGCGTTTTATTTGAAAAAGCTTCTAGGAAAATAGATACACCTGCCTCTGATTTAGTTACATTCAGTATCAATTCTTATTATGGTACAATGTCAACCAGAAATCTTCAAAATATTGTAAAGAAATATGAAAAAAATCACGTTGCAATGGAAATTATAAAAGCAAGAGTTAAGTCATATCTTTATCAAAATTTTGTTGATTACAGAAAGAAACAATCATTCGCAAGCACATTACGTGTAGATATTAAATCAACAAAAAAATAATTCATTATCATTGTTTTATAATAAAAAATTATATCTAGGTTTTAGAAATTATGTTTTCTAAAACCTAGATATTATCCTTTTACAAGCTATTATCTTAAAAAGGCTCCTATAATTAAACCTCTAATTACATAAAGATTTCATTATAGATATATAGCAAATTTATCTATATTTGATAACCACAATTAAAACCTCATAACAGATGATTGATAACAGTAATATATTGCAACTGGCATATAGCATAAAATGTATTTGTTCAAGCAGAATAAGTAATATTCTTATTGTCAACAAAGGCGATTAATATAGAGAACTTGTGAGCAATGTTTGAGAAATAGTTAAAACACTCATAATAGTCTGCAATTAAGGCAAACTAAATCAAACATATAGCAGATATACAACTTTAACTCTTAATGCAATCTGTTCACAGGTAGTTTTCAGACCCCACCAACTAAGCAATCTTTCTTTATTTGGTAAGCAGGATTAAATGCTGTTACACCACTATTAAAGATGTTTTGAATAACTCTAAATTGTATTATAATGGAAAATTTTACAGAAGTTAGAATAAGAGAGACACAAGAGACTAAATGTGTAAAGATAAGCTCATTAATAAAACCAGAGATTCAGGATAATATTTTAAAAAAATGGCAATCGTTAGTTGATACAGCCGCCCGGTTGGCAAATGTGCCGTCGGCATTAATTATGCGATTAAACAAAGAGACTATAGAGGTTTTTTTAAATAGTAACACAAGCGGTAATCCATACCAAAAGGGGCAGCAAGAGGAGTTGATTTATGCTCTGTATTGCGAGACAGTTATTGGTACACAACAAAAATTATTAGTACCAGATGCAACAAAGAGCCATATCTGGCAACATAACAATCCGGATATAGATATTAATATGGTCTCCTATTTAGGTTTTCCGATAAATTGGCCCGATGGGGAGGTATTTGGTACAGTTTGTTTCTTAGATAACAAAGAGAACCATTATAATTCCGATTACGAAAACCTGCTTTCCCAAATTAAACAGCATCTGGAGAGTGATCTGGAAATACTATTATTAAATAGATCGTTGGAGGAGAAGAACCAACAACTTCAGCAGGCAAATACCATCAGATCTAAGTTTATGTCGTTAATATCGCACGATATACGGGGTAGTATTGGTACAATAAATGAGTTTATTAAGGTTATTGTAAACAACCTTGAGTTCTATGATAACTCGCAATTAAAACTAATTCTTAACTCGTTAAGCAATAATGCATCAACCACTCACGAAACACTTGAGGGGTTATTAGATTGGTCAAAAACCGATATTCTGCAATTAGAGCCGGATATAAAGCAGGTAGATATTGTTGCTGTTTTTGAGAAGGTTATAAGCTTCTTTGAGTATACAATTAAGATGAAAGGGATAGATATTATAACGTCATACAGTTTAAAAAGAGCAATTATACATAGCGACGAGAATATGGTAACAGTAATATTCCGTAATATAATATCTAATGCTATAAAGTACAGTAATAAAAATGGCGAGATACGTATTGATATAGACCAATTTAATGGTAATTATAAGATAACTATTGCAGACAGGGGTATTGGTATGAACAAAAACACATTAGATAAACTGTTCAGATATAACCAGAAACACACAGAAGGAACTGAGGGTGAAAGCAGTGCCGGTATAGGGTTAATTATTGCAAAAGAGTTTATTGACAAACTGGGTGCTAAAATATCTGTAGATAGTACATTGGGTAAAGGAAGTGTTTTTAGTATTGAGTTAAACAGATGATTAACAGACAAAACAGGTGCAGGTTTTATCGGTAATTTAACCTTTAAAACCTGCACATTATACAGATCTGTTAGAGTAATATCTAACGATAAGGATTGTTCTATTCAGATCTCCAATTCTCAGAGAATGCCAAAGCTCCAGTACTAAAAGGGTGTCCGTTAAGATCCATAGGAAATAATTGCCCTTTCGCCTGCTTTCCGTTAAGTGTTAATTTAGCTCTATCAGCAGGTATCATAACAGCACTAACGCCATAAGGTCTGTCTGGTTCGGTTATCTTTTCATTCTGTACAAGAACAGGTTTATCCATCTGATACCATGTCATTACAATCTCTTCTTCAATACCCTTTATAACTTGTGTCCATGAATTCTGAGTATCTCCAAAATGTGTAAACTCGGCATGTAAAACGGGTATAGACAATTCAGCTGTTTCAGGATTAAGCATTCCTTGTACTGTATTCTGCAACCAACGTACCATCTCTGCATTATCAGAATATATACGCCACTGGTTATCTGTAAGCTCACTCTTTATAAACAGAGCATGTCCTGCTCCCTTCTCTGAATAGGTAATTGTCCAAACACATGCCTCTGTTGTACGCGTACCGCCCTCTTTATCATATAACCATATAAAAGGATTTTCGCCATTTAAAATAATCCTTCCGGGTTTTACTGTTGGTAATGAAGCCATAATATTAAATCTTTTTATTGTTGTAACTCAAGTTGTTTTATAACGAGAATCCACCATCCACATTAATAATCTGTCCTGTTGTCCATGCAGTTGCAGGATTAGTAAGCCAAACAACCCAGCTACTAATATCAGATGGTACACCTCTTCGTTTAAGTGGTGTCATCTCTGTCTCCTTCTCTACTGCAATTCTGGCCTCTTCATCTGTAAGTCCCATCATACCTGTTAACGCACCAGATTCGGTTGATCCGGGTGCTATGGCATTAACACGTATATCTGGTGCTAACTCCATTGCCCACGCCTTTGTCAGGTAGTTAATTGCAGCTTTACTTGCACCGTAATGCGATATTCCGGGCATTATCATGTCTGCAACAGCACTTGATATATTTATTATAGTTCCCTTGCGCTCTCGTAAATAAGGAATACACTGTTTGGTAAGTATACTGGTGCCCACAATATTTACTGCAAAAAGATCAGACACCTGTTTTGCGGTAATATTGTCTATAGTAGATGTAAGGCCGGCACCTACATTATTTATTAGTACGTCTATCCTACCCCACAGAGATATTGCTCTATCTGTAATCTTAGCAGCAGCGTCAGGATTAGCACTATCAGCTTGCAGATAATCTATATTTGCATGCATATCCGCCACCTCTTTTAGTTTATCTTCTCTTCGTCCGGTAATAAGCACAAGCGAACCACTCTTTGCAAACTCAAGTGCTATCTCACGTCCTATACCGTTACTGCCTCCGGTAATAATAACAACTAACTCTTTCATAATCTAAATCAAATTACTATACAACTATTCAAAACCTATTACTCCTGAATAGCGCGAAGAAATATAGCTTCACGTATCACCTGCCAACGATTATCCTCAAAACGCAGTTCAATATTACACAGTAGTCTCATCTCCTCGCCATTCATTCCACTATGCTGTCTGGTTAACACACATACTGCAGAGTTACCCAGTATATGAAAATCGTGCCAATCGGCCCAGGTATTTAGTTGACTCTTACCCTCTTTGGCTTGTTTAGCAAAGTGCTCTTTAAACTCCTGTTTATTATAGGTTATTACCTTACCGTCTGGCATCACCAACGTTGTATGAAAATCGTCATGATAGATAGTTTCCAGTGCATCAATATCAAAATTTGTTGCACGGTCAATAAGGTGTTCCATCGCTTTACGAATCGATTCTTTGGTGTGCGTCTTACTTTGTGCATTAGAGATTGTTGTCATGGTAATAATTGTTAAAATGGTTAAACATATTTGCTTTACTCTTCTCATTTGAATATTAATTATTTATTAAACATTTAATACACAGTAAATATGCAGTTTTTATATTTCCGCATTTTAATCAATTGCATGTTACATAGTGCCATTTTGATAATCGAGCCTGTATTCTACCGGAGATTTTCCGGTTCGTTGCTTAAAGAATCTGTGAATATGCTGAATCTCCGAGAAGTTAAATTCATGAGCTATCTCTGCTATAGTTTTTTGTGTATGTATCAACTTCATCTTTATCTCAAACAGTAATCTCGATTTAATAAACTCTGTTGCAGTAATATTAAACTGTGATTTAACTGCTTTATTAATTGATATTCTACTTATATTCATTCTCGATGAGTAGTCATCTACTCTCTGGTCTGTATATATGTTTCTCTCTACAAGCTTACGAAATTCATAAGCGGTATTGTCTAGAGTAATTGCTTCTCCAATATTATAAAATTCAGAGTATTTACGGTTCAGTACAATTAATATGTAGTATAACACAGATCTGATAAGATGAGCACTATCGCTCTTTGTATCAACAATCTCATGTCTTATCTCACTAAGCTTAGATATAATATCATCAAAGAGGCTGTCAGGTACTGACAGAGTAAGAGGATATAGTGTTTGATAGAAGTATAACAGACGGTATATAAAGTACTGATCAGAGAAGAAGTCATTCAGAAAATCCTCCTGAAACACCAACATTTTACCTTGATATGTTGAGGGGTCAACATGCCATGAATAGTGCTGATTGTGAGATATAAATACAACTGTATTTGGTTCAAGTTTAATATCCTTTTCATTTAATCGTAGATAACCATCAGCATTTTTTATAAAATATATCTGAAAGAATCCGGCAGTCTGTGTCTCTGTTGTTAAACCAGTTGCACAATCCGATTGCAGGTCAATAACATTCAGCAGAAACCTTACATTACAAAGTGTTTTATTAAATTCTATATATTTCATTAACTACCTCCCATATATCTCAACATAAATCAGCAATAAATTGTTTCCTTATACAACTTATTATAAACAGTATAAATATCTTTACTAATCATCTTCATACTCTACTGCAAACATTGCTCCTTTATCTCATTACACAGAAACCAATATCAGACTAAATACTCCCGTTTTGATAAGTACACATATTATTTAATGGTTGTAAAAGTGTATTGTTTGAGCAGGTTTAATTTTAATGAATACCTTTATAAAATCAACTAAAGTTAATTAATGTTTACATCTAATAAAATATTGATCTATTAGAGTATATTAAGATACTATGTGAATTATTTTAAACTAAAGACATATCAAAATTATTACCATATGATATTTAAACCCAGATTTAATCAAAGGCTTTTGCAATTACTTACAGGTATAATAATTATACTGCCAAGTATCTATTGTATTTGGTACAATCTAAATCTGCTGTATCTATATCACTGTACAAATATCCTGTTTTTTTATATGTATCCTGATTGGGTTCTTATATTAAACTCTGTATTGGGACTAATGAGTATATATTTTGGTTTCAAAACAGCAATAGGCAAACATTCAATTACTAAAACTCTATTAATTATTGGAGTGGTTATAGCTATTGGTAGTATTACTGTATTCGTTATATAGAAATTTCATAAATAATAATAATGGTGAATTCCTTCTACAATAACTATATACCTTTGTTGTAGATAAACTATTTTTGTATCTTAACAAGAGTAATCAATAATAGAAATCATGAATAATTGTCATATAAGTTATGTTGAGTTCAAAACAAACTCTATAGAGGATGCTAAGAAGTTCTATAATAGTGCCTTTGGTTGGACATTTACAGATTATGGTCCTGATTATACAGCGTTTGAAAACAGCGGTCTGTTTGGCGGATTTGAAAAGACTGACGATATCATTACAAATGGTGCTCTTGTAGTTTTGTATCACGAAGATCTGGAGCAGATAAAATCAAAGGTTAAAGAGTGTGGCGGTGTAATATCTAAAGATATATTCTCCTTTCCGGGAGGTAGACGTTTCCATTTTACAGATCCATCAGGAAACGAACTTGCGATCTGGTCAGATAAATAGTATTTTATGAATCCAAACTGTATAAGTGATCAGTTTCTGAAGGAGTCAACCAATAACAAGCTCTCTGTAAACAAGTATATTAAACAGGCTATTATAAATGACTCTTTCAGAACCTTACTTGTAGATGAGATGTGCAATAATATTCAGATAAATGTATATTATCACTCATACAGCATATTAAAGGAAGTTGCTAAAACAAAACCCAAACTATTAAAAGGATATAGCCATCTATTTGCCAAATTACTGAATCATTCAAACTCATATCATGTAAACTACGCCATGCACCTTATATCACTCATCATAGACTCAGAAGATATAAACTGGTTTGACATTATTTTTTATGATTTCATTAACAAACTATCACACAATAAAATTACTACAAGGAGATACTGTATTGAGTACTCTCTGTTAATTGCTAAAAAATTACCATCACTAACTGATAAAATCATAACATGCATTGTAAACTCACTTCGCAATAACAGTAATACTACAAAACATCAGGACTATCTGTTATTACAATTTTTTAAACATATCAAAGAGTATGACATAAATATCAAAAAAGTATCTACCGCATTAAGTTTCATAAATGATATAAAACAGAGTAAAGTTTCCGTCAGAATAAATAAGGCCATTGATTCTGTAATTTAAACAAATTATAAGGGTTATTATTCTGTAGCGGTAGTTGCTTGAAAAGAGGTTTATAATCAGTTCTGTCAACGAAAATGGTTGGTATTGTATCTCTCTGGTCTCATAGCCCTTAACAGTACTGTCTCCGGTGTGATTTCAAAATCAAATTCATCCAACTCACGGTACCACGACAG
>DKJY01000042.1 GCA_002454955.1 Bacteroidales bacterium UBA6680
AATAAGTTACGGGCTGAAAGCCCAGCTTAATATAGCCCTATGCAACGCGTAGGGCACTAAATAGAATGAGATAATCGCGCTGTAAGTGCAGATTAAAATATTGGAATTTTGTTGCAATTCCATATGTTAATAACTGGATTGTATCTGTTACTGATATAACCGAGCGCTGCAAAACAATTAAAACTCTTATTGATGATGATAGGATAGAGGAGGCAAAAGATATGATGCCTGATGAGCATCCGTATCCTGCTCCTGACGATATTGTAAGCAATATTAATATTACAGTATAAAAAAAAGAACAGAGAAGAGTCGGTCTGTATCCGGCAAAATCTCTGTTCACACCTGATGGTTGTTAAAAGTATACGCTCATGTAGTTGATAAACTACACCTTGTTTTTCTTCAAATTTGCTCTTGCTATACTATTGTGTTCTTCAATAATTACCCTTATCCGTTTATTTAACTCAGTGTACTCCTCGGGTTTGCACTTTGCCATTCCGGCAATGTATATGAGTAAATCTTTGTTTATTGTGTCTAGAATACTGTTCTTTAGCTTTGTAGCCGATGGTTTGCTTAGTAACTCCTCTTTATTGTCAGCTTGTTTATAAACAGCCGCTTTCCATTCGTTTGCAACAATCTTAATTTGATCAATAATATCGGCAAGTGTTCCCAGTTTTGATATTGCATCTTTTATTTCGGAACTTTCCATATCGGTAATAAGTGAGTCAATATCAGCAGTCTCTTCTCTGTATCGTTTGCTAATAATTTTTAGTCCGTACCTGTCAAGAACCTCTTTTACAATCAATGCACTATCCGATATCTCCTTGTCCGGATATAGAGTTTTAATTTCGGTATCCATAAACAGAATACGTAACAAATTATCCCGCTTCTCATCAATAGGATTCAATATTGCGTAACTTTTATCTCTGTTTATAGCCTCTGAGAATTGTTCAGCGTCCTCTTTAATCTCTTCGTTAACACTGTTCAGGTAATTATCGGTTGTAATGCCTGACTCAATCAGAGCGTTTATAATTGCTACAACTGTTGAATACGCTTGTCTGATTGTTGAATTGTAGACGATTGTGATAAATTCTTTCATAAATATTCTTTTTATGATTAATACTCTGTTGATAATGTGAGTGTTCTTCTGTGTGGGCAGTCTTTTTAACGTTTGTTTATTTAGCTTGGTTTCATTTTATATTGTTTTTTTTCTGTTGATAACTGTTCAAAATAGATTTATATTCAATTGTTGATAGAGTTATAAACACTATGTTGGTAAAGCCGAAATCTGTTAATAACATATTTTGCTGTTATAATGCATTGTTTTAACGTTGATATCTGTTTTCTTACGAATTAATTCTCTGATTCTTTTAGTTGGTCATAGTTATTAAAAGGGTTATTAACAGCTTTTGTTTAGTGTCTGTTTGTTTGTATCATATTGTAATAATATTTGTATCTGTTTCTGCTTTTTCTGTTGATAACAGTTAATTTTCAAATGTTTGGTTATAAGTTGTTAATTCAGTTATTAACATAGTTGTTGAAATGTCTGATTTCTGTTAATATCTGTATTTTGATATTGTAAATACCCTGTAATTATAGTGTTGAATTTTATTTGAAATATAATTACACAATTCTGTTGATAACTATACGGTTTGTCTAATAACTGATCTTAACCGAATATTAACAATTGGTTTATTGATGCTGATTTTGACATTTTTGTATAGTTGATTCTGTAATTGATGTAGATTTTTGTAAGAAATTTACTCTTTTTACTGTTGAGCGACCTTTTTTTTATAAAAGTTATCACTACTTGTTGATTTAGTTGTTAACATGTTGTTTAATATTGGTTGGTGAATGAGTAAATCAGCATATCTTTTTGGAAAGATTGGCTATTTTTTCTGTTGAATAGCGAAAATTTCCAGAAATATTCGATGTTTTTTTGGTTGAACAGCCTTTTTTTCTGGAAATTTTTGATGTTTTTCAACGGAGATATTAACATTTCTAGAAATTTTGATAAAAACAATCTGTTTTTGTAGTTGATTACCAGTCTGAATAGTTAATAACTATACTTTCAGAAAGTATTTGCACAGTTGTTAATGCAGATATAAACACAGTGTTTGTAACAGCTCTGTTTGCCGAATTTTATTATTAACTACTGTTGATATCCTTATTAATTCCTGATTTCATAATGTTTAGCAAATATGATTTAGTGGATGTTTTATGTTTATAACATAGCGTTTACTCTGTTTTTACCAGACCTTTTAACTACGATATCAACATTTTGTTAATCTATAATCTTAACATCTGCTGAACTAATAATGTTTATAAAAAGATCTGTAGCGATCTCTTAGCGTATAAGAGGAGGCTTTTTGAGTTCTGATAGAATATTATTAACGATAAATATACTATAATCCTATCTCGCTTAGAGTAGAGGGGCATACCCTATCGTAATGAAACGGGTTCTGTCCGAGCTACCAGCTCGAACAAGCATTTTTGGAAGGAGTGTTTGGTAGTATAGTGTTAACTGAAAATATACTTTTAATCTATCTTGCTTATAGTAGAGTAAATTGTTGGAATAGTATATTGATTGTTCTATAGTTCAGGTTGGTAATATGTTACGGGCTGAAAGCCCAGCTTAATCTAGCCCTATGCAACGCGTAGGGCACTAAATAGAATGATACAGCCGTGCTGAAACGAAGCATACGTAAAGACCTTTCCTGTATTCGGGAATGATGAAATGCGAGTTCAATCTGACCATTGAAGAGGAAAAACCAGGCAGATTAAAGTGCAGGTTAAGATATTGATTGATTTCAGCGATCTCTTAGCGTATAAGAGGAGGCTATTTGAGATCTGATAGAATATTGTTAACGATAAATATACTATAATCCTATCTCGCTTAGAGTAGAGCGGGTCATACCCTATTGTAATGAAACGGACTCTGTCTGAGCTACCAGCTCGAACAAGCATTTTTGTAAGGAGTGTTTGGTAGTATAGTGTTAACTGAAAATATAATATAATCCTATCTCGCTTAGAGTAGAGCGGCATACCCTATTGTAATGAAACGGGCTCTGTCCGAGTTGTCAGCTTTAACAAGCATTTTGGGGAGGAGCAGAGCGGCTGATATTCAGATAACCAAAATCAAAACTCGGGTTTCTGAACAATCTTAACAACCTTCTTGGTAACCGGATGAATAAACTCAATCTGCTCCGCATGTAGATGCAGTCTGTTCGACTTTACACCATACAGATCATCGCCAACAATTGGAGTGTTAAGTCCTTTAGGGTGTGCAGCATGAACACGCAGTTGGTGCGTGCGCCCGGTAACAGGATAGAAGTGTACACGGGTTTTCCCGTCCTCCCTGTTAATAACCTTCCAGATTGTCTTTGCTGGTTTTCCGTACTCATAACATACCAGCTGACGCGGTCTGTCGTTCAGATCAACCCTAAGAGGTAGTTCAATGGTTCCGTCACTGCTGTTGATAACCCCATCCAGAAGGGCTACGTATCGTTTTTTAACACTCCTGTTAATAAACTGCTCCTGTAATGCTTTGTGAATATCCTTTGTTTTCGCAATAACCATAAGACCCGATGTAGACATATCCAGCCTGTGAACAATAAGAGGTTCCTCGGCATCAGGATACCGTTTTTTCATGCGGGTATATACCGAATCTGATGTTTTTTTGCCCGGAACAGCCAGAAATTCAGCCGGTTTATTTACCACTGCAAGATACTCATCGTCATAAATAGTTACTATATCGCTATCAGATGCATTTGGTTTCTCAATAGGATTATCCTCAACATCAATACCCTGTAGCATAAACCCAAGTATTGGTTCGCATTTACCACGACACGATGGATAGAAATTTTTATGTTTTCTGATCTCCGATTTTGGCGATTGTCCCCACCAGAACTCAGCCATGGCTATAGGAGTCATATTGTTAATAAATGCATACTGCAACAGTTTTGGTGCTGCACAATCGCCTGCACCTGCCGGAGGAACTTTATGAACGGTATCCTTGAATATCTCACAAACATTAATAGTCTCACCCTTTATATTCAGGAATGTATACTGATCAAACAGCCTTTGTTGCAGTGCTGCCGATCTGTTTTTACGCTCCTCCTTAAGTCTGTCTATCTTCTCCTTAAAACTGTTTAGCTCTGTATGGTTCTCTGTTAGCTTTGCTTTCCAGTTTTTAGCAAGTTGTTTATACTCATACTGCCCTTTAAGACTCTCCTGTTTAAGCTGCTCCTTAAATTCTTCAAACTCATCCTCGGCCATGGTTTCGGCAGCCTGCTCGCGCCTTATCTTTCTATCCCTCTTTGTCGATTTCAGTTCTGCCTTTTTGTTGGCCAGCTCCTCTGCCGCACGTCTGTCTTCATTATCAACATAGGCTTTCAGATTGTTGTACTCTGCTGAGTTCTCCAGCTCAGTTATCTTATGGTTAATAAGGCTGATATTATCCTCTTCGGGTCTGAAGAAACCATTCTCTGCATTAAGATCGTAGATAGGAGGCACAAAGGCAGAGGTATCATTACTGCCCGATAGTTTACCGGAGAATGCAGCCAGATATCCAAGTTCACCACAACTGTTTTTAACAATTAACACCCCGAACATCTTGCCAATATTGCTGCCATCTATATACCTCTCTATTCCAAAATCGTGCTCCCAGTTGGTACGGCTGTTAAGATACTCCTGTATCTCATGGGCAGCAATCTCAGTTAATCTATGTGGTTGGTAATAGAATGGGTATGTAAATAGCTCAGGCAGTTCAATACCATTAATATCGGTACTGAAACGTCTGAAACAGCTCTCGGTATCTCTCTTATTAGTCATCAGCTTATATGTGGTAATTAACAATGCAAATATACCCATTTGTTTTTTCTGTGTAATCCTATTGTTTTTATTTATGTGGGTGTGGGTTGAAAGAGCCTATAGTCAAAAAATACATTTGTATAGTATATATTCATAAGGTTAGTGATTGTTGGTTAATAATACTAACTTGGGATGTGTTTAACCTGAACTGTTGGATTGGGTGCTTATTTGAATGTTAGTTGAAAACTAAAGTATATAATAAATATATGGAAAACAAAGATGTATTTCTGATTACTATTGCATTTCTTGGATGGTCATGGGGAATTATACAATTTATAATTAATCGACGAAATCAGAAAAAAGATAAAATAGTTGATAGGAAATACGAAGCCTATTTTAACTATATGAAAAAATCAGATCAGATCATGAATGACATTAGAACTGATCCTAATATGATTTACGGGATTACTTCTGAATTTATGAATATTGTGATGACTGGAGATGTAGATCAGATCAATGATGCTACGATCCAGTATAATAAAAGATTAATTGATTTTGTAAAGAAAGCAACAGATCCTTTGTTGATTGTTAAACAGGAACTTAATTCACTCTTAATTATTTGTTCTTATGAACTGTCTGTAAAAGTTGAAGAATTAATTAGATTAACAACTGAATTTAATGACGTAATGCAGAAATCCTTGAATTTGTCATCTCCAAGGGATACAAATAGTATTGTACAACAATTTGGTAATTTGCAAATTGACAATGTGTTGCAAAGATATACGAACCTTAATA
This sequence comes from Bacteroidales bacterium UBA6680, assembly GCA_002454955.1. GTDB lineage: Bacteria > Bacteroidota > Bacteroidia > Bacteroidales > UBA6680 > UBA6680. The sequence continues at coordinate 5,605 of DKJY01000042.1, forward strand.
AAGAAATAATTAAGTTGATGAGGAAAGAGATATTAAATAATTAAATGCGAATGTTTAAGATATACTAATATCTCTTTGGCTAATTTAAGTGTTATTAGTACCCGCTCTTATTTTTGCAGGAGAGAATGGTGTTATTTAATTAAGAGAGTAGTTGTAAACACAATTACTAGATTGTAATGAGTTATAAGTAAAGGATTGTTACATATACTAGAATAATTATTATATGAACTTTGAAAAACAATTACAAACAGATGCAAAGATTAAAAAAGATATTGTTGATAGTTATTGTAACATTTGGGATAATTGCATTGTGGTATTGGGCAGATGATAATGATTATTTTCAGGCAGATTATAAAGACTTAACAATAGACCAGAAGAAAATTTTTAAATGGCAGGATGGTGATACCGAAAAGAGTATAATGAATAGATATAGGAAACATTTTGCTGATACAACCTTCTATTTTCCCGGAAACAGAGTGAGTAAGGTTAAACTATTTTCGGTTAATTTTAATTTTTGAGATTATGGATAAGTTGAATTATGCTATTCTTGGAATATTATCAGTAATGTTGTTTTTTGCTGTTAAAATAGGTGGTGCTTTTACAACTGTATATACTATTGTAGCTTCTTTAAGTGCACTCTACTTTTTTCCATTAGGTGTTTTAATAAATAAAAAAAGCATTGCCGAAGAGAGGTTAATAGGTATTCTTACAATGTTCTTTATAAGTCTGGCTATTGGTTCTTCTGTTATGTATGTATATTACCCGGCAGAGTTCTTAAGTAATACAATAAGTGTTCTTGGTATTATCTCTGTTGTATCAAGTGTGCTTTTTTATGTGTACGATAAAAGAGAGTACTATATATATATGATACTTATGACGGTGTTTACCAGTCTTCATCTTGCATTGGCTTTGTGAATGGATACATTATTTCAGATAATAATTTTTGTTTTTATCACTTTAGGATCTTTTATGGTTTTCAATTATTACCATAAAATTGTAGTTTACATTAAAGTTCCAGATCCTGAAGAAAAATTAAAGATCATTAATAACAGATGGAAGGTTTATACAGGCTTCTTCTTTATTATGTTTGGTTTAATATTATTAGGGCAGAGTATTGTATCTGCTTTTCTATAAAATATAGCTTCGGGATTAGTTTTCCCGGAGCTTTTTTTATTCCTATACAGATACCAAAAATAGTTAACAGTTATCTACAATAATCCATTAATAACCTCTACACTCTCTGTTTCGCAAAAAAAAGATTTGAATTGCTATTTAACTCAATGGTATTGGGAGATAGCGGATAATGATAAAACAGATATTGCATCTATTAGCATTCCTAAAAAAATAGTTAAACAAAAATGCAACCTGTATATCTAAATTGGGCACAAATATAGATATGGGAGCATAAACAAAGTTCCATCTGATCATCTAAAAGAAAGAGACATATGCAAAAAGGAGTTTTTATTATTATTGGATTAATCTTAGGATTCACACTGTACGGACAGAATAGTATTACAGAGACATCAATTCATGATTTAATTAAAGACCATACAGATGAGATATTTGATAGTCTGGTAGAGGTCAGAAGAGATTTTCATATGTACCCTGAACTATCAGGTGAGGAACAGAGAACATCAAAGAAGATTGAAAAGTACTTGCTGAATCTTGGTTTAGAGGTTAAAACAGGAGTTGGAGGGTACGGTGTAGTAGGGATTCTAAAGGGCGGTAAACAAGGTAAGAAGATAGCCTGGCGGGCTGACATTGATGCATTCAGTACAAACTTTCCGGATGTTGTAGAGTTTGCCTCAAAAAGAGCAGGGGTAAGGCATATTTGTGGACATGATGTGCATACAACTATTGCACTGGGTATTGCCAATGTTTTATCTGATATGAAAGATGAACTGAATGGAACTGTATATTTTCTGTTTCAGCCTTCGGAAGAGAGTTTTGAGGGTGCTAAATCAATGATTAAGGATGGTTTGTTTGATATAATAACACCCGATGAGATATACGGTTTGCATATGTTTCCAATACCAACTGGTACTATCTCAACCAAACCAGATGAGGTGTTCACATATATGCGGAGGATTAGAATATCTTTTAAGAAGGGTGTTCCGGTTGATAAAGTAAAAGAACTTACAACAGCTATTGCTCGCGATTTATCACGTGCTAAACCAGAAAGTAAACCGTGGGAACTTCAAAATCTATCTCACCCTGAGATCGGAATATTTAGCCCTGATAATAGTTATCAGGATTATCTTATTTTCAGAGATAATTTTAGAGTTACAGAACAGGATGACAGATACATGTTTGAGTCGGTTCTTTATGAAACAGACAGATTGAATATTGACAGTATACTTATTAAGGCAGAGCAACAAATTCTTAACTCAGAATACCGGAACAAATTAATTAGTGTTGAGTATACAACAGAAGATCCGGGAGTAGTCAATGATAAAGAGCTTACAAAGAGTGCGCTTAATTTAATAGGTAAGGTTTATGGCAGTCAAAGCATAATCCCGGATTATGGTCAGATACCTTTCTTTAACGATGATTTATCCTACTTTCAACAACATGCACCTGGTGTTTACTTCTTACTAGGTGGTTCAAACTCTGATAAAGGGTTGATATCAATGCCTCACTCGCCTAATTTTGCAGTTGATGAAGAGAGTATCAGGTTTGGAGTAAAGTATTTTACATCATTAATTATAAACAGAGCAAACGTTATTAATGAATAGTATTAAATTAGCAATCTATTAATAATCTAAGGCTAATCTGATGATTGATGAAAGAATAAAATCGAAGATTAAAGAGTGTTTATTAGAAGAGAAGAAGATAACTTTTCTGGTAGGAGCAGGAATTTCAGCAGAGAGTGATATACCAACTTTTAGAGGAAAGGATGGGTTCTGGGTTTCTGGTTCAAAAAACTATAAAGCGCAAGAGATAGGTACTTACAGAATGTTCTCTATAGCCTCATATGAAGTGTGGAAATGGTATCTGTACAGGAAGTCATTAACAGAAAAGGCCAGACCTAATCAAAGTCATTTGATGTTGAAAGAGATTGAGGATTTACTTCAGGACTCTTTTATATTGATTTCTCAGAATGTTGATAGCCTGCATAAAAGGGCAGGAAATACAGATAAAAGAACATATCTGATACATGGAGATATGGATTATGTAAGGTGCGGAGACGGATGTACTGATAATCTTTTTCCTTTTCCGGAAATAGATCTTGAAAATAGAGATAAGGATGTTCTGACAGCAGAAGAGATTAATCTATTAAAGTGCCCGGAATGTGGTCAGGATTTACGTCCTCATGTTTTATGGTTTGACGAAACTTATAACGAGAAATATTATAAGTCAGAGTCATCATTAAAAGCAGCCAGAGAAACAGGAGTTTTATTTGTTTTAGGTACGAGCGGAGCAACAAATTTACCACAACAAATAGTTGAAAGAGTACTGTATTATGGTGGGACTGTGGTTGAAGTTAATACAGATGATAGTGTTTTTACTGAGAATCTCAGAGATGAGGGGTCGGGCTTTGTAATAAAGAGTAAGAGTAGTCCGTTTTTAACTGAATTGAATGATTTGATTTCTGATTTAAAAACAGGGATTTGAAAGATACTATAATAGTTGTATACAATACATTGCTGTAATTTTATACATCATACTTACATAACACAAGTATCTTCTGTATTTTTGTAAAAAAATAAGTTATGGGAACATTAGATCAGGGAAAAGCAAGATTTGATATAAGGTTGTCTAAAGAACAAAAGCAGTTATTTGAGATAGCTGCCTTGTTGGGTGGATACCGAAATTTAACCGATTTTGTTATTGCTACAGTACAAAGTAAGGCTAAAGAGATTATTGAAGAGAGAGAAAAAATTATTGTATCAAAGAAGGATAAAGAGGTGTTTTTTGATGCTTTAGTGAATCCACCAAGACTAAACAAGAACCTGCTTGATGCAAAGAGGACATATAATAAACTGATCTCGAAATAGATTGTTTGACTATTCCGCTTGGTGTTAAACTCAATACTGCATGATAGCGGTAAAATGTTTTTACCAATGAAAACAATAAAAGAGTTATTTGAATAAATAAGATTATAAATCTTATAAGACGATTAATTAATTACAAAGAGTTGTATCTTATTCCTTATATAATATAGCTTCGGGATATGTTTTTCCCGGAGCTTTTTTTATAAATATTTATAACAAAAAAAGAGCAGCCCGGTATTGACTGCTCTTTTGTATGGATTAGTATGTGTATGTTGAAATTACTCTTTAATCTTTGCTTTAAGATACTCTCTGTTAAGGCGTGCAATGTGTGAGATAGAGATTCCTTTAGGACACTCAGCCTCACAAGCTCCGGTATTTGTACAACCACCAAAACCAAGCTCATCCATTTTAGCAACCATGTTTCTTGCTCTGCGTGCAGCTTCTGGTTTACCCTGAGGTAGTTTAGCAAACTGCGATACTTTAGCAGCAACAAATAGCATTGCCGATGAGTTTTTACATGTTGCAACACATGCACCACAACCAATACAAGCAGCAGCATCCATTGCTTCGTCAGCATCCTCTTTTGGGATAAGTATAGCATTACCATCTGGTACACCACCTGTATTAACAGATACAAATCCACCTGAGTGCATAATTTTTTCAAAAGCATTTCTGTCTACAACAAGATCCTTAATAACAGGAAATGCTCCTGATCTCCAAGGCTCAATTGTAACAGTTTCGCCATCCTTGAACTTACGCATATGAAGCTGACAAGTAGTTACATCGTCATCCGGTCCGTGAGCACGTCCGTTGATGAACAGACTACACATACCGCAGATACCCTCGCGGCAATCGTGGTCAAAAGCAACAGGCTCTTTACCTTCGTTTATAAGTTGCTCATTAAGGATGTCAAGCATCTCAAGAAATGAGCTGTCAGGAGATACGTCTTTTATATCGTATGTTTCAAATCCTCCTTTTGCTTTGGCGTTTTTCTGGCGCCATACCTTTATTTTAAGATTCATTTTCTTCTCTTTTAAACGGGTGACAATTACTTGTAACTTCTCTGCTTAAGCTCTACTTCTTCGAATTTAAGCTCCTCTTTGTGTAGTGCAGGCTCCTCTTTTTCGCCTTTGTGCTCCCACACACTTACGTAAGCAAATTCGTCATCTTTTCTCTGTGCCTCACCATCTGGTGTGCAAGACTCCTCTCTGAAGTGACCACCACATGACTCTGATCTGTTAAGAGCATCGCGAGCCATAAGATCACCAAGTTCAATAAAGTCTGCAAGGCGAATTGCTTTTTCAAGCTCCTGATTGAACTCGTCGCTTGTTCCGGGAACAACAACGTTTGTCCAGAAATCTTTCTTAAGCTCCTGAATCTGATCAATAGCCTCTTTAAGACCAGCCTCGTTTCTTGCCATACCAACATGATCCCACATGATCTTACCAAGCTCTTTGTGAATTGAGTCAACAGATTTTTTACCGTTGTTGTTGATAAGTTTAGTGATTTTTTGTTTAACAGCCTCTTCTGCCTCTTTAAATTCCGGACGCTCAGTGTCAATCTTCGGAGTCTGAATCTCGTTTGACAGATAATCGCCAATTGTATAAGGAAGTACAAAGTAACCATCAGCAAGACCCTGCATAAGAGCAGACGCTCCAAGACGGTTTCCTCCGTGATCTGAGAAGTTAGCCTCACCAATAGAGTAAAGACCAGGAACGGTTGTCATAAGGTTGTAATCAACCCATGTACCACCCATTGTATAGTGAATTGCAGGATATATCTGCATTGGAGTCTCGTAAGGGTTATCGTCAGTAATCTTTTCATACATCTGGAAAAGGTTACCGTAACGTGCCTCAATAACATCTTTACCAAGACGATTGATAGCAGTAGCAAAATCAAGGAATACCGCCTTACCTGTCTCGTTAACACCAAAACCGGCATCGCAACGCTCTTTTGCAGCACGTGAAGCAACGTCACGTGGTACAAGGTTACCATATGCAGGATATCTGCGCTCTAGATAGTAATCTCTGTCTTCCTCTTTAATATCTGCCGGACGTATCTCTTTCTTACGAAGCTTCTCTACATCCTCCATCTTTTTAGGTACCCAAATTCTACCATCGTTTCTTAAACTCTCACTCATAAGTGTTAGTTTACTCTGCTGCTCACCGTGTACCGGAATACATGTTGGGTGAATTTGAGTGAAACATGGGTTTGCGAACATTGCACCCTTTTTATATATCTGCCAAGCTGCACTGGTGTTACTGTTCATTGCATTTGTTGAAAGGAAGAATACGTTACCATATCCACCCGATCCAATAACAACAGCGTGTGCACCGTGGCGCTCAATCTCTCCTGTAACAAGGTTACGTGTAATAATACCTCTTGCTTTACCGTCGATAGTAACAACATCAAGCATCTCATGACGGTTGTACATCTTAACGCTTCCTTTACCAATCTGGCGGTTAAGTGCACTGTATGCACCTAAAAGAAGCTGCTGTCCGGTTTGTCCGCGGGCATAGAATGTACGCGATACAAGTACACCACCAAACGATCTGTTGTCAAGTAACCCACCGTAATCACGTGCAAATGGTACACCCTGAGCCACACACTGGTCTATAATGCTACCACTAACCTCAGCAAGACGGTATACGTTTGCCTCACGTGCACGGTAGTCTCCTCCTTTTACTGTATCGTAAAACAGACGGTAAACGCTATCGTTATCGTTTTGATAGTTCTTGGCAGCGTTAATACCTCCCTGTGCAGCAATACTGTGTGCACGGCGCGGACTATCCTGAATACAGAATAATTTTACGTTGTATCCAAGTTCTGCAAGCGATGATGCAGCAGATGCTCCTGCAAGACCTGTTCCTACTATTATAATGTCCAGTTTACGCTTGTTTGCCGGACTTACTACATTTATGTTTGCCTTGTGGTTAGTCCACTTGTCCTTTATTGGACCACCAGGTATATTTGAATTTAATTTTGTCATAACTAAAATTCTCTTTACAGATTATTGTACGAAATGGAAGTAAACCGGAATAAGAGCGAAACCTCCTGCAACGATAACAGCATAAGCTCTTCCGATGTTATTAAGTCTTTTTCTCCAGATATCGTTGCTGAATCCTATTGTCTGGAATGCTGACCAGAATCCGTGAGAAAGGTGGAATCCAAGGAATATAGCACCAATAACATAGATTATTACGTACCACCATACTGTAAACAGATTTGTTACGAGTGTATAAGTGTCGTGCATAGCAACACCATCAACAATAGCTTCACCAACTTCATGAGTGAATTTTATCTTCACATAGAAATTAGCAATGTGAATTGCCAGAAAAGATAGTACTAGTCCGCCAAGAACAAACATGTTTCTTGATGCGAATGTACTGTTTTTACCCTGGTTAAGTTTATTATACCCAACAGGTCTTGCTCTCATATTCTGGATTGTAATTACAATACTCCAGGCAATGTGAATAATGAATCCTAAAGCAAGAATTGGCTCTACAACCTTGATGATAGGGTTAGTAACCATAAAGTTAGCCGCGGTATTAAACGCGTCGGCTCCGGCAAATAAGAAACAATTCACAGTTAAGTGAACTACCAAAAAGACCATAAGGAATAGTCCGCTAAGACTCATTATGACCTTTTTGCCAATGGATGATGTGATAAATTTGCTCATAAAATTTACTATTTAATAATCTCTTTAGTTGATTAAGCTGCAAAAGTATTCTGTTGTGGTTCCTCTTACAATTCTAATAAAATGCTTTACAACAATTTTAGATAAATTTAAAAACATTTTAAATGGTTCTGAAATGATTCACAGCAAAAAAATGCAGCAGTTATTATATTGCAGGAACGGAAATTCCTCTCATTGTACGGTATAGTTCAAGTGCGTAAATGTCTGTCATACTGGAAATAAAATCTACAACCGACATTAACTGCTGATACAATGTAGGATTTTCTGTAGTCCTATATTGTCCGGGAATGAGGTTAAGCAGTTTTTCAGACGATTTTCTTTCAGGTGTTAATATTGCCTGTGTAAAATCGTTTAGTAGCGTACTTATAATTCTATTACCGGATATCTCAATCTTAATTACTGTTGAGTGGTTGTATATTTTGTCTATAGATATATTCTGTATTCTCTTTATCGTCTCTTTTGTATCGCCATCGATATCTTTCAGAAGTGTTCCTGTGTAGGTTCCCTCCATTATCTTGTTGTAGTTTTTAGAGAATACCTCAACCGATTTAAATGTAAGTGTGTTTATTGCCAGAGCTCTAAGATAGGTTATCTTCTCGTTTTTATCGTCAAGCGTATCAAGAGTATTTTTTATGTTCTGAATTTTATCGTCAGACATATGTGATGTAAACGGGAACAGCATTTTGTAGGCTGTGTCGTAATCAATAATGCTTAGTTTGTAAGCATCCTCAATATCCATTATCTGATAACAGATATCATCGGCGGCCTCTACCAGATATACCAGTGGATGTCGGTTATACTTACCACTATTATTCAGGCCAAGCTCATTTGCAATGTCTATATATGTGTTGTACTCTGTCTGAAAATAGCCAAATTTATTTCTTTTTGGTGACTCCATAGAGTTAAAAGGGTATTTTACAATTGATGCCAGTGTTGAGTATGTTAACCCAAAACCACCGTATCGTTTTCCCTTATATTGGTTTGTAAGTATGCGCAGAGCATTGGCATTACCATCAAAGTTTATAAGATCAGACCACTCTATCTCCGTAAGTTTGTGTTTGAATTTATTTGCATTCAGTTCAAAGTATTCAGATATTGTAGATTCTCCGGCATGGCCAAACGGCGGGTTACCCATATCGTGAGCCAGACATGCTGCTGATACAATAGATGGGATATTGTTCAGATTCTCATTATAGTCGTAACTATGATTCTTTTTTATATCCTGTATCAGCAGGTTTCCCAATGAACGACCAACGCTTGCTACCTCAAGACTATGTGTAAGACGATTGTGTACAAATATGCTTCCTGGTAGCGGAAATACCTGGGTTTTGTTTTGTAATCTTCTGAACGATGAAGAGAATATTATTCTGTCGTAATCTTTCTGAAACTCTGATCTGATATCTATATTTTGCGTATCTGTTTTGGGTTTACCAAAACGTTTAGCTGAAAGTAATTTGTCCCAATTCATTGTATAAAATTTGATATTACAATAGTAAAATCTGAAAGCAAATTTAACCAGTTTCTAGCAAAAAGAAGCCCTTTTGATAAACAAAAGGGCTTTTATTAAATAGTCATTACTGGATATCTTAATTAGGTAAAGCTCTGGTAAACTCTCTTTTTAGGGCTAAGACACATAAGAGGTGCCTTAGACTCACTATGCAATCTGGTGTTTGATGTGTAATTTTCTGTTTTATCAGCTACAATCATTATCAGATCGGCATCAATTTTCTGTGTAAAGTCGTATACTTCCTGAACAAACGGATTTCTCTTTTTTGCCGTTTTAATACCGTAAACAATGTCGTTACTGTCAAACACCTTTTTAGTGAAGAAGATGTTGTTTGCCATCTGCTTCTTTTTCCCCTGATCTGTATAAAATGGTTTTATCAGGTTGATGTTACACTTGTAAAGTTTAGCAAGATATACAAGCCAGTGTATTGTCTCTTTAAACTTTTTGTCGTAATCAAGCGGAACAACAATCTCAAGGTACTTAGAGTGTGCCGGAGCTTTGTCGGTTGAAATGTAAGGAATCTGAATATTCTTCAGACCTCTTTTCAAAAATTTGTTAATAGCTAAAGTCTTTCCTTTACTAACGTATGTCCATGGAGAGATAACAAGACTGATTTTTTTGTCTGCAATAGTATTCTTCACAATTTTGTGAATTTTACCAACGTTAACCTCCCAGTTAATATCAACACCATGGTGCTTTTTTAGCTGACTAGCTTCAATGTTTAATTTTCCTTCGCATTCAGCCTTCAATCCAGTGTGTTTTCCTTTTCCCCCAAATAGTGAATTATTCTGAATGATATGCATTAGAATAATGGGGCTGTTTGCTGCCTGAGCAAGCTGTATAGCGTGCTGAACAGCGTTCTTCGAATTCTGGGTAAAATCCCAGAGTACCAAAATTGTCTTATTCTCGTTTACCATCTTTATTTAGATATAGTCATGCTATTTATAGGCTAATATATTATAAAATTTTCATATTGTCAGCCCATTTTAGTTAAATTATAGTTCCTCAGTGATTTTCCTTATTTTTTCTAACTGATTTTGTTTGTTTACTTCACGCAAAGTACGTGCCGTTTCGGTGAAATATTGATGATTCTCTATAAATTTTAATTGTAACATATCCCACTCTTTAATATCAGTAATTTTTCCTCGTTCACTCAGTTCTCTGAACAGTGTGTTGGAGACAGGAATAAAATCTGATCGTCCCAGATAGTCAAGATCAGCATCACAAATTATTTTTTCCATAAGTGTTTTTGGTTCCGGTGGCATTTTAGTAGCCATAATAAGTTTGCAAACCTGTTCTATCTGTTGGTTACTGTATTTATATTTAACAAGAATCTCCTTAGCAAGTTTAACGCCCATCTCTTCGTGTTCGTCATAATCAATCAGATGTCCCATATCGTGCATTAAACCAGCTGTTCGTAAAACAAGTAGATCTTTGTTTGCTAAACCTTCTTGTCGGCCAATGAGCTCTACTTGTGTATAAACGTCTATAGTGTGCTTAACATTGTGGTAGTATAGGTTTTTAGGTAGTCCTTTTTCCAATTTATTTAATATAAAGTCCTCCAAATCAGTTAATCTTAATAGTTGCAACTGTATCCTAAAATCTTCATTTGGTTTTATACCAAGCCCATCTACAGATAGTTTAGGTTTAATTCCATCTACAAAATACATATCAATATCGCCTTTGTTTTTTACAGGCATTTTACCTCGGTATGTGCAGTTAAAGTAATTTCTGATTAACATGTAGGTGTTACTGGTTATATTTATTTTGTTAGGCTCACCTGATGATTCCATTCTACTAGCTGTATTTACTGTTGTACCCCAGATATCGTACGATATCTTTTTTCGACCTATAACACCAGCAATTACAGGTCCGGTATCTATACCAATTCTAATATCCCAGATCTTCTTTTTTGATGAGGTTTTTTGTAGATACTTCATGTAGTTTTGCATTTCGATAGCTGCCATAACTACCTCTATAGGGTTTGTATTATTCTTTGTAGGTATTCCTCCTGCACACATATATGCATCGCCAATTGTTTTTATCTTTTCAATATTGTATTTATCAATAACCTCATCAAAATGCAGGAAGAATTTGTCAAGTTCATCTATTAACTGTTCAGGATGCATTTCATCAGTTATTCTTGTGAATCCTTGTATATCAGAGAATAGTACGGTTACTCTTTTAAAACGTTGAGCACTGGCTTTTCCTTTAAAGGCAATCTCATTTGCTGTTTCAGAAGGTAGTACTCTGGTTATCAGATTATCAAATCGTTCCTTCTCCTTAATAAGTTCCTCTGTTCTCTCTCCAATAGCATGTGAGAGCCTAACCTTCTCTTCTGCAATCTTTAGCAAATACCAGTTTCTGATATTTATAATGAGTATCACTATAAGTATGCCGTATACTATTTTTGCCAGTGTAGACCAGAAAGGGTGTGTTGCAATACCAAAATAGTATTGAGTTGGATCTGATATATTCCCATATATATCAGATGACTGAACGGATAAAATATAGTTACCCGGAGTAAGTGCGTTAAGTGTTATTCTGTTTGATGTTTCTGCTAATATCTTGATATTTCCTTTATACTCAAGTTTGTATATGTGTCTTATTGCCGAGCCCGGATAGTTACCAGACGAAGACCAGAATGATATCTCATTTGTTTTGTACCTGTAGTTTTTGTTAAGAATTTTCTTCACAAAACTCTCATTAAAGAAATCGTTCTGATTACTTCCGTATCCAACAATACTGTCGTTAATAACTATTTGTCTTATGTTTGGCGGATTTACATATTTATGTGCTATATATAGTTTGCAGTTAAACTCCCAAACGGCATCTTTTGTAATAACAAACACTATATCCTGCGATTTCTTAAGATCTATAATCTCGTTATTATTTATTGCCGATATAGATGTGCACTGCTCTTTAGCCAGCCAATTTATATTCAGGTTAAGTTTTAGTGTCAATGGGTCGTAGATTAACTGCCATCTGTTTCCTTTAAGATCTGTTTGTTCTTTTATTATAATATCACGGGTTCTGGTATTAATCTTATTGGTTAAGCTGTTGGTTACTCCTGAAAAACTGTATTGATACTCGTCAATTACAAACAGTGGTTTATTGTTGCTATTTACTACAATAACCGGTAATGAGATTTCTGAATCTATAGTATTTATTTTGTTGTTATATATATTGGCATATGTAATAGTATTATATTTTGTAACTCCCCAAATGGTATCGTTTATTACTGTAAAGGCTTTAATATTTCTGTCATGTGTAATTATCTTATTGTTCTTGTCAGAATCAGGGTTAACAATTATGTATTTGTTGCCATTATTTATTATTATAATGTTTTTATAAACAATAAGATCTTTTATCTCATTTGTGGCAGATTGATATATAATGTTTTTCCTGTTTCTCTTAAGGTGAATAATTGAGTTAGCATCACTAAATATCAGTTTCTCATTTATGTTGTGTAGTGAGGTTATCTCTTTATTGTGTGTATAAAGTATCTTGGGATACCCTTTTACAGATATTAATAGGTTCTTTTTATATATTATTTTATCATTATCAAAGTTTGTAATACTCCTTAGTTCTTGTTGATTATCACTATTGTATATCTCTCTAAAAGGATCAAACATATCTGTAATATGAATGTGTGATCCGTTTATAATCCACAATTTATTGTTCAGATCGGCATATAGTTTAGTAATGTTGTTAAGTTTTATATTGTCTATATTTGTTTTGTGGTGTACAATATCTCCTTTTTCGTTAACAACCAATACCGATTTGTTTGTTGCTATGGCAATAAGCGTATCGGTAAGAGAGATTGATGTGGAATACCCCTCATTTGATATAATATTGTTTATTGATGTTGACAATTGTATGTTGCCTTTTAGTGATTCTGCTGTGTTATTGTTTAATATTGCAACAACAGATTCTCCGGCAGTTGTAATGGCTTGTACTGTGTTTGTTGCTTCTCCTGTTTTGTTCAGGCTGTAATCTTTTATGTTGTAAACAGTACTATTATTACTTATAAATATTCCCGTAGCGGTTGTATGTATCTTTAAATTGTTGCCCTTGCTCTCAATTATATTAATGATTTTACGACCTTCATTTATTACAGATATTTTTTCTGGTGTTCTTATGAGCAGACCATTCTTGTAGCCAACCATCTGTTTAATATTTGCCGGATTAATACCTCTAAGATGTTTGCGTGACCATAATTGACTTATCCGGCTCTGTTTATTCTTGCTTTTGTATATAAAGTTTATATCATCGTTATTAAGTGTAATGATCTCATTCTTAAACCGTGTGATTATTGGTTTCTGACTTCTTGCAATGTTTCTCCACGACACACCATCAAACTCAAATATGGCTGTGTTATTGCACATATAAATCAGTCCATCGTAGTTCTGAATTATATCTGTAACGGGAGTTGATATTCGTCGGTTATCTATATGATACGTGCTTTTGTTGCTGTGTTTAACAGTGTATCTGTAGGCAAAAGAATTTACTATACAAAATAAATAGAGTGTTGTGATAAATGTGATTTTAGAAAAATTCATACCTTCGGGTGGATATTTGTATACTGTAATTTACAAAAAATATTATTAACGATTGATAATGAAATTAATATTTGCTACAAACAATAACAATAAAACCATAGAAATTCAGAGTATATTGGGTGATGAATTTGAGCTTTTATCTTTAAAAGATATTGGTTTTACTGAGGATATACCGGAACCATATGATACATTAGAGGCTAATGCATTAGCTAAAGCACGTCATATTTATGCAATAAATAGATGTAACTGTTTTGCTGACGATACGGGTTTAGAGATTGATGCTCTTAATGGTGCACCTGGTGTATATTCAGCCCGTTATGCTGGTGAGCAAAAACGCGCTGAAGACAATGTTAATAAAGTTTTAAAAAATTTAGAAGGCGAAACAAACAGAAAAGCACAATTCAGGACTGTTTTTGCGTTAATATTAAACGGAGAGGAGTTCCTTTTTGAGGGAATTGTGAAGGGAAATATATCAGAAAAACCAACCGGAGAGGATGGTTTTGGTTATGATCCTATATTTATTCCTGAAGGGTTTGACTTGTCTTTTGCTGAGATGTCTTTAGGAGAGAAAAATAAGATATCGCACAGAGCAAGGGCTACCCATAAACTTACACATTTTTTAAAGAACAGATAATATGCGTTTTATACTGACAATATGTTTGCTGTTTTGTGCTGTTAATCAATTGTTCTCACAAGCACGTGTAGGGCAGTGGAGAGAGCACTTTAGTTACAATAGTGCAATTAGGGTGATTGATGCCGGCAGCGATATTTATGTACTTACAGAGGGTGGTGTTTTTTCATACAATCAGGATTATAGCGAGGTTGCCAAACTTGGAAAGATAAATGGTTTGTCCGGAGCAGATGTATCGGCAATTGATTATGATATAGATAGATTACTTTTATTTGTAGGGCATAAGTCAGGAATTGTTGATATTGTTGATGATGGAAGGGTTAGTGTTGTCAAAGATTTGTATAATGATAATTCGTTTGTGAATAAACAGATAAATAATGTTTTCTGTAAAGATGGATTGTTGTATCTGTCAGCATCGTTTGGAGTTGCGGTATTTGATATTGATAAGAGAGAGTTCAGAGATATATACAGACTATATAATGGAGCTAGTTTAATGAATATCACCGATTGCGATATTGCAGGCGACAATATATTTGTGGCTTCTGAAAATTCGTTGTTGGTAGCCGATATTAACAGTTCAAACCTTAATGACTATAACTCATGGAGACAGGTTAATATTGGTATTAATCTTACAGATATAAAGATAGAATCGTTAGGCGATAATTTATATATCAGTGGTCTAGGCGGTTCTATGAATTACCTGTATCTTCTTAGTGGAGGTGTGGTAAATCAGATATTATCTGATGATAAAACAATAAATGAGATAGCAGGTTTTGATGACGGTATTGCTGTAGTATATGATAATAAGATTAAAAAGGTGGTAAACACTATATCATCTGACCTGTATACAAACGATACACTAAATATGCGTAATGTATTGTATAAGTCGAACTATATGTATGTTGCTGATGGCAGACACTCATTACTGAAGATATCAGGGACTGATATAAACACTATTAAACCAGAGGGTCCTGCACTTAATAAACAGAACAAAACATTTGTACACGATAATAAACTATATTTTACAGCTACAACAACATTTAACCCTTACTATCCGGTTACTGACAGAGGATTATTCTCTGTATTTGATAGCGAGAGAGGCGGTTGGGTTAACAGGTTTAGCAAGAGTTTTGAAGGATATACAGCAATTGGAGGAACAGATAAGAGCACCAAAGTCCTGTATATGGGGACAGATAGAAAAGGGCTTGTGAAATATGTAGATGGTACATATGACAGGCATTTTACTCCTGATAACTCTGCACTACAGAACGATATATCTACAGGAACAAAATGCCGTGTGGATGATATAGCGGTAGATGATAAAGCTAATGTTTGGGTTATTACATCACTGGCAGCAAATCCACTTACATATATAGATAATGAGGGTAATTCGATTTCATATGATATAAAGAAATATTTTACTACAGAGAAGGCTGTAAAGGTTTTACTGTCTGAGAGTACCGGATATCTGTGGATAATATTTGAGAACTCCTATAAAGCTTTTGTTGTAGACAATAATAAAACGCCACTTGATGTATCTGACGATAGATACAGAGCTGTAACATTTTATGATAATAATGGGTCTGTAATGAGTAACTGGATAAGAGATATTGAGGAGGATAAAGATGGTAAGTTATGGATTGGAACAAGAGATGGTGTTGTAATACTAAACAGTCAGAAGAGTGCTTTTGACGGGCAGCTTGTTGTTAATATACCACTTGTAAGTTTAAGTAAAGGGGCATTCAGGTTGCTGCACAATGTTGATGTTAATGAGATAATTGTAGACGGAGCTAATCGTAAATGGGTATCTACAGACGATTATGGCATATATCTGATATCAGAGAGTGGTAATGAATATGTAACCCACTTCTTGGAGTCTAACAGTCCGTTGCCATCAAATGATGTTTTTGATATCTCGTTACATCCGCAAACAGGAGAACTGTTTATGATAACCGATAAAGGAACGGTGTCATATAAGGGTAATGCAATATCAGGTAAAGGGTCTTTTGATAACCTTTTTGTATATCCAAATCCTGTAAGACCGGAGTACTCTGGCGTAATAACCATAAACGGACTTATAGAAAATAGTCTTGTAAAGATTACAGATAGTGCTGGTAAACTGGTATATGAGTCGGAATCGTTGGGTGGACGTTTGGTCTGGAATGGAAAAAACAGTAATGGCGACTATGTAAGTTCAGGGGTATATCTAATATTCTGTTCTGCAAATCAGGGACAGGACTCAAAAGTTATAAAGCTTCTAGTGGTGAGATAGTATGTTAAAAAAGACAAAAGCAATAGTCCTCAATAATATTAAATATAAAGAGAGTAGTATTATATCACATCTTTATACCGAGGAGTTTGGTCGTCTTTCAATTCTTGTTACCGGAGCCAGAGCCAGAGGGAAAAAGAGAGGTAAAATGGCTTTTTTTCAGCCACTCTCTGTGCTCGATATGGTTATTGATTATAAACCTAAACGAGGCTTACAACGTGTAAGAGAATATCGTATTGATACCCCATTTACCGACCTGCATTTTGATCCGGTTAAGAGTACTATAGCCATGTTTATATCAGAGGTTTTGTACAGAGTATTGCGTGAGGAAGAGAAGAGCTCCGATCTGTATATGTTTATTACAACATCGGCTCAGTATCTTGATATAGTAGAGAAGGGCTATAGTAATTTTCATTTATTGTTCTTAATTAAATTTACCCAATACCTCGGGTTCTATCCTATGTTTACAGGGTATAGAGATGGATACTCTTTTAATCTTAAATTTGGAATATTTGAGCCGGAACAAAATCATGGATTACATAATCTTGAACCTGATTATAGCAGAATACTTTATGAATTAAGCAATATTTCATACGAGACTATGGATACTCTGAAGATTAATGGAAAACAAAGATCATTTTTACTTGATAAAGTTATTGATTATTATAACTTGCATATAGATTCTATGGGGCATGTAAATTCACTTGATATTTTACGTCAAGTTTTTGCATGATAGAGAGTTCAATACAGTCTATTATAAATAAATTTTGTACTTTCGCAGCTTAATTGCATTCGATAATGGATATTTTTAATTTATTAAAGACACGGAACTATAGTTTTTCATTAGCATTTAATGAGCTGGCAGCTAGTTATAATGCTGTAAATCTGGCTCAGGAATATAATGATTTTCCGTGTAACCAGAGGTTGTCAAAAGCGCTTGTTGATGCGGTATCAGATCAGTATAATAAGCAAGCTTCTGTTTATGGTCTTTTAGAGTTAAGAGAGGCTATTTCAGGGTACTATAACTCAAAATACGGAGCAAGTTTTGATCCGCAAAAGGAGGTTACCGTTGCTTCATCGGCAACGCAGGCTATATATACAGCAATATCTACGCATGTAAAAGAGGGCGACGAAGTATTGTTGTTTGAGCCAACGTATGGCTATTATGTAAGAGCCATTGAGGAGCGGGGAGCCAGACCAGTTTTTGTAAAACTTGCCGCACCTGAATATGCAGTTGAGTGGGATCATGTGCAGAAACTAATTACTGCGCAAACAAAAATGATAATAATTAACACTCCGCATAACCCTAGTGGAACAATATTATCTGTTGACGATATTGAGAAGCTACAGAAAATAATTACAGGAACAAATATCCTTGTGCTTAGCGATGAGGTATATGAGAATTTTGTATATGATGGCGAGGAACACCCTGTTCCTGCACAATTTGAAGGACTAAAAAATAAAACAATAGTTGTTTCGTCGCTTAGTAAATCATTTAATGTTAGCGGATGGAAAGTGGCTTATGTAATGTGCAATGAGGAGCTGATGTCTAAATATCGCGATACGCAGCTATATCAGGTATCATCGGTTAATGCACCAATGCAATATGCATTTGCGAAATTCCTTGATAATGGCGATGCCTTGTTGGCTAAATCATCTGAGATATATCAGCAAAAGAGAGACTATTTTGTATCTGAACTAAAGGATACTCCATTTGATCTAATACCATCTAAAGGAACCTATTTTCAGTTGGTTAATTATAACGGTGTTAGTCAGGAGAAGGAGATAGATTTTGCAATTAGATTGGCTAAAGAGAATGGGGTTTTGGGGATGCCGCTATCTGTATTCTATCATAATACTAACGATACTCAAACATTACGGTTTAATTTTGGTGTAGAGGATAAAAAACTTAAGCAAGCTCTAAAAAGTTTATCAGAAGTTAATTGGGAATAAAATTATTGCGCGGGTCAAGATAATTACTATCTTTAGTGTAGTAATAAACTGTGAGTATATGCCGCTATTAAATTCTGTAATTAACTGGTTTAATATCAAAAGACGTAATGATATTGAATTATTTAAGAAACATCCGTATCAGGTACAACTTGATACGTTAACGGAGTTGCTTGCAAAAGCAAAGAATACATTCTGGGGAAAACAGTATGGGTATTCTGATATAAAAACCATAGATAAATACCAGGCAGAGGTACCTGTAAGTTATTATGAAGATATTGCCCCTTATATAGACAGACTTATAAGGGGAGAACAGAATGTGCTCTGGCCATCGGAGATAAAGTGGTTTGCAAAATCATCCGGTACAACAAACGACAAGAGTAAGTTTATACCTGTTAGCAAGGAGTCGTTAGAGGATTGCCATTTTAGAGCAGGAAAGGATGTTCTGGCATTCTATACAGCCAACTTTCCTGATACACGTCTGTTTTCTGGTAAAAGCCTCACATTAGGGGGTAGTCATCAGATAAATCAGTTTAATATGGATTCGTTTTATGGTGACTTATCAGCCATACTTATAGAGAACATACCATTCTGGGCTGATTTCTTGCGTACACCAAGTCAAAAGATTGCCTTAATACCTGAATGGGAGCGTAAACTGGAGGAACTGACAAAGGCTACAATAAAGGAGAATGTTACCAGTATTGCAGGGGTACCATCGTGGAATCTTGTAATGATAAAATATATACTTGAATATACAGGTAAATCGAATCTGCTTGATGTATGGCCAAATCTTGAATTATTTACACATGGTGGAGTTAGCTTTAAGCCGTACAGAGAACAATTCAGAAAGGTTATTCCGAGCGATACCATGAACTATATGGAGACATATAATGCATCAGAAGGATTCTTTGGTATTCAGAACAATCCCGATAGTAACGATATGCTTTTGATGTTAGATTATGGCATATTCTATGAGTTTGTTCCTATGGAGGATATTGATAGTGTTAATCCTAGATTTTTGCATATAGGAGAGGTTGAAAAGGATAAGAACTATGCAATGGTTATTAGTACAAATTCAGGGTTGTGGCGTTATATGATTGGCGATACAGTTACTTTTACATCGTTATGTCCGCATAAAATAAAGATTACAGGAAGAACAAAGCACTATATAAATGCTTTTGGCGAGGAGTTAATGATTGATAATGCAGAGCGTGCATTAGATGTAGCTTGTAATAAAACAGGGGCACATATAAATGAATATACTGTTGCACCAGTATATATGACTAATCGCGAAAAGGGAAAGCACCAATGGCTTATAGAGTTTAATAAGCATCCAAACGATTTAGGAGTGTTTACAGATTGTTTAGACAATGCACTTAAATCGTTGAATTCTGATTATGAAGCAAAACGATATAATAATGTAACGCTGGATACTCCAATAATTCATGTAGCCAAAGATAAGTTGTTTTTTGAATGGATGAGTTCACGTGGTAAGTTAGGAGGTCAGAATAAGGTTCCGAGACTATCTAATGACCGAGCATATATGGATCAGTTATTATCAATGAATGAGTAGAACAGTATTAATAATTTTGATATCGCTTTGTACGTTAACTATTTTCTCGCAGAGTAAATTGCCCGGGGAGTTTATAGGTGGCGATGATGCTGGAGATCTATATTTTATAACAGATTATGGTATTGCCAAATATGATACCACATTCAATAGTTTAGCAACATATTCGTCAGAAACATTTCAGTTACCAACATCTGTTGATATCAGTAATTCATTACAACCTATTCTCTTTTATCAGTTAGTTAATAAGATATTGTGGCTTGATAATAACCTTATAACAATAGCATCTGTTGAGGTAGATGATCTGCTAATAGCTGAACCTGTGGCGGTATGTTCATCATTTGATAAAGGGGTGTGGTTTATGCAGGGCGATTACAGAGCAATAAAAAAGATTGATGTGTTGGGCAATACTATTATTGATGTATTAATGCCCGATGATTGGTATAATACAGAAAACACTCCAGATATAAGAATGAATGAGAAAGATGGAGTGCTGTATATATCTGGAGGAGAGCATGGAATTGTTATGTTTGATCTGTTTGGTAATTATCTTGGTAGTGTTAACGGAGAGTGCCTTCTTTTTGTAGATGTATGTGGTGAGAATATATTGTACGCAAATAGATCGAAACTATTTTTGTACAATAGAGAAAATGGAAAACACCTGTTAATAGTTGAAAAAGAAAATATTGAGGG
Organism: Bacteroidales bacterium UBA6680; assembly: GCA_002454955.1. Lineage (GTDB taxonomy): Bacteria > Bacteroidota > Bacteroidia > Bacteroidales > UBA6680 > UBA6680. The sequence continues at coordinate 26,479 of DKJY01000042.1, forward strand.
GTTCTTTGTTATAGGGAACAGAATCTTTTCATTACATAATGACAGAAAGATAGTTTTTGCCGGAGAGTGTATTCGATAAATTTTCTATTTTTAGGAAAAATTTTTGATATGCATATAGCAATTGCCGGAAACATAGGATCGGGAAAAACTACTTTAACCCGCATGTTAGCAAAACATTACAACTGGGAACCACACTTTGAGGACGCTGATAACAACCCTTACCTGAATGATTTCTATGAGGATATGAAACGTTGGGCTTTTAACCTTCAGGTATACTTTCTTAACAGTAGATTTAACCAAGTGCTGGAGATACATAAATCAGGAAAAACAATAGTACAAGACAGAACTATATATGAGGATGCAAGAATATTTGCACCCAATTTGCATGATATGGGGTTGATGTCTAAGAGAGATTTTGATAACTACGAGTCGTTGTTTGAATTAATGTCGTCTGTTGTGCAGCCACCTGATCTGTTAATATATCTTAGAGCTTCTATACCAACATTGGTTAATCAAATATCTAAGAGAGGTAGAGATTACGAGAACTCAATAAGATTAGATTATCTTAAGAAACTGAATGAGCGTTATGAGGATTGGACTAGTGGATATAATATGGGTAAATTTCTTGTAATTAATGTTGATAATCTGAATTTTGCAGAGAAGAAAGAGGATTTTGGAATTATTATAGACAAAATTGAACAGGAACTTCACGGTCTTTTCTAAACAGTAAATATTCTGTATCAAAGATATTAAACGCATCATCTCAACAGAGTAATCTGTAGAAATGATGCGTTATTTTGTTTAATAGTATACCTGATTGAACATCTGAATTTTGTATCTTGTTGTATCTATTCTTAAAATGTAGAACAATTAGTATTTAAATAATGAGGTAACATAATATGTGTTAATCTCTGCTGATAATAAAAGAAATTTAGACGTATGAAACGAAGCATGAGAATGGTTATTCACACACGCAGAATGATTATAATGCGTGTTCCATATGACAAATAAAAAACAATTATAAACATATGAAAGATATAAATCCTTTATTAATTGAGTTTAATGGAGTATATAAAACATCTCCGTTTGATAAACTAAAATCAGAACATTTTATACCAGCATTTAATATAGTTATTAAGGAGTCATGGAATAAGATTATTGAGATAGCAGATTCTGAAGCAGAGCCAACATTTGTTAATACTGTAGAGGAGCTTGAGAAGGCCACGATTAAATTAGGAAGAATATCAAGCATATTCTTTAATCTTAACTCTGCCGAGACAAATAAGGAGATGCAGAGTGCTGCACAAACAATTAGTCCTTTGCTTACAGAGTTTAACAGTAATATATTGTTGAATGAGAATCTCTATAGTAGAGTAAAGAGGCTCTATAGTAATATTGATATAGAGGATTATAGTACAGAACAGAAAAACTTACTTAAAGATTACTATACAAGCTTTGTTAGAAACGGAGCTGATCTTAATAGCGATCAAAGAGAGAGATTTGTAAAGATTAAAAAGGAGTTGTCTGCAAAAACATTAAAGTTTCAGGAGAATGTGCTTGAGGAGACAAACTCATTTATACAGCATATAACCAACGAGAATGATCTTGCTGGGTTGCCAAACTATGCAAAGAGTGCAGCAAGACAAGATGCCGAATCGAGAGATCTTGATGGCTGGGTTATAACGCTTGATTATCCTAGTTATGTACCATTTATGAAGTATGCTGATAACAGATCTTTGCGTGAGAAATTATTCAGAGCATATACGTCAAGATCAAACAAGGGTAACGAATTTGATAATAATAACCTGATTAAGGAAATTGTAGCATTACGTCTTGAGCTGGCAAACATATTAGGGTATAAAACCTATGCCGATTATGTGTTAGAGCAACGTATGGCTTTAACCCCTGATAAGGTTAATGGTTTTATATCAGAACTTCATAATGCCTCTATAGAATTTGCTTTAAAAGAGAAGACCGAGGTTGTTGAATTTGCTCGTAAAACAGGCTTTGTTGATGAGTTACAACGATGGGATTTTTCATACTATTCAGAGAAATTAAAAACTGATAAGTTTGGGTTTAATGACGAAATGATTAAACCATACTTTAAGCTGGAGAATGTAACCAAAGGTATATTTGATCTTTCAGAGCGTCTTTATGGCATATCATTTAAGCGTGTTGATAATATCCCGCTATATCATGAGGATGTTGAGGTATATGAGGTATACCGATCAGACGGATCATTCCTTTCGTTGTTGTATATGGATTTCTTTCCAAGAAAAGGTAAGCAGGGTGGAGCCTGGATGACAGATTATTGTCCGCAATACAATTTTGGTGGCGAAGCTGTCAGACCACACATCTCAATAGTATGTAACTTTAGTAAACCAACATCAGATGCGCCATCGCTTTTAACATTTGACGAGGTTACAACATATTTGCATGAATTTGGTCATGCATTACACGGTATGATGAGTGAGTGTAAGTATCCATCGTTATCAGGAACAAGTGTGTACAGAGATTTTGTTGAGCTTCCATCACAGATTATGGAGAACTTTGCTGTAGAGAAGCAGTGGCTTGATATGTTTGCTGAACACTACATAACAGGAGAGAAGATACCGTCTGATCTTATCAAGAAGATTATTGATGCAAGTAACTTTCAGGCAGGTTATCTGCAGGAGAGACAACTTAGCTTTGGAATGAACGATATGGCATGGCATACGATTACAGATAGAGAGGTAGGTAATGTTGTTGATTTTGAGAGTAAAGCAATGGCAGCAACAGAATTATTTCCGAAAGTTGAAGGTAGTGCAATGAGTACGGCTTTTTCTCATATATTTGCAGGAGGATATGCTGCAGGATATTATGGATATAAGTGGGCGGAAGTTCTTGATGCTGATGCTTTTTCGGTGTTTAAAGAGCAAGGAATCTTTAGTAAAGAGGTTGCAGGAAGTTTTTGTAAGAATATCCTACAGAGGGGAGGAACCGATCATCCTATGAAATTATATAAAAAATTTAGAGGAAAAGAGCCCTCTATAAATGCGCTCTTAAAGCGAAGTGGATTAGGGGGATAGATGAAAATTTGACATCTGCTTTTGATTGATTTTTAAATAATTATTGGCATTTGACTTTGTTTTAATGTTTTGTTTTAATTATATTCGCTTGTCAATAATTTGACACCATTGATAGTATGATAAAGCCCGATAATCAAGAAGCACTTTTTTGTATGCAAAATGTGTAGTATGTTTGTAATGCAAATAAACAGTGCCTAAGATTATCATAATAGATAAGATTTGGGTTTTAATTTAGGGTTAGTATTTGGTAGTTGTGCGGGAGCATCCGCTGGCAAATACGAAAGTAGAGTTTTTTCATAGATGTTTAGTTTAGGGGGAATTGGTATTTATACCAATTAAAAGTTCCGGGGTTCTCCCGGAACTTTTTTTTTATATCAATTGTTTGTATATTATACTTTAAACAAAAACGTATGATATGGATGATAAATTGATAATGATTTTTGAAGGTTCAGAGGTAGACTCAGCTCTGATTATTGAAGTTCTTAAAGAAGCAGATATTGATAGTTCATTGCGAAATAAGAAGATGGAGGCTGCTCACGCTGGATTTGGATATTCTTCTGGTACAACATGCGAGATTTATGTTCACTCAGAAAATGAGAAAAGAGCAAAGGAACTTGTGAAAGAGGCTTTGGACAGATAAAATTTTATTTACCTGTTATAAAAAAATAGATAACTTTAAAGAAATTTTAATAGTGTTGATAAAAATCAACACTATTTTTTTAATTTGACTATTTGTTTAAGATCAAAATAATTACGGAATGAAGGAAAAAGTAGAACAATGGAATAAACAGCTGTCAAAAGCTACTGCCGAAGAGGTGTTGGAGTTTTTTATAAATGAGTTTGGTAATAAAGTTGCTCTTAGTTCGAGTCTTGGTGCTGAAGATCAGGTACTAACTCATATGGTAACTGCAATAAACAAAAAGGCAAATATCTTTACTCTGGATACCGGGCGTCTGTTTCCTGAGACGTATAAGTTAATTGATGATACAAACAAAAAGTATGGAATTAAGATAAGGGTGTATTTTCCGAAAACAGAACAGATTGAAGAGTGTGTTAATGTAAACGGAATAAACCTGTTTTATGATAGCGTAGAGAATAGAAAGATGTGTTGTAATTTGCGTAAAATTGGTCCTCTTAAACGTGCCTTTAGTGGACTTGAAGCATGGATCTGTGGTCTTAGAAGAGATCAGGCGGTAACACGTTTTGCAACTAGAAAAGTTGAATGGGATGAGGCAAACGGACTATTAAAGATAAACCCTCTTAACGACTGGACGGAAAAGGATGTATGGGATTATATAAAGGTAAATGATATACCTTACAATGAACTTCACGATAAAGGATACCCTAGTATTGGTTGTCAGCCTTGTACAAGAGCTATAGAACCGGACGAAGATGTAAGAGCCGGACGTTGGTGGTGGGAGCAGCCAGAAAGCAAAGAGTGTGGCTTGCATAACCAGAAAAAATAGATAATATCTCTTGTCTTGCAAGAGATTATCTTGTAGCATTATTAAATATAACACAGATAAATAAGTTGGTTTTACTACTGATATCACTGATAATATTTAAACCGGGATTTGTATTTACAGATTCCGGTTTTTTTAGTTTGCTATCTCAACCTTCTTTAGAGGAAGTGTAAAGGAGAATGTGCTCCCTTTATTAGGCGAACTCTTTACGGATAAGTTTCCGTTATGTTTATTAATAAATGTATTACATATAGATAACCCCAGACCCGTACCTTTTTCGTTATTGGTACCATAGGTTGTAAAGTGTTCATGTTTGTCAAAGATCTTCTTCATATTCTCTTCTGATATACCAACACCTGAATCTTTAATAGAGACAATTACATTTTCTTTGTTCATCTCACCAGATATCTCGATTAATCCATCTTCAGGAGTGAATTTTATCGCATTAGATACAAGGTTTCTAAGAACTGTATATATCAGATTTTCATCAGCTGAAACCATTATTTTTGATGGTATACTTGCCGATATCTTTATGTGTTTATTCTGACTTGTAGTATCAAACAGTGAAACAACCTCATTTATTTTTCGGCTAAGATTAAATAGTTTTGGCTCGTAACTAATCTCTCCCTTTTGTGCTTTAGCCCAGTACAGTAGATTTTCCAAAAGATTATAAGCCGATCTGGCTGCTCCTTTGGTAATAGACAACAAGTAGTTTGCATTTTCGTAATCGTAGCTGCTAAGATTCTCCTCAATTAGTTCTAACATAGTCTCCATATTACCAACCGGAGACCTAAGATCGTGACCAATAATTGAGAACATAAGATCCTTTGTATTATTCAGTTTTAGTAACTCACTTGTCTGCTCTTCAATTTTGCTGTAAGCTTCAGTGTTCTCAAGAGCAACTGCAATATACGATCCTAATGTCTTAAGAATATCTAAGTGCATCTGAATAAATGCATTCTTAGTTTTTCTACCAACCATTATTACACCAATCTTGCGCTTTTTTACAACAAGAGGTATGCATATAATAGACTGTATCTCCTCTTTTATCTCAAAATAGTTTCTGTTAAAATAATCCTTTTTGGTATCATTCTGCAGATAACCTGTGAATATAGTCTCTTTAAATACAAATGAGTGTTCATATACCGACTCTATTTTACTTAGAGAAGTATAGTTCTGTATAAACTCATCAGAACCCGGCTTAATACCACTATATGTAAGTGAATCAGACGATGACCTGTTGATACCAATAAGTAGATATGTGTCTTTATTAATAAACTGTGTATTATTATATACCTCTTGAACAATTTCATTAAACGATAGGTGAGAGGTAATACGTTGACCAATCTCACTCAAATATTTTACGTTCTCAAATGTGTCTTGTAACTGCTGGTTCTGTTTCTCAAGAATTTGCTTCTGAATCTCTATTCTCTCTTTCTGTCTTGATATCTTTGAATTTTGCTCTTTTAACAGATTGTTTGATTTCTGTTTATGGCTACTGTATCTGTTAAGGAATACTATTATTATAAGAAGTATAATGAATCCTGCAATAGATATATTCCTGATCTGTTTTAACTGATTATCCTTTTTTGCCTCAATAACGTCTCGTCTGCTGGTTTCAAGATCCTGCTCCTTTTGTAGCTTGCTGATTTCATGCTGCATCTGTAATCTAAGCAGAGTATTCTTTTGTTCTACATATTTGAGGCTGTCTCTTGCCTCGTTCTTAAGTTCCGTAAGTTTTAGTGCCTGTTTATACTTTCCGAAATCTTTTTTAATAGAGGCCAGTAATGTTGCAGATTCCTCTATTGCAGGCCAGAAATTTATTGATGTTGCAAGTGTTAACGATTTTTCAAGGTTGTCAATGGCTTTAGGCATATTACCGATAAGGTAATGAACATATCCTATCTGATAGTACAGATGCGATATATTTGATGTGTAGTTTGCATTAATATATATATTAATACCCTGATTTAATACATCAAGAGCCTTATCAGTTTCGCCCTTTATTATATAAAAATCGCCAAGATTTGTTAAACTTGCAGCAAGTGATATAAGGTTACCACTCTTCTTCTTAATCTTAATACTAAGCAGATAGTGGTTAAGAGCATTGTCAAAATCGTAAAGCTTCTGATACGATAAACCAATATTGTTATGAAATTTTCCTATCAGGTTCTGATTATTTGTCTTCTCTGCATACTCAAGACCTTTAATATATGAGTTTAGTGCCTTTTTAGGCTCGTTCTGTGCAGATAGAATAATACCAAGGTTGTTGTATGACGATGCCAGCTCGCTTTTATCGTTAATCGTTTGGTATATATATAGCGCTTTGTAGAAAAATTCCTGAGCTTTGGAGTAATTCTCTAATGTATAATATATACTACCGAATCCGTTAAATATTTCAGCTCTCAATATTACCTTGTCACATCTCTTCTCTTCTTGCAAAGCCAGGTTGAGCATCTCTATACCCTCCTGATAAAGACCATTATTTGCAAAAATGCTCGCCTTATTTATATAGTAGTAACATATGGTCTCAAAATCTTGCTGGGTATTTGCAATATTATAAGCAGAATTCAGGTGCTTTATTGCATCCTGACTATACCCTTTGTTTGCTAGTAGTTCACCAAGTAGCAGGTGCGACTTCATAGACTCAGTAAGTTCGAAGTTATTATCAGCATATGTAAGAGCCAGATTAGAGTAGAATATTGCACTATCTATATTTGTATTCTTAAACTCGCTTGCTTTTTTTAGTAGCAGTGAGGCATTTGTATTCCCCTTCTCAATAATACTGATGTTATTAGCATGAGTATTGAGAAATGCAAAAAGAATCAGAAAACATGTAATAGTTCGCTTAATCATGACCTGTTAATCTGCTGTAAAGGTAATATCAATTTCTAAAATAATATCCATAATAAATGTTAATCTTACTAAATTAGCATTTAGTCAATGTAAAGCATTATATTGTCTAATAATGATGATGTTACATAGTGATTGATAACGATATGATGTTTATAAATATATTTAGTTATAGAACTAATCATATTATATAGCTTATCATTAGTTGTAATATTTTTATGTAAAAAATTACTCTGTTGCTTTACTTGCGTAATTTATTGTGGATAAGTTTCGTGTAATTGAAAATAATTTGTAATTTTGCAAGCCATATTTTTGGAGAAAAAGGATCATTGTAATAAAGTATTAACTAAAAAGTTAAGAGAAAGTGAACACATTAAGTTACAAGACTGTGTCTGCTAACAAAGCTACTGTTGAGAAAGAGTGGTTTGTAGTAGATGCAACTAACGAAGTAGTAGGTCGTCTTGCATCTAAGGTAGCAAACATTCTTAGAGGCAAGCACAAACCTAGTTATACTCCTCATGTTGATTGCGGAGATAACATTATTATTATTAACGCTGAAAAAATCAGATTTACCGGCAACAAACTTGAGAAGAAAGAGTATGTTCGTCACACAGGATACCCTGGGGGACAGCGTATTGAAACTCCGGCTGATTACTTAGCTAAAAGACCAGAGGCGATTCTTCAGAAAGCTGTAAAAGGAATGCTTCCAAAAAATCGTCTGGGACGTACTATTATGGGTAATTTGTATGTATATGCAGGAACAGAACATCCTCATTCAGCACAAACACCTAAGGAGTTAAATTTAAATTCAATTAAGTAATGGGTATGGAAGTAATAAATTCTATAGGACGCCGTAAAGCTGCTGTTGCTCGTGTATACGTAAGCGAGGGAAAAGGAAATATTACAATCAATAAGAGAGATCTTAATGAGTATTTTCCATTAGAGCAGTTTCAGTATGTAGTAAAGCAGCCATTATTGGTTCTTGATGCTGTTGAGAAATATGATATCAAGGTAAACCTTGATGGTGGTGGAATCAAAGGACAAGCAGAGGCTTTACGTCTTGCTATTGCTCGTGCACTAGTGAAAATTGACGAGGAGAATCGTCCTGAGTTAAAGAAGAACGGATTCCTAACACGTGATGCTCGTGTTGTTGAGCGTAAGAAGCCAGGACAACCAAAAGCGCGTAAAAGATTTCAGTTCAGCAAGCGTTAATATTTTTATTTTTATTGAAAAATTGGCAAGTCAATTAAAATTACCGAGACTTTTAAGATTATAAAACTACTTGGTAATTGCCAAAAAATTAGGAGAAAATAAGATGTCTAAGACAGATTTTAATGAATTATTAGAAGCAGGTGTACACTTTGGTCACCTAAAAAGAAAATGGAATCCAAAAATGGCTCCTTATATCTTTATGGAGCGTAATGGGATTCACATTATAGACTTGCATAAGACTGCAGTTAAAGTTGATGAAGCTGGTGCAGCTCTTAAACAAATTGCTAAAAGTGGTCGTAAAGTTCTTTTTGTTGCTACAAAAAAACAGGCCAAAGATATAGTTGCAGAGCGTGTTAAAAAGACAGGTATGCCTTATGTTACTGAGCGTTGGCCAGGTGGTATGTTAACAAACTTCCCAACAATCCGTAAGGCGATAAAGAAAATGGCTACTATTGATAAGATGTCAGTAGATGGTACTTTTGATACTTTGTCTAAGCGCGAGAAACTGCAAATTACACGTCAGCGTGCTAAACTTGAAAAGAACTTAGGAAGTATCTCAGATCTTACACGTCTTCCTGCTGCACTTTTCGTGATTGATGTTCAGAAAGAATATATCGCTGTAAGAGAAGCTAAGCGTTTAGGTATCCCTGTGTTTGCTATAGTTGATACTTGTTGTGATCCATCTCCAATTGACTTTGTGATACCAGGTAACGACGATGCTTCAAAATCTATCTCTTTAATTACTGAGAAAATGTGTGCTCAGATTGAAGAGGGACTTGCAGAGAGAAAAGTAGAGAGAGAGAAAGATAACGAAGAGAAAGCTAAGAAAGCGGCTGCAAAGAAAGGTGCAAAAGCAGAAAAAGCTGAGAAAGCGGAAGCTAAAGAAGGTGATAAAGAATAAGTAATAATTTTAAAGATATTAGACATGGCTCAGATTAAAGCCTCAGATGTAGGCAAACTAAGAAAGATGACAGGTGCTGGTATGATGGACTGTAAAAAAGCTCTATCAGAGGCAGAAGGTGATTTTGATCAGGCAGTTAAACTGATTCGTGAGCGTGGACAAGCAATTGCTAACAAGCGTGCTGACCGTGAAGCTACTGAAGGTGCTGCTATTGCAAAGGTTACTGCTGATGGTAAGTTTGGGGTGATTATAGTTCTTAACTGCGAGACTGACTTTGTTGCTAAGAATGAAGATTTCCTTGCTTTTGCTAACCAGTTAGCAGATCTTGCTGTTGAGAATAAAGTTGCAGACCTAGATGCACTTAAGGCTCTTTCTATTGATGGAAAAGACCTTGCAACTGTTATCATGGAGAAATCAGGTGTTGTAGGCGAGAAACTAGATCTTTCTCAACTTAAAGTTATTGAAGGTGAGATGTTGGTTCCTTATATCCACGGAAACAGCAAATTATCTACAGTAATTGCTCTTAACAAAGCTGCTGATTTGCAGGTAGGAAAAGACGTTGCTATGCAGGTTGCAGCAATGAATCCTGTTTCATTAAGCAAGGATGATGTTCCTGCTGACGTTGTTGAGAGAGAGCTTGAAATAGGAAAAGAGCAAGCTCGTAACGAAGGTAAGCCTGAGGCTATGCTTGATAAGATTGCTCAAGGAAAACTTGGTAAATTCTTTAAGGAGAACACTCTTCTTTCACAAGCATTTGTTAAAGAAGGAAAGATGTCTGTTGAGAACTACCTAAAAAGTGTTGATGCAGATCTTACTGTTACAGGTTTTATCCGTATTGGATTAAATGCTTAATTATATAAGCTTTATATATTAAAAGGAGGCTATTGCCTCCTTTTTTTGTATCAACACACTATATACATTTTGACATTTTTATTCGATGGTCAGCAATTTCTGTGAAAAGTTAAGGGTTTTCGAACTAGGAATTGTCATTTAAGTAATGAAATTGGTTAATTAAATTGTGTAAGAAGATGGTAATGTTTTGGAAAATTTTGAATAGGCTATAAGGTTTGTTGTTCATGTGATGTTTTAACCTCAGAATAGTATTCAAAGTGTTGACTATGTCAATGGAGTATCAGTTTTTAGAGAAATTATGGGTTCTATAAATCTGAAGGTTAATAAGTGATTGGTGTTGCTGAGTAGATCTCTATTATAATAATTTATAAACAGTGAGAGCAGAAACCCTCACTGTAGTATATTTTTAAGTCATAACAAGTTTTCTTGTTGTGGATAGATTCTTTACTATTATATCAATAATAAATCTCTGTTTTATAAGAGGATCGTACTGAAAGAAGTTTGATGCAATTTTGCATATATTATTAACCTCAGTAATAATATCTTCAACCTCCTTTTTATTGGCTATGCTCATGGTATTAGGCGATAGTTTCTTTTTGCTTTTTTTCCGCATTGAGCCAAGATCAAGACCGCTTGTGTAGTTAACAATTCTGTTAATAAGTTCTTCAGGGGTTCCCTTGTTAACAATTTTTGTTTTTGTTTTGCCCTTCAGTTCGCGGGTAATACTATACATAAGTTCAATAAACGATTGTCTGTTTCCGTTTACAGAGTTTCTTAGATGATCCGTAATGCCAAGTTTATCAAGTATTTTTTTGTACTCTTTATCTTTCTTAAAATCTTGCTCTATCTGTGTTTTAAGAAACGATATATCCCTAAGAGCAGGAATTCTTATACTGTTAATTTGTCTTACCCATAGTACAGGGGCATGATTCTCTTCAATGCCAAGATTACTCTTTATGGCATTGTTTATCTTTTGTTCAAGTTCTGATACGTAATCTCTGTTTATGAAACTTCTTAGTGCCTCAAGTTCTTCAATATGATCTTTGGTGGCGTATATTACATTTCTTGCTGCTAAAAGAAGATCGCCGGGTCTGTGATTTAGTTTTGGTGTATTCATACTAACTGATTTTAGTTTTCTTTATAAAAATTATGAAAGAAATACCTAAAAATCAAATTAATGCGAACTTTATTTGTTGTAAATTTCTATAAGCGTTTGTTTTTGGAGATCCCAGTTATATTTGTTAATGATTGCATCTTTTCCGTTTTTGCCATAATTGGTTAGGTTACTTGTCTTAATTAACAGCTTTAATGCATCTGCAAATCCCTCAGGTGAGGTATCTTTGTATGATACACCACAGTTTGTTTCATCCATAATGCGTTTAACCGACATACAATCAGATGCTACCACTGGCATACTACTATCCATATACTCAAACAACTTATTTGGTGAAGAGTTATCTGTTTGCACCGTTCTTAGATGAGGAATCAGACCTATATCGGCTCTGTTTTGTAATTGCTGTTTCTCGGCAAAAGGTTTATGTCCAAAGAAGATAACGTTGTCAGATAGTCCCAGATCATTGGTTAATTTAACAAGTTCGGGTTTGTATTTTCCGTTACCAACAACCCATAGAGCAATTTTTTTATCATAATCTTTCAGATACTTTAATCCCTCAATAACTATCTGTACACCCCGATATCTTGTTAATCCTCCGGCATAGAAGAGAGTTATTGACTCTTTCTTAAGATCGCGAGTGCTGCTATTTTCGGTTATTTTCTCAACAACATTAGATACAATGTGCACTGGTTTTGTAATATTACTTATGTTTCGTAATCTGTTTTCCATCTCCTTAACAACGGCAATAATATCATCAGCTCTGTTAAGTTCACTTTTCTCATAATTAACCCATAATCTGTGTGGCGAAAGAATCTTACCTAGCGTTGTATTCGTATGTTGTGCCTCTTTAATAAGATCGGGCCAGTTCTCATGCATATCGGCAACAATCTTTATACCAGGATACTGTTTCTTTATTCTATTTGCAGTTCTTATAAGTGGCAGGTCGTGCACATGTATAGCATCAGGATTCTCTTTCTTTATTATGTTGCTAACAAATCTGTTCCATATCCAGAAATAGTATGGTATTGTTAAAATTGCCACACTCAGTTTATATGTAAGTGTACCAATGGGCATTCGGTATATAGTTAATTTTTTATTAACCTCTTTTGTAGCTCTATTATCTCTTGTATAACATGCCAATACTATATCATACCCGGCTTCATTCAAGTATTTTATTTCGTTCTCAACCCTTTTATCTGGCGGAAACTCCTCGTTAAGTAGCATCAATATTTTCATGTTATATTCTAATATATTATTGATAAGTATATTCTATATTTTCGGTAATTTGTTAATAACTATCAAACATATTCCTTAAATAATATTAATAGAGATTTTTATATTACGGAAAAGCATTATTTTTACAAAAATATGATAAATACCGATACTTTTTATGAATAATTTTTTTAGCAGGAATAAATCACACCTTGTTGCGGTGATTGTATTTATTGCTATTTCGTATGCATATATGCTACCTCAGCTACAGGGAAAAAAGCTCCAGCAACATGATAGTGCAACATTTAAAGGTATGTCAAAAGAGGTTGGCGACTTTAGAGAGAAGACGGGCGAAGAGATATACTGGACAAATAGTATGTTTGGAGGAATGCCAACATATCTTATTAGTGCCCGTTTTGAAGGCAATGTAATTAAGAAGGTTGATTATTTAATGAAGATCGGTAAGAGACCTGCTGCATATCTGTTTATAGCATTTATATGTTTCTATATATTGCTACTTGCTTATGGTGTAAACCCGTGGTTGAGTATAATAGGAGCACTTGCGTATGGGTTGTCAAGTTATTTTTTGATAATACTTCAGGCTGGCCATAATACCAAGGCTGTTGCATTAGCTTATATCCCGGCAGTTATAGCAGGTATTCATCTTGTATTTTCTGGCAAAAGATTGTTGGGAGCAGGACTATTTGGTGTGTTTCTTGCACTTGAGTTATTGGCAAATCATGTTCAGATAACATACTATTTTGCCATGGCAATTGTTGTATTTGGTCTTTTTGAACTATATAATGCTATTGTTGCCAAAAAGATAAAACCATTTATGGTTAATTTGGCAATTCTTGTTGGTGTTGCTACGCTGGCTTTGGCAACAAACTTTACACAGATATATTATACTGTTGAGTATGGTAAAGAATCTATTCGTGGTAAAACAGAGTTATCAACAGAGAAGGATAACAGAACAACCGGACTTGATAAGGATTATACTGTAGCATGGAGCTATGGAAGAACAGAGAGTTTTAATATGCTTATTCCTAATTTAATGGGAGGGGCATCAAAGGGTTTTGATAAAGATTCTGAGACATATAAGAAGATGCGTAAACTTGGTGGACGTCAGGCTGCTGATATGGTTAAGCAAATGCCATTGGCATACTGGGGTGATCAACCTGGTACATCAGGACCAATGTATCTTGGTGCTATAATAGTATTTCTGTTTGTATTCGGACTGTTTTATGTAAAAGGAAATGTAAAATGGTGGTTGCTTGCCGCATCTGCTTTATCAGTATTGCTAGCATGGGGAAGTAATTTTATGTGGCTAACAAACATCTTTCTGGATTATCTTCCCGGATACAATAAGTTCAGAGCACCATCGGTAATTCTTGTTATAGTTCAGCTTACTGTTCCTCTGTTAGGTTTTATTGCATTAAAGAGATTGTTCACAAACAGAGAGGATAGTGGGTCGGCACTTAAGGCTTTAAAATGGAGTACAGGAATTGTTGGCGGAATATGTCTGTTATTTTTAATGTTCGGAACATCTATGTTTGATTTCTCTGCATCAATAGATACTCAGCTTAAGGCATACGGATGGCCTGTTGAATCTATTGTTAACGACAGAATATCATTGTTACGTGCTGATTCATTACGTTCATTATTATTTGTTCTTGGAACTGCAGTTGTACTATTCCTGTTTATTAAGTCGAAACTTAAAACCATTTATGTATATATAATTCTTGGATTATTAGTTGTTATTGATCTGTGGAGTGTAGACAAACGCTATCTTAATGAGGATCATTTTGCAATAGCAAAAAAGGTTGATAATCCTTATCCTATGACAAATGCAGATAAGCAGATACTTATGGATAAAGATCCTAACTATAGGGTTCTTAATCTTTCAGTTAGTCCGCTTCAGGATGCAAGTACTTCATATTATCATAAATCTATTGGAGGATACCACGGTGCTAAGATACGACGATTCCAGGAGCTATATGAGCATCAGATAGCTAAGAATAATATGCAGGTTCTTAATATGCTTAATGTAAAGTACATTATAGTTCCAGGTCAGAATAGTGCTCCAATGGTTCAAAGAAACGTAGATGCCCTTAGTAATGGATGGTTTGTTAACAATGTAAAGGTTGTTGATAACGCAGACCAGGAACTTGCAGCACTATCAGAATTTAATGCAGGAGAGACTGCAATTGTAGACAAACGCTTTTCTAATAAACTTAAGGGATATAAACCAGCTAATGATTCATTGGCAGATATAACACTTATTGACTACAGACCTGATCTGTTGACATATCAGAGTAGGTCAACGACAGAGAACCTTGCTGTGTTTTCAGAGATATATTATCCAAAAGGATGGGAAGTAGTGATTAATGATAAACCGGCAGAGTGTTTTAGAGTTAACTATGTGTTGAGAGGATTAATTGTTCCTTCAGGAGAAAATATAATAACCTTCCGTTTTGTTCCAAAGATGTTAGGCATAGGAAAAATTATTAGTCTTTTTTCATCTATATTTGTGTTGATTTTACTGATTCTGGGACTTTTATCAGAAGCAGGAACATTAAAAAAATTAGGTATATGTCGTCAGAAAAAAGAGTAGCACAGAGCAGATTACGTAGTTCTTATCTTACCTCTTTAATAAGTATTACTCTGGTACTATTTCTTTTAGGTATTATGGGAGCACTAATACTTAGTGCAAAGAGTATATCTGATAATGTTAAAGAGAATATAGGATTTAGTCTTATTATTAAGAATGATGTACCAGATGCTGAAGTGATGCGTATTAAGAAACGACTTGATATAAAGAACTACGTAAAAGAGGCGGTATACTATTCAAAGAAAGATGCTGAGGAGATAATGAGTAAAGAATTAGGAGAGGATTTTGTATCCTTTCTGGGATTTAATCCTTTACCGGCAACAATAGATGTTAAATTATTTGCAGATTATGCTAATCAGGATAGTATTGAATTGATAAAAAAGGATTTTCTTGATTATCAGGAAGTGAACGAGGTCGTTTATCAGCAATCGTTGGTGACATTAGTAAATGATAACATAAAAGAGATAAGCTTTTTTATAGTTATATTTGCAGCATTGCTTTTTTTAGTAGCATTGGCTCTTATAAACAATACAATAAGACTGATGGTTTACTCAAGGCGTTTTCTTATAAATACTATGAAGCTTGTTGGAGCTAATTCAGGATTTATACGGAAACCATTTTTGATAAGGAGCATTTGGCAGGGTATATTTGCCGGAATCCTAGCAAATGGATTATTGTACGGCGGACTCTATTTTGTTGAACAACGTATGTCTGGCTTATTGAAGTTTGATGATAAGCAAATACTTATAATACTATTCTCAGGGGTAGTTGTAATGGGAGTAATAATTAGTATTTGTTCAACGTGGATTGCTGTATCAAAATATATTAGAATAAAAGTAGATAAATTATACGCATAAAAATATGTCGAAAAAAGAGAAGGATAATAAAGAGGCAGGATTCGCAATTCCTGCGGAGAATTATAAATTTATTGCTATTGGATTTGCAATTGTAGTACTGGGATTTATCTTGATGATTGGCGGTGGATCTGACGATCCTAATGTGTTTAATGAAGATATGTTTAGTTTCAGAAGAATTACGCTTGCAACAATTGTGGTACTTGCTGGTTTACTGTTTGAGGTTTGGGCTATTATGAGAAAACCTAAGCAGGAGGATGCTGAATGAATTGGTTAGAAGCTTTTGTTTTAGGAATACTTCAAGGATTAACAGAATTTTTGCCAGTTAGTAGTAGCGGGCATCTGGAGTTAGCTAAATCTATCTTAGGGGTAAGTCCTACTGATTCTTTACAATTTACAGTTGTTGTACATGGAGCAACAGTTTTGAGTACAATTGTTGTTTTTTATAAGGATATTATAAGACTTTTTGTTGGACTATTTAGTTTTAAGTGGAACTATGAAACTAAGTATGTTCTTAAGATTGCAATATCAATTATACCAGTTGCAATTGTAGGACTCTTTTTTAAAAATACTGTAGAGTCTTTTTTTGATGGTAATACAATGTTTGTTGGTTTTATGCTTATTGTTACATCTGTGCTTCTTTTCTTTACTTACTATGCAAAGAAGAATAATAGAGATGTAGGATACGGGACAGCATTTATAATAGGTATATCGCAAGCAATTGCTGTTTTACCAGGTATTTCACGTTCAGGTTCAACAATTGCTACAGGATTACTTTTGGGTGTTAAAAAAGAGGATATTGCAAAATTTTCTTTTTTAATGGTTCTTGTTCCTATACTTGGTGCAAATGTTAAAGATCTTTTAGATATGTCTGCTACTACAGAGGTTTCAGGTAGTAGAATCGGTATTCTGCCACTTGCTGTTGGTTTTATTGCAGCATTTGTTTCTGGTCTTTTAGCATGTAAATGGATGATAAATTTGGTAAATAAAGGTAAGCTTATTTACTTTGCAGTTTATTGTAGTTTAATTGGTTTAGTGGCAATTATTGCCCATTTTTTGTAGAATATATATCTGTATGCCCGATAAAATAAAGAGTGCAGAGCAACTTCGCGAAGGAGAGATATTACTTATAGACAAACCTTATGCGTGGAGTTCGTTTGATGTTGTGAATAAGATTAAATCTGTGTGCAGACACCATCTTGGGCTTAAAAAGATTAAGATTGGACATGCTGGTACACTTGATCCTTTGGCAACAGGTTTAATGGTTGTAGCTATAGGTAAGGCTACAAAAAGTATTGAGACATTAATGTCTGAATCTAAATCGTACAGAGCAACTGTAAGATTAGGAGGAACAACACCATCTTTTGATTTAGAGACTAGTGTTGATGCTCTGTATTCATACAGACATATAACAGAGGAAGAAATTGTTAATGTATTAGATTCGTTTATGGGTACAACAATGCAAACTCCTCCGGCATTCTCTGCTAAGAGAGTAAAAGGTAAGCGAGCATATGAATTGGCTCGTAAAGGAGAGGAAGTTATTTTAAAAGATAAGCCAATTACAATTACTCATATTAAGTTAATAGATTTTGATCTTCCGGTGTTTTCTTTTGAGGTTGAATGTTCAAAAGGAACATATATAAGATCTATGGCAAGAGATATTGGAGTTAAGCTTAATTCAGGGGGATACCTTACGCAATTAAGACGTTTATCATCTGGTAAATTCTCTGTTAACAATGCAATGACTGTTGATGAGGTTGTTGATTTTTTAAAGGAAATAGAACCTATTAAGGAATAGAATCGTATTAAATATTGTTTTGTTACGATATAAATAATAGTATATAAATATATTACTCAGTATTGTAGATTAGTGTCAGAGAGTTAATATCTGACAAGTTCAGTCTAGCTTTATTTTATATTAAAGACTGTTCTGAGTAACAATAAAAGTAGAATTTAAGAAGTGAAACTAGTTGTGAAAATATTCTGTTAATAAACAGATAGTTTGTTTAACAAGTTTCATATGACCATTGAAAAGAAAATTTAAACATATGAAGTTATCAAAGTTTAAGTATGATCTACCAATTGATCTAGTTGCAAAATATCCCGCTGAGAATCGCGATGAGTCAAGATTAATGGTTGTAAACCGTGCCACTGGTACAATTGAGCATAAGCAGTTTAAAAATGTTCTTGATTACGTTGATGATCAGGATGTAATGGTTTTTAATGATACTAAAGTTTTTCCGGCCAGACTATATGGTAATAAAGAGAAGACCGGAGCAGAGATTGAGGTATTCTTGCTTAGAGAGCTTAATAGAGAGCAGAGGTTATGGGATGTGTTAGTTGATCCGGCAAGAAAAATTCGTATTGGTAACAAACTCTATTTTGGAGAGAATGATGAGTTAGTTGCTGAGGTTATTGATAATACAACCTCGCGTGGACGTACATTACGTTTCCTTTTTGATGGAGAGTATGAGGATTTCAAGAAAACTCTTTATGGGTTAGGTGAAACTCCTCTTCCAAAATTTATTCAACGTCCGGTAGAGCCGGAAGATGCAGAGAGATATCAGACAGTGTATGCTTCTAATGAAGGTGCGGTTGCAGCTCCTACAGCAGGAATGCATTTTAGCAAGCAACTGCTTAAGAGGTTAGAGATTAAGGGTGTTGATTTTGCCTATATCACTCTTCATGTTGGTTTAGGAAACTTCAGAAGTGTAGAGGTTGAGGATTTGACAAAGCACAGAATGGACTCTGAACAGATATTTATATCAGAAGAGGCAACAAAGATTGTAAACAAAGCTAAAGAGAATAGGAGTAAGGTTTGTGCTATTGGTACAACGGTACTTAGAACTCTTGAAACATCAGTGTCTACAACAGGTATGCTTAAGCCATTTGATGGATGGACAAATAAGTTTATCTTCCCACCATATGAGTTTAAAGTACCTGATATGTTGGTAACAAACTTCCACTTACCACTATCTACATTAATGATGATGGTATCTGCATTTGCAGGATATGATTTGTTAATGGAGGCGTATAAAGTTGGTATTGAAGAGGGGTACAGATTTGGTACCTATGGCGATGCAATGTTGATTATATAAAATATAAAAGGGAGCTTTACGCTCCCTTTTTTTATACTATTCGCTCATTATCTTTTCTACTTCATCGGTATAAATTGGAATTCTGTCTCCAAGTATTTTTGAACCATCTTTTGTAACAAGAATATCATCTTCGAGTCTTATACCTCCAAAATCACGATACTCTTTATTAACAAGATCAAAGTTTATGAACTCTTTGTTAATACCTTCTGATTGCCACTTGTCTATAAGAGCTGGTATAAAGTATATTCCTGGTTCGTTAGTAATAACAAAACCCTCTTTTAACTCTTTACCAAGTCTTAGATACGCAGTCCCAAACTGATCAATTGGTCTTGTCTTCTCATCATATCCTACATATGTCTGTCCTAATCCTTCCATATCATGAACATCAATACCCATCATGTGTCCTAAACCATGAGGAAAGAACATAGCGTGAGCTCCGGCCTTAACAGCTTCCATAGTATCACCTTTCATAAGACCAACATCTTTTAGTCCTTCTGTAATGATTCTTGCAGCTTCAAGGTGAATGCTCTGATACGTTACACCAGGTTTTGTAATTGCAATTGTATCGTCAAGAGCTTTTAATACAATGTTGTAGATGTCTTTCTGTTTTTGTGAAAATACACCACCTACAGGAATTGTTCTTGTATTATCAGAAGCATAGTGTAGAGGAGATTCAGCACCACAATCTGTAAGCATCATTTTTCCTTTCTGTAGTGTGTTTCCGTGATAGTGATTGTGAAGAGTCTCTCCATTTTGCGATAGTATTATCGGGAAACTTGGCATATTACCACCTGACAGAGCAATACCCTCAATTGCACCAGCAATTTCTTGTTCAACAACACCCTCTTTACACATTCTCATTGCTGTTACATGCATATTGTAACCGATAGCACAAGCTTTCTCAATTTCAACAATCTCGCAAGCTTCTTTTATTTCACGGATACCAATAATTGCATGAATAAGTTCAAGAGATGCATACTCTCTTGTTCTGTGAGCATCAATACCTGTCATTTGCTGAAGAAGCATCTTGTTCTCACCTCTGTAAGGAGGTGTAAAGTGTATTTTACGTCCTTTGCTTATTGCATCTTTAGTAAGATCAAATATTTTGTTGAATGGATGTGTGTCGGCTACCCCACATTTTGCTGCTAATTCGCTAACCTTTGGTTGTGGGCCCATCCATATAATACTCGCTATATCAACATCGTTTGCATATATAGAATCTACGTTATTATCTATATCTATTACACCAATGAATTCAGGAATATCTATTCCGAAGAAATAAAGGAAATCACTGTCCTGACGAAAATGATATCCGTTATCAGGATAATTAACAGAAGACTCATTATTTCCTAAAATAAGCACAAGACCACTACCCATTTTCTTTCTTAGCTGATCTCGTCTTCTTACATATACATCTTTATTAAACATGATCTTATATTTTTTAATATTTGCCTACAATGTAGTAATTCAAATTATTTTTTTTAAAGGTTTACAACATTTTGTGGAACACCATCTGTCCATTTAAGAATATTCTGAAGAACAATCTCAGTTCTAATTGCAATAGCCTCTTTTGTAGCAAAACCGATATGAGGTAAGAGCAGACAATTTTTAGCACTATGTAATGTGTGATCTGCTTTTATAGGTGGTTCAGTTTCGTAAACATCAATTGCAGCACCTGCGATTCTGCCATTATTCAGCATCTCTGTTAAAGCATTATAATCAACTATAGGTCCTCTTGCAGTGTTAATTAAAATAGCATTTGGTTTTGCTAATTTAAGAACTTCACTGTTAAGCATTCCTTTGGTCTCATTTGTAAGGGGTGCGTGTATTGATATAATATCTGACTCTTTTATTACATCTTTAAATGATTTAAATTGAGCCAGCTCTGTCTCTTTAACTGTTCTGCTGTATGCTATATTTTTGCAGCCAAAAACATTTGCTAACTCAGCAACTCTTTTTCCAATTGTACCAAAACCAATTATACCAAATGTTTTTCCTTTTAGCTCAGTACCCAGAAAACCAGCTCTATCTTCACTATTTCTTGTTACAGCATCTAACTCAGTAGTCTTTCTTAAAATATCTATAGCCATACCAATAGTTAATTCAGCAACAGCATCGGTTGAGTATCCGGCAGCATTGCATACAGTTATTCCTTTCTCTTTGCAAAGATTTGTATTAATATGATCAGTACCTGTAAAAGCAACAGATATTAGCTTAAGGTTATTACTGTTAGATATAATATTATCTGATATTGGATATTGACTTGTTACTATAATATCAACATCTTTAACTCTGTTTAATAACTCTTGTGAATTGGCAGGTTTGTTGTTGTAGAATTTACACTCAATATTTTTGTCAGATAATCTGTTGGTTATTTCTATCTTTGTCTCTTTGCTAAAACCAATTGGTTCTATAAATACTGCTTTCATAATTGTATTATGTTTACTGAAATTTTAAGATATGAAGATACCAATTAAATTTTTAAGTAAATTCTAATTTGTTTTTCACATTTACTAAATGGGTGTTTAATAACTAATAAAGTTATATTAATAGTCAATAGACATATTTAATTTTCTTACAAAATGTCTGTTAAAGTTATTGTTTAGTTTATGTTTATTATTCTATATTTCTGCTCAAAACTGTTTTTATATGCTGTTATACCAGTATTGTTAGCTGATAACTAATTGACTTCTGCTTTATATGTTTTTTAGAAAACTGTAAGTGTGTTTGTTTCAGATTACTATATTAATAGTATATTGCAATTGTAGAAATAGGTATACTATTTTATAAGAGTTGTGTGTTAAAAGGTTTGTAATCAGCAAACTGTCTGTTTTTAGGCGTGAGTATTATACAGATGTTGTGTGATTTAAAACATTATGTATGTAAATATATATATGTTTATGAGCTATTGTTTTAGTATTAGATACTGATAGTGAAAATTTACTTGTTTATAACATGAGATACTATAATTTCCGACTTAATAAAAAATTGATTTTTTTTTAGGTTAGCAATAGGTTAACAAATTACACAGTCAATTTTGTATTTGGGTATTTATACCTAGTTTTTTTTGATATTTAAACTATTGATATACAGTTTGGTATAATTATTTTAAAGAAAAATGATGATTTTGCTCAACATTTCGGAGGTAAATGCGTACATAGTAGTGTGTTGAGATTAATATTTTTGGGTTGTGCCCATTGTGATATAAACCCGAAAAAATTGTATATTTGCCGAGTAGCTAATTTGATTGTTTTATATATCTTTTTGTCAGCTACTTGGTCAAAAAGAGTAATATAAGAGATACAAAAAATTATTTAATAACTAAAAAGCTGAATCTAATGAGAAAGTTTACCTTGATAGCTGCTTTACTTGTAGCTTATGTATTTACTGCCAATGCGCAGACAGATGTTGCCGGAAATGGTGATACAAATGATAAGAATTTTGTAAGTGAAACAACAGAGGCTGCTGACTATGTAACAGTAGGAGCCGAAATGCCATTTTACGCTAAACCAGACCCTTACTTTCATCCAAATTACAACAATGCGAATGCTTGGGCATTAACTGCTGGTTTTACCTGGCTATGGACAGTTACAAAAGGAGCACCTGCAATGACTGATGCTGTTGTAACTAGTCCTGGAGCAGAGAACTATAGACAAATTGAGTTCCCATCAGTAGGTGATTATGTTTTGGGTGTTAAAGAAAAAGCTTCGGCTGCTCTTGGAGGGTGTGAAGGTGCTGAGCAAACTCATACTGTAACAGTAATTGAGGCTCCGACTTATACTGAAAATTGGGCTGCTGCAACTTACGATAATCAGTGTGAAGGTGCTGTTGCTGTTAATAAGCTTGAGCTTACTTTAACTGCTAATGCAAATGATGGAAACATGCGTCTTGCTTACACACTACAGATTAAAACTCAAACTTGGAGTGGTACAGCTTGGGTTGATTCTAAATTTTATAATTTGGCAAAAGATAATGACGCTACTCCGCTAGCTGTTAATTTTCCAAATACTGCACCTGAGACTAAACTTGCAGCTGGTGTAAAAGATCTATCTGCAGGTCTTGCTTATGACTGTATTACAGAGGGTGGTAGCAAGGTTCGTACTGTTTATACATACAATGTATTTGGTGTGAACTCACAAATTACACGTAAGAGTGACTTCCTTTCTGGTCCAACTACACCTGCAACATTCGGTTACCGTATTAACGATGGTACTGTAAGTGCTGATGCAACTGTTGCTGATGAGACTTTTTGGGTAGCAGTAAACCCTGCTCCTGTAACAGGAGAGATTTATCATGTTAAGAATGCTTGGTCTGTAGACTTATAATAGTTGATTAAAAACAGATTTTTAGAGAAATTTTCTTAATAAAATTACAGTAAAGATATTCTTGTGAGATTTATATACACATATATAATTATAGCATTACTGTTAGTAGTTGTTGTTGAGTCACGGGCGGATGTACCGCCTGTGTGCTCACAGCATTACGATGAGTATGCGGTTAATGGCTTTGCACATAGTTCGTTTACTTGGACTATATATGTAGATGGTCAGCCGGATACAAAGAACAAGTATGGAAGAATTCTTTACGGAGGGATGAAGGTTTCTGGTATAGGGTCTGATGACTGGGATAAGAACAGAGATGGTGATACTATTAGGGTATATTGGAACGATAAGCTAAAGGTAATTGGTAAGGACATTAAACTTGTAGCACAGGAGTTGACTATAGCCGGATGTTTGGGCGATCCTGTCGAGGTTGGGATGAAGTATAATTCTCCGGATCTGGAACTTGGTGACCGCGATCAGGTATGTATGGGAGGTTCTGTTGAGCTACAAAATGTAGGAGCTGATAAATTTCTAACTTCTTCATATAAGTGGACTACTGCAAAAGTTACAGGAGGAATTCAATCGTTTAAAGATGTTACAGGTACGGGAGCTGATAAATCAATCCTTTCTGTTGCTTCAATTACGCAATCGCAAACATTTAGTGTGGAAGCAGCTGAGAGTGTGAGTGGATGTAGAGTAAGAGATACATTAATTCTTAATCCGGTTGATATTCCGGTAGTGAATTTGGGAAGAGATACCATGTTATGTGCAATGGAGACGCTTGAACTTGATCCGTTGATTGAAGGAGGTGATGATTACAGATGGTATATTAATGGTATTTGGTTAAAGGATATTGTAGGAACAGTAATGGATGCAACATCTGGGGAAAAGCAGATAGTATTTGAAGCCAGAAACTTCTATAGTAATCTTTATAATCCGGCAGATCAGTTCTGTGCAACTCTTGATACAATAAATATACTGCAGTGTAATCAGTTTAAGGTTGATTGGGGTATTCCTGTAGCATATACACCAAATAATGATGGTGTTAATGATAAGTGGATTATTAAGAAGCTAGTTAATTTCCCGAATGTTACAGTTGATGTATATACACGTTGGGGAACAAGAGTATTCTCATCAAGAGGTTATAACTCTTCAAATGCATGGGACGGGCGTGATATGAATGGAAATGAACTAGGAATGGACTCTTACCATTATATAATTGATCTTAATGACGGATCGCCAAAACTTATTGGTACTGTAACATTGGTAAGATAATAGAAAATATATATATTCAGGTTACAAAGAGTTTTATTCACACATATTGTGTGAGGGTTGTAGTTTAAGAAATAATTTAGATTGTGTTGATGCGTAAATATATTGTTCTTCTTCTGTTATTGTTATGTGCTCAGCTAGGGTACTCTCAGCAAGTACCTCTTTATAGCCAGTATATGATTAACAGGTTTATGATAAACCCTGCTGCTGCTGGAGCAAATGGCGATGCGATGGTTAGCATAAACTCACGTAATCAGTGGATAGGTTATGAAGGAGCTCCTAATACACAGCTATTGAGTACAGAGCTACGTATGAACCATCTTAAAGGAAAATCGCGAAGAAGAGGTAGTGTATTTAACGGACGACTAAGCAGAAAGGGTCAGAGTAAGGTTGGCTTAGGTGCTGGGCTTTATACCGATGTTAACGGAAGGATAAGGAATACCGGTTTACAACTTACATATGCATATCATCTGCCATTTAGATATTTTCAATTATCTATGGGGCTTACTTTTACAGGTAGTCAAACACGTATTGATGTACAACCAGAAGATTTGGTTGATGCACTGGATCCGTTGATAGCTGGGAAGAAGAATTTTTTCTCTCCAGATTTTAATGTAGGTATATATCTGTCATCATCTAATTATTATGTTGGCGTCTCTGCCATACGATTGTTTCAATCATATTTTAAGTTAGGTGACGATTCCGGAGATAATTTTAGGTTACTGCGTCAGTATTATTTTATGGGTGGATACAGATTCAGAGTTAACAGTTTGTTTAATATAGAACCCTCTATTCTGTTCACAGGAAAAGAGAATAAACGCATAGCCCTTGATGTTAATGTTAAAGGGTATTACAGAGAAAATTACTGGTTAGGCTTGTCATATAGAACAACTGGAGCAATGGTTGTTATGGTAGGTGGAAGAATGGCTAATTACCATTTTGGTTATGCGTTTGATTATCTGTTTACTGATATATCTCAGGTAAGTAAAAACGGATCGCATGAACTTGTTTTAGGGATGACATTTGGTGCATCAAAAACAAAAAGACGCTATAAGATGAACAGGCGATTCTAATTTTGTATATTTATACTCTATTTAAAATCTGAATTGATGAAACTGAAAATATCTATTGGTATTATTATAATTATTGCAGCGCTTGTTGTGCTGTATTTTTTTGTCTATTTGCCATATAAGGCAGATAAGTACTATAATGAATCTGTAACGTGTTTGGACAAAGATGTTGATAAATCGCTTGATTTAGTAAATAAGGCTATAAATATTAATAGTGAGAATATTGATTTTATAAGTCATAGATCTTTATTACATCTATTAAAAAAGGAGTATCAGAAGAGTATCGATGATATTGATATAGTTTTTGCTAAAACAGATACAGTTATCTCATTTTATGTAATTAAAGGTAAGGCATATATTGGACTTAAGAGATTTAATGAAGCTATTGAAGTAGTTAATAGAGGTCTTGATATTGATCGTAAGTGGGCAGAGGGCTATTATTTGCGAGGGATATCATATGCTGGGTTAAAACAATACGAAATATCTCTTAAAGATTACAATAAAGCTCTTGAATATGGATATAGTGATGAGTCAATATATTCAAAAAGAGGAGAGTCGAAAGCCGGAATTAATGATTATGCCGGAGCAATAGCTGATCTTAATCTTGTATTGCAAGGTGGTTCTGAAGATGCTGATGGTTATAAACAGAGAGGTATATTCAGATATAAGTTTGGAGATTATAGAGGTGCACTATCTGATATAGATAGTTCGTTGCTTTATAAACAGGGTAAAGAGCAGTTCTACTTTAAAGCTCTTGCTTTAACAAATTTAAAACGACCAGAAGATGCTGTTAATGCATATAAGGAGGTTATAAAACTTGATAATAGTTATGTTGATGCATATTATAATATATCAATGGCATATATGCAGCTTGGCAATTCAAAACAGGCACTAACATATATTGATAAAGCAATTAAGTTGCGACCTGATAATACAAAGATATACTTCAGAAAGGGTAATATTCTTGCATTCTTAAAACGACCAGCTGATGCAATATTGATGTTTGACAAGGTTATTGATAAAGACAAAAATGATCCAACTGCATATTATAATCGAGGTGTTGCTAATGGTGTTTTAGGAAAACATAAACGTGCAATAAACGACTATAATGTGGCAATAAAACTAAATAATAATTATTCTGAAGCGTACTATCAGAGAGCTGTATCAAAGATTAATGTTGGTGGATTTCCGGCTGGACGCGCAGATGTTATGAAGGCGTATGAACTTGGATTTAAACCAGCAGAAGTGATGTATAAGAAATACTATAAAAACTAATTATAGTTAAATAGCAGAGCCATGAAAAGATTTGCCACTTTAGTGATATTAACATTGTTTCCTTTAGTATTTATTACTGCTCAGGTTAAGGATACAATATCTTATTCAAATGTATATATCTTTAATAGAGATGCCAGATTTGGAAAGGTAGGAGCCGCTGTTGCAGAACAGCACACCTATACATTAGACAGATCTAAAAAACTACGATCATTTTATTACTGTATTAATAATAATAGTTTAAAGGAGACACATTTCTTCTCTTA
The DNA here is from genome assembly GCA_002454955.1 of Bacteroidales bacterium UBA6680. Taxonomy (GTDB): domain Bacteria; phylum Bacteroidota; class Bacteroidia; order Bacteroidales; family UBA6680; genus UBA6680. Next base: position 53,919 of record DKJY01000042.1, read on the forward strand.
TAATGACAGTGGTAATATATATAAGGAGGTAATTTATAATAACGATAAAAAAGCTATTTATATCCAGAAAAGTTACGATAAACAAGGTAACTTAACAGAAACAAAGGGCTATCTTCTGGATAGTGATGTGAGATTGGACGAGAATAACAGAAGGTTTATATACGATTCAAGAGGGAGGATAAAAGAGGAGTTATATTTAGATGCAACTGGTAAAATTAAATTACAACTACGTTATAAATACAATGGTAATAATGATGTTGTTAAGACCAAGATTAAGGGTGATATTGATTTAAGTGTCAGTGATATAGTGCTTAAGGCTAAGTATGTATATAGTAACGGGAATAAGATAAAGGAGACCCTTAAGGTAAATAATAATGGAGATATATATACAAAAGTTCGTGACTATTTTTATGGTGATGAAACTGGCAAGATAGACTCTGTTGTGGTTAAGGATAAAGATATTGAGTATACCAAGAAGATTAAATATAGAGATAACGGAGACCTACACTATTTTGCTTATTTTATTGATGGAAAGAAGATTTTTCAGAAGACCTATAATTGGTTTACAAATGGTAAAAATCAAAATAGCGGTATTATTTCCCGATAGTTTTGCAGACATATAAGCCAGCATTTATATAGTGTACTATATCTTCAGGATGTATATCTCTGTATCTGTTTTTACTACTAATATTACCAAGGCGTACAATAACAATATTTTTCTCAGGAATAGATATAACATATTGTCCCATGATGCCTCGCATGTATCTTATATCTAGGTCTTTGTAGTCGGATAATAGCCACCATTGGAAGCCATAAAAATCTACACTTTGGCTGTTCTTATCCTTTAGATGTCTGGCAGGTGATAGTGCTTGAGCAATATATTTCTTTGATATTAACTGCGTACCATTACATCTACCATTTTCGTTTATTAATTGGCCCCATCTTGCTAAGTCTCTTGTAGTAGCGTTAAAACAGCAGAAAGCTTTTTCATCACCTCCTTTTTCATCCAGACACCACAGTGCTTTGTTTTTTGCTCCCATATGTTGCCAGAATTTTCTATATGTATATTCACTTATATTATACCCTGTAGCTGATTCAATGATGTAAGCCAGAATTTGTGTATCTCCATTACGATATTTAAATAGAGAGCCAGGCTCCTCAATAATTCGTAATTCGGTGATTAACCTATGTAAGTTATTTCCGTAATATGCTTTGGCTGTCATAGAGAATAACCCTTTATGACTCTCTTCCCAGTTTAATCCGGAACTCATGGTTAAGACATCTCTTAGAATAAGTTTTTTATTAACGGTATTCTGATATTCAGGAATAAAATCTGCAACCGGCTGAAAAAGACTCTGTATTTTTCCATCGTCAATTGCTGCACCTATTAGCAAAGAGACAATGCTTTTTGATATGGAGAATGAATTTGAAATGGTGTTCTCAGAGAAACTGTTCCAATATTTCTCATACACAATTGTTGAGTCTTTAATTATTAGTAATGCATTGGGCTTGTACCCAATTATTGTATCCATCAATTCTGTCGGTAAATCTACACTATTATATTTCTCATTAATTTTCCAGGGTATATGATTAGTAGAGGGAATTTCCCTATTATAAAAATGTTTATAATCATCGTAGTTGGCATTACCAAGAATTAATGTTCTTCGGATATAATAACTTTCAGGAAGTAAAAGGTAGATTGCAATTATAGAAAGTAGAATAAATGTAGTATAGATAGCTCGTTTCATCTGTTTATTTTTCTATTCCTTTATCAGAAGTAATAAGATTTTTTAATGTACATATGATAATTTGGGGTTTTGTTTAAAAAATACATATATCTAAAGTAAAGAAGATACTCGTAAATTACAAGTATCTTCTTTTATGATTTTAAATTTTGTTGAGCTTAGTTCTAGTTAGTTTCAGCAAGTTTAAACAGTTCGTCAAGATTTGGTGTTAAAACAATCTCAGTACGTCTGTTTTTCTGTCTTGCTTTTGCTGTTTTACCCTTCTCAATTGGTATATATTTACTACGTCCGGCAGATGTAATTCTTGCAGGATTAATTTTAGATTTTTCAAGAAGTATTTTTGTTACAGTTGTTGCTCTTAATACACTTAGATCCCAGTTGTCTTTTATTTTTCCTTTTCCAAGATACGGAACGTCATCTGTATGTCCTTCAACCATTATCTGTATATCAGGATTACTTTCCAGTACTTTTGCAAGATCCTGAAGTGCTTTTTTACCTTTATCGCCAACTGTTGTACTTCCTGATCTGAATAGCAGTTTCTCATCCATTGAGACGTAAACCTTACCATTTTTGTATGATATTGACAATCCTTTATCTTTATAACCAACAAGAGCATTTAATAATCGGTTTTTTAGATTCATTAAAACAGAGTCCTTTTTGGCTAGAATATCCTCTAATTCCTGAAGTTTGGCGTTCTTCTCAGTAAGTATTCTGTTTTTTTCTTCTAGCTCTTTCTCTTTGCCTGTAAGAGCACTCTGCATACCATTTAGTTCTTGCTCTTTTCTATTAAGAGCATCTTGCATATCATTCAGTTCTTTTCTCCACAGATTTAGTTTACGTTCAAGTTCTCTTAAGGCATCTTCTTTATTCTGCAGATCGCTTTGAGATTTTTGTAGCTCTGCAAGAATTCGTTTTGTCTCTTTTGCGTTACCTTTTATTAGAGCATCCTGCATAAGTTGTAATTCATTGTATTTATCTTCCAGACTCTGGTTCTTATTTCTTAGATCGTATATATCACCATTTAGCCTTACACTATCTGTAATTAGCTTATCTATATTTTTTTCAAGTAGATTAATCTTAGATTTACTCTCCTTGTTTTCAGTTATAAGCTTCTCGTTCTCTTTTGTTAATTCATCGTTTTGTGAATTACTCTTTGACAACAGATCTTCTGTCTGGTGAAGTTTCTTTGCAGGTACACATGATACTACTAATACTGACATTAATAGTATAAAAAATGCTCTATCTAATCTTTTCATTTCTATAATTGTATTTTTATAATCAATAAAACTGTATTTTACAACTGATTATTTTGTGCAATTTTAATATGCTTATATTAAAATTTTAATGTTTGCAACAGACAAATATATAAATATTATCTTTGCCCTATTTAATAGATTTATATGGCCGATACAGTATATAAATTACTGAGCAAAATATACACCCCAGAAGATCTTCGTTTATTACCAGTACCGGAACTTCCAGAACTGTGTGATGAGTTGAGATGTTTTATTATTGATGCAGTTTCGTCAAACCCAGGGCATTTTGGTGCAAGTTTAGGAGTCGTAGAACTGGCAGTAGCTTTGCATTATTCTTATAATACCCCGGCAGATAAAATTGTATGGGATGTTGGACATCAGGCATATCCACATAAGATTCTTACAGAACGAAGAGAGCGATTCCATACAAATCGTAAACTTGGAGGTATCAGTGGATTTCCTAAGATGGCAGAGAGTAAATATGATGCTTTTGGAGTAGGGCACTCATCAACGTCAATATCGGCTGCATTGGGAATGGCTATTGCTTCAAAGATTAAAGGTGATAAATCAAAGGCTGTTGCAATTATTGGAGATGGAGCTTTAACTGGTGGAATGGCTTTTGAAGGGTTAAATCATGCCGGAGTCGAGAAATCAGATCTTCTTGTTGTACTAAACGACAATAATATGGCTATTGATCCAAATGTTGGAGCTCTTAAAGAGTATCTTATGGATATTACTACATCTGCTACTTACAATAAGTTTAAAGATGAGGTGTGGGGAGTATTAGGTTTTATGAACAAAATGGGACCTAATTACCAGAAGATGGCTCAGAAGTTTGAGAAGTCTATAAAATCTATATTCCTTAAACGAAGTAATCTGTTTGAGGCTTTGAATTTTAGATATTTTGGTCCTGTTGACGGACATGATGTGGTATATATGGCGCGGATTCTAAAGGATATGCAACGAATACGTGGACCTAAACTTTTGCACATAATTACAAAGAAAGGTAAAGGATATAAGCCTGCTGAGGAGAATCAGACAGCGTGGCATGCACCAGGAAAGTTTGATAAGATTACTGGTGAAAAGATAGTGGCTACTAAGCCAAAGGCAAGTTCACCAAAATATCAGGATGTTTTCGGAAAAACAATTGTTGAGCTTGCTCGCAACGACAAAGATATTATTGGTATTACTCCAGCTATGCCAACCGGATGTTCGCTTACCTATATGATGGAGGAGATGCCTGACAGAGCATTTGATGTTGGTATTGCAGAGCAGCATGCGGTAACATTTGCAACAGGATTGGCAGCACAAGGATTAAAACCATTCTGCAATATATATTCTACCTTTATGCAGCGTGCATTTGATCAGGTTATTCATGATGCTGCGCTACAGAAACTAAATGTAGTTTTCTGTATGGACAGGGGCGGACTTGTTGGAGAGGACGGTGCTACTCATCATGGTGTATTTGATATTGCTTATATGAGAATGATACCAGATATGGTTGTATCTGCTCCTATGAATGAGATAGAGTTACGTAACCTAATGTATACAGCAAATAATTATAATCAGGGAGCATTCTCAATACGATATCCAAGAGGAGAGGGAGTTTATAGCGAATGGCAGAAGCCTTTTAAAGAGATAACTATTGGTAAAGGAGAGATATTAAGAGAAGGGTCAGATATTGCAATATTATCTATAGGACATCCGGGTAACTTTGTATTGAATGCAATAGACACTCTTAATGATGTTGATAGACAGAAGGTGGCTCATTATAATATGATATTTGTAAAACCAATTGATGAGGATATATTACATTTTGTGGGAAAGAACTTTAAACAAGTTATTACTGTTGAAGACGGAACAGTAGTTGGAGGATTTGGAAGTGCTGTATTAGAGTTCTTTAGTGATAATGGATATAAAGCTAATGTTGAGCGTTTAGGTGTACCAGACAAATGGATTGAACACGGTAAACCAGACGAATTATACCGCTTGTGTGGTTTTGATTCGTTATCGATAGCACAGAGAATAAAAGAGTTACTTAATTGATTATATAAAAAGAACAAAAAAATAGATATTTCTTTTGGATTTATAATGGTTTCATATATTTTTGCATGACCAAATTCAAATGCCCAGATGGCGGAATTGGTAGACGCGCTGGTCTCAAACACCAGTTCCTTCGGGAGTGCCGGTTCGATCCCGGCTCTGGGTACAAAAAGGATATTCGTTTTCGGATATCCTTTTTTGTTATATATATTACAGTATTGCTAATTAATACTTTTATACTATTAATAGAGCAAAAAACAGCATATTACCACTGAGTATCGCATTTATTACGATAATTTTCTTTAATTTTCGGTTTAAAATGGGAGTAATGGAAAATGTGATTGAAGCTGATACAGTTATTGATAAGCAGACACAATTTGATATTAGCTATTTAAAGATGGCTCGTATTTGGGCTCTGAATTCATATTGTGTGCGTCGGAAGGTAGGAGCAATTATTGTAAAAGATAAGATGATAATCTCAGATGGTTACAATGGTACCCCTTCGGGATTTGAGAATGTATGTGAGTATGAGAACAGTGTAAAGGGTAAGGTCGGGCAAACAAAACCATACGTATTACATGCTGAAGCTAATGCCATAACAAAGGTTGCTAAAAGTAATAATAGTAGCGAAGGAGCAACATTGTATGTTACAGATGCTCCTTGTCTTGAATGTGCAAAACTCATAATTCAGGCAGGTATAAAAAGAGTTGTGTATGAGAAAGATTACAGAAAAGATGAGGGGATTAAACTTCTTGAGCGGGCAAATATCCAAATAAGACAACTTGATATCTGATAATACGTACAATCGTATTATATTTCACGAAAAACGAGAACAAAAAGAATGATAAAATTTGTAAAATATAAAGTTATAATGCCTCTTATTCTGGCATTAACGCTTGTGGGAGGAATTTTACTGGGATTTGTGTTGGCACCAAACGGAAGTAGCGGTAATTTACTTATATATCCAACTGTAAATAAGATAAGTGGAGTAATAGAGTATATTAAACAGGAGTATGTTGATACAGTATCGGAACAGAAGCTTGTAGAGACAGCAATTCCTGCAATGTTAAAAGAGTTAGATCCTCATTCTGTCTATCTGACTCCTGAAGATCTAGTGGTGTCTAATGAGAGTTTAGGTGGTAATTTTTCTGGTATAGGAGTGCAGTTTAGTATGCAGAAAGATACCATTGTTGTTATTAAGGCAACATCAAATGGTCCATCAGAAAAGGTTGGTATTATGGCCGGAGATCGTATTGTTGAGATTAATGGCGAAACAGTTGCTGGAGTAAAATATCCTCAGGATAGTATTGTAAAGAGACTGAGAGGAGTTAAAGGAACAAAAGTTACAGTAGGTATACGCAGAGATAATTCTGATGAGATTGTTGATTATGACATAATACGAGACGATATTCCAATTTATAGTGTTGATGTAGCTTATATGATTGATGCAAATACAGGTTATATAAAGATTAACAAATTTGCAATGACAACATATCAGGAGTTTCTGTTAGCTGTAAATAAGCTTAAGAATGTTGGAATGCAACGTGTAATAATTGACCTTAGAGGTAATGTTGGAGGAATTATGGATGCTGCAACAAATATTGCAAATGAATTTCTTGATAAAGGAAAACTGATTGTATATATGCAAGGTAAGTCAAGACCTAGGGTTAATACAGTATCTAATGAGTATGGAAATTGTTTGAACGATGAAGTTGTGATACTTATTGATGAGTACTCAGCATCGGCAAGTGAAATTTTAGCGGGAGCAATTCAGGATAATGACAGAGGACTTATTATTGGTAGACGATCGTTCGGAAAAGGATTGGTTCAGAACCAGCAGGTATTCAGAGATGGATCGGCAATAAGACTTACAGTTGCCAGATATTATACGCCGACAGGACGAAGTATACAGAAGCCTTATGAGAATGGTGTTGAAGATTACAGAAAAGATATCTTAGAGAGATATTCTCATGGAGAATTCTTGGAGAAGGATTCAATTAGATTTAATGACTCACTGAAATTTGTTACGCCAGGAGGTAAGGTTGTTTATGGTGGAGGAGGTATTATGCCAGATATTTTTGTTCCGGTAGACACTGTAGGTATTACGAAATATCTTAACAGAATATCTGCAAAAGGTTTAATATACAAATTTGCGTTTGACTACTTTGATAAAAATAGAGACAAATTATTAGAGTATCCTTCGGCAGATCTGCTTGCGGATTATCTTAAGGAGAGAAGAGTACTTAACACATTTATTAACTATGCAGCAAAGAATGGTGTAAGTAGAGATGCGAAACAGTTTAATGAATCTAAAGAGATTATTGAGACACAGCTTTATGCCGCAATAGCAAGAAATGTGCTGGATAATGAAGGTTTTTACCCAATAATAAGAAAGATTGATAAAACGCTTAATGTAGCAATAGAAGAGATTTATAAATAATAAAAAAGGCCTCATTCGAGGCCTTTTTTATTCCACCAATATCTGGATATCTTTTTTTCTCTCAATAGCATGTGCAAAGAACTTATCTATTTTAAGGATTTCATTTCTTAAGCTATTACCCTTAATCTTTGTTCTGTACTCAATATTATTATCAGAGTTTTTATTTCTTCTTTTTAAAGTAACCGATTCGTAATCTTTTTCATCCTTTATTGAATCAGCAATTTGTCTTAGTCTTCTTGATGCTTCAGGAATACTGATCCATAAGAAAATGGACTCAGTTTGTCTATTATTTTGTTTAATATTCATTGAGATATCAAAAAATTCTCTGAATAGGTATTCGTTATGAAAAATATCAGACTCAGGCCCCTGCATACGGATAGTTTTACTATCAGAAACCTGTGAGCGCATCTCTAGGTCAATTTCGTTAATAACAATCTTCTTAAAATTATTCGCAATCTCCTTCTTTGTAGAATCGTGATTTGAATAGTAAATCACCTTATTCTTTGTTGCAATAATATTAATGAAGGAAAGTAAAAGTCGCTTCATATATCATTTAATTTTACTAAAGCAATACATGTGTTAAATCTATAATACTGCATTGCAATTTATTACATGTAGTTTATGCGCGGATGCAAATATACTACAAAATATCAAAAAAAGGCTGTGTGCGGAATCTATCCTAAAAATAGAAAAAAGATATGTTATTTTATAATAATAGAAAGAGTTTAGTTCTGTTTGTGCATAAAAAGAGCGAGTAGGATAAAGACTCGCTCTATGTATTTTTATAATATATCGTTTAAATCGGTAATTATACAGGTAATTTTTTCTAAATCACCAGATGAATCTGTGGAAGGAACAAATACCTCTTTTACAGTTATAACAACATCTCCTGATTTATAATATGCTTTTTGACTATAGTTTTTACCTTTTGATATAGCCTTCCATATTTTATTGAAATCTGCTACGTCAAAATCATCACTATGTGGTAAAGCAGCATATTCAATACCATTTAACTCTTTTGCAGATTTAACACCAAGCATATTTACAACAAACTCATTTACATTGGATATTGCACCAAAAGCATCGTATTCAATTACACCAATTGAGCTATTAAAGGCCTGAATACTATCTTTAATCTCATTATTAGCATTTTCAAGTTCCTCATAAGCAATTCTAATCTCTTCTTCGCGTCTTGATGATTCCTCTTGAGTAGCCTGAAGTTCCTCCATATTCTGTCTCATTTCTTCTTCCTGAGCCTGCATCTCTTCGGCCTGTTGCTTAGTTTGTTCCAGAAGCTGAGAGGTTTGAATATTCACCTTTAATGATGATATTGACGCTGCAATACTCTCTCCGATTTTTTCTATAAATTCCAGTTGATATTTCTCAAACTTAGAGAACGATGCAATCTCTATTATACCAAGAGTTTGCTCATTTATTACCATAGGAACTATAGCAAGGCTTCTTGGTGTATTCTGTCCTAAACCTGATGTTATTTGGATATAATCGATAGGAATATCTGTCATGTATATAGTTTTACCTTCCTGATAAGCACGACCAACAAGACCTTCTCCAATATCAATTCTCTTTTCAAGAAATTTTCTTCTATTGTATGCATAAGCAGCCATCAATTCAAGATAGTGCTCTTCGTTATCAGCATCGTTTAAGAGGAACATTCCTCCCTGATTTGCATCTACATATTTAACAAGATTACTTATAATATTATAAGCCATCTCTTCAAGTTTATCGTAATCTTTTCTAAGTAGTTCGGCAAACCTGGCAATCCCTTGAGTTGCCCAAGTTCTTTTATTTTCCTCCTCTTTTCGCTCTTTATCAGCTGTGGCAGCTTTTCTTAAACTATTTCTCATTTCAAGCAGAGCATAACCTAATCTGTCTTTATCGCCCAGTAGATCATATTGAGCATCAAGATTTCCGGTTTCAATCTCTTTAGCAAAATTCTCTGTTTTCTGTAGACCATCTATAAGGTTATTAACAGATACACTCATCTCTTCAAGTTCATCTCCACTCTTAACATTTAATTTGTGATGAGAATCAATATCTCCTTTGCTAAGGTTCTCAAATACCTTGGTTGTTGCAGAAAGGGGTCTGGTTATACTACGTGCAAATAGACTCAAAACTACTATTAAAAGAGCCAAACATCCCAGCGCTATATAGAAAGATTTAGCAACCTCTTTGTTTGCTTCTTCAAGAATAACACTTAAAGGAATTGTAGTGGCAACTGTCCATGTTTCATCAGACTCTCTTAATGAAAATGAAGCAAATGATACATAGTATTCGATATTATCTTTTTCGTGTGTAAATGAGAATGAAATACCATTTGATACATTATTTGTAATATTGTGTTTTCTCTCAAGATCAGGCATTACATTAGATAAACTTTTACCAACATTGTTTTTGTCAGAATGGGCAATTACCGTTCCATTATTAGATGCAATCATAATCTTTGCGCCATCGTAGAGCTTTATATTTTGTATATTGTCCTGTAATCCCTCAAGTGATAAATCAATACCTGCTATACCTGCAAATTCATTGTCTATAAAAAACGGAAACGATGTTGAAGACAATAAAACACCAAGAATCTCGTCAGGATAGGGATCTGTGATTGCTCCCTTTGGGTTTGATTTTAATTTGTGATATGTACTCCCAACTTTTTCTCCATCCATATCTTTGTCAAAGTATGACAAAACATATTTCCCATTTTCGTTGGTTGTCAATCTACTTTTTCTACCGTATGGTTTATTGTATGTACTATCAATAAATCTATACTCAACAGAACTCCACAAACTTGTCCATTGTTTATTAGCCTTAGCTCCAGATAAAAGAAAGTGATCATGTAAAACAACCCTTAATGAGTCATCAAACTTATTATAATCGTTCAAAAAATTAGCTATAGCTTTTGAATAACCCATTTCAAAATTCAATTTAGACTCAACTTCTTTGGAGTATTTTTCTGCTATATTATCTGCAAATAACTCAGCCTGATCTCTTGCCATTTTGTTTATTGAGATACCAACATAAATGGTATAAGAGCCAAATAACAATACTGAAGTGGTTAAAACTAAGATGATTAGTTTTGTTCTTAGGTGCATTTTTATTTTCATGATAAGGAAGTTTTCTATGAGTGTAAAGTTATTATTTTATAGGACTTAATTAAATCTTAAGTCCTAAATTTTGAGTTTTTAACACTATTTGGCTATTCAGAGTGCATTTTGTTCTATTAACACTTATTAATGCATATATTTGAATTATTATGCTATTACATTTTTTGTACAAAAGTTTATGAAATATACGATATTGTCAATAATGTGTCTGTTTATGGTTTTGTCAGCAAGATCCAATGCAGATTCTATTTATGTAGATTCTTTTTTTAGAGCAAATAAAGAGCGCATGATTAAAAATCAGGATACCAGACAGATATTTGATTCTTTGATTGGTACAGTGTTGTCTGACAAACAAAAAGCTTATTGGTTCTATCAGCATGGATATAATTTTTATACCCATAATAGCTACAGTAATGCTATTGAGGAGTTTAAAAAGTCAGAACTCCTATATATGAATATAGGAGATAATAGAGGTATTGCTTTGGCTAAAAACAGATTGGGAAACACTCTTAAACTGATGCAACAGTATACTGAAGCATTAAAATATTATAAAGATGCATTAGAGATTAATAATAGCATAAAAGATAACATGGAGATTGCTCGTACACAAACAAATATGGCATCATTGTATCAGCAGTTTGGTCAGTATAGCATTGCAATGAAGTATTTGTTAAATGCGCGTGTTGCATATTCAGAAGCCGGCAATATTAATGGCATGGCATGGATAGAATTATGTATGGGGCGGTTAAAAAAAGAGATGGGAGTTGACAATGATGCTTTGCAAGCATTTAAGCGGTCGCTTAATATTTACAGTACAGTTAACGATTCGTTGAGCAGAATAAGAGGAAATAATCTTTGCTATGTTGAGATGGCAAATATGTATATAAAGAGAGATAATCCTGATTCTGCCATTGTTATTATTAATCGGTTAGAGCAACTAAATAAACCTGTGAATGACCCATATATAACCTCCAATATAGAGTTGCTTAAGGGAAAGGCAATGTTTGCAAAAGGTGAGTATGAAAATGCTATTAAAAGGTTTGATAAATATATTGATACGCGAAAACATATAGGCGATAATGATATTACAGAAGCATTGCTTAGTAAAGCAGAATCTCTTTTACTGCTTAAGGAAATTAACAGAGCAGATGAGTTTGCAGTTAAAGCATATAAATTATCGCAAGAACAGAATAATATTGATGCAAAGCGGAAATCGTTGTTTATTCTTTCAGCTCTTAGCAAAAAAAAGAGACTATTTAATAAGGCATTATATTACAGAGAACAGTATGATATACTAAGTGACTCTTTGAATAAGAAAGCTCTCACCAAACTAGAGATGAACCATATGTTTGACAGGAGATCAAAAAAAATGGAGTTTGAAAAGTATCAAAGAGAGCAAGAGTATATGCACAATATCAATAGGCAAAAACTTTATAGTACAATAATATTATTTGTACTTGTTCTTGTTTTTGGAGCAGCTATATTTATTTATTTTATCTACAGGCAAAAACGTAAAAGTAACTCGCTTCTTACATTACGAAATGCAGAGATACTTCAGCAGAAGGAGGAAATAGAGGCGCAAAGAGATGATATCCTTGATAAAAAAGTAAAGATTGAGGAGCAAAATGCTGTTATAACTGATAGCATACATTATGCAAGTAGAATGCAGCAATCTGTTTTACCTTCAGATAGTATACTGAAGAATCTGTTAAAAGAGCATTTTATATATTTTAAACCACGAGATATTGTGAGTGGTGATTTCTACTGGATATCAAAGGTAGATGAATCTGTAATCTTTGTTGCAGCTGATTGTACCGGACATGGAGTTCCAGGGGCATTTATGAGTATGATGGGAGTAAGTATGTTAAATGAATTTGTTAATAAAGAGAGAATAACAGATCCGGATATACTTCTTTATAGAATGCGAAACAGGGTAATTGAGAGTTTGAATAATGGTGACGACAAGTTTGGATCGATGGATGGTATGAATATATCTGTTGTAAAGTTTAACAAAGACTTTACAGAGATGAGCTATGCTGGAGCATTTCATCCTATACTTGTATTTTCTGATAGTAATGATGAACCAACGATATATAAAACAGACAGAATGCCTGTAGGGTATATGATTCGTAGAAATGACAAGCCATTCACAAAGTACATTGCAGATATAAAGAAGGGAGATATGATATACTTATTCTCTGATGGTTATCAGGATCAGATAAATGTTGATGGAAGAAAGATAATGCGTAATGGTTTTTATAATATTCTTTCAAGTGTAAAAGAGCTTCCAATAGAGGATCAGCAAAGAGAGATTGATGAGCGTTTTGCAGAGTGGAAGGGAAGTAATAAACAAATTGACGATGTAATGGTTGTTGGTATAAGAATATAATTGAATTTAGATGGAAAATGGAACTTTTATAGTTGCAATTGGACTAACTGTTTTTGCCGGACTTGCGACGGGTATTGGTAGTGCACTTGCTTTTTTTACTAAAACGACAAATAAAAAATTTCTTGCTATATCATTGGGGTTTTCTGCGGGAGTGATGATTTACGTTTCGCTTGTTGAGATTTTTGTAAAATCAAAAGATGCTCTTGTTGGTAAATTTGGAGATGTTACAGGTAATTGGCTAACAGTTGCATCATTTTTTGGAGGTATTGCACTTATAGCAATAATTGATAAACTTATACCTTCGTTTGATAACCCTCATGAAATGCGAATGGTTGAGGATATTGGTAAAGTGACACCTCCAAATAACAAACTTTATAGAATGGGAATATTTACTGCTCTTGCAATAGCAATACATAATTTTCCTGAAGGTTTGGCTACATTTACTGCAGCTCTATCAGATCCAAGTCTGGGTATTGCCATAGCTATAGCTATAGCAATACATAATATACCTGAAGGAATTGCTGTATCTGTTCCAATATTTTATGCAACAAACAATAAAAAGAAAGCATTTACCTATAGTTTTCTTTCTGGTTTAGCAGAGCCTGTTGGTGCTATTGTAGGCTATTTAATATTGTTACCATTTATAGAGTATAGTCAGACTGTAATGGGTATTGTATTTGGTATGGTTGCAGGTATAATGGTATTCATAAGTCTGGATGAACTTCTTCCTGCCTCAAGAGAGTATGGTGAGCATCATCTGTCAGTTTACGGTTTGGTTGCAGGTATGGCTATTATGGCAATGAGTTTGCTATTATTTATCTGAAACATGTATACATCTTAAAAATAGATGTTTTACATTAACATAATGTACGGTTTTATATAATTATCTGTTTCTGAAGATAAAATAGTGTATTATTTATATTTAATACTTTATAAAACAATATATGACGGTAACATAAATTTTTCTTGTTCGTATCAGGGTATGTAGGTTGATTACTACATGAGTATATAATTTTAATGTAACCCTGTATTATGAAAACAATTATAACTGTATTCAGATACCTTACAATAATATTCTTACATCTGGTTATTATAAATGGGATTGAAGCACAAACAATATTTTATGTAGATAAGGATGCCTCAGGTACCGCAAATGGTAGTTCATGGACTAATGCATATACAACAATATATGCAGCAGTTGCAGCTGTAAACACGTCAGGTGATCAGAATATAGAGATACGAATAGCTAAAGGGACGTATTTAGTTAGTTCATCCAATAATAGAAGTGCGTGGTTGAATATTAGTGCTAAAACAAGAGTAGCTATAATAGGAGGATATACGGCAAATACTACATTGCCTGAAGAAAGAGATTTAGAGGGAAATGTGACTATTATTTCTGGTGACATAGGAACCTCTGATTATTCCGATGATAATACATATCATGTAATTAAGTATGATGGAGGTTCTGGTAATATTATGGGATTGGAACTTAATGGAGTCACTATTACAAGAGGACGATCAGACGGTACTTCAGAAGAGGCTTATGGGGGAGGTGTTTATGTAAAAGGTAATGCAAGTCTGTTTGTTAAAGACTGTATTTTCAAACAGAATTATGGAAACTCATTTGTTGCACTATATTATAATCAAAATAGCACATATGCTTCCCGAACAAGTATCTGTTCAATTTACGATTCTCAGTTAAATAATAATATCTCTACGGGAGATGGAATTGTTTCTATATTATCTAAGAAATCAATAATTGATGATGTAATCTTTAATAATAATCAAACAAGTGGTTCCGGGGGAGGAGTAAAGGTATCTGTTCATTCAATGAGTATAGAAAATGTTCTTTTTAAAGATAATTCTGCAAATATTTCGGGAGGTTCTTTAGATATAGAAGCAGGAACGATTGATATTAAGAACACTCTGTTTAATAATAATACATCGCCATTAGGTTCTGCCATTAAGATAAGTGATGTTGAAGCATCTGTGGATGTGAGCATAATTAACAGTGTTTTTACGAAGCATAATATTAGTGATGGGTTAATACATATTACTGATGATAGTGGAATATCTGGGGCACCTACATGTAATATTGGTAACAGTATAATTTGGGGAAATACGGGTACTGTAAGTGTAAAATCAACTTCTGGTTTAGTACCAACTATAACTTATAGTGCAGTACAGGGGGGAGGAACAACAAACGGGAATATAAATACAGACCCGTTATTTACAGATTACAGTAATAACAATTTTTATCCTCAAACAACATCTCCGGTTATAAACAAAGGTAGTAATGCTTTGTTAGGAGGATTGAACGTTGATTTTAATGAGCAGAGTCGTATTAAAGGATCTGTGGTAGATATGGGAATTTATGAAACAGATGGAGCCTATCCTGCAATTACAACACACCCTGCAAATACTACAATTACAGCAAATCAGGTTTTGAATTTATCTGTAGTTTGTACAGGAGTAGATTTGAGTTATCAATGGTATAAAGATAATACTATATTATATGGAGAGACAAATTCAACGCTTTCTGTAACAGGCGCAAATAGTGACCATGCAGGAGTATATAAAGTAAATATAACTTCATCAATTGTTGATTTAGAATCAAATAATGCAACAGTGACTATAAATCTTATACCATTAACAGTAGAGGCAAAGAGTGAAACTTATAAATATGGGGATGACATTAATCCTTTTGAGTTAAAACCAATATCATACCCGGCGGGAACAAGTTCTGCAATGTTTGATACACAACCCTCTGTTAGTTGTTCGGCAACAAAAACATCAATTCCAGGATCATACCCTTTAGTGGTAAGTTCAGGAACATCTAAATATTTTGATATTACGGCTGTAGATGGAGCAATAAATATTGATCCAGCACCATTAACAGTAACAGCAGATGATAAAACAAGTGTATATGGAGATGCTTTAGCTGTATTGACAGTAAAGTATAGTGGGTTTAAGAATGGTCAGACAGAATCAAGTTTTAGTGCAGATAAACATCCTGATATAAAAGCTACAACAGATGGATCGACAGCAATAAATGAATTAACTAATGCAGGAACTTATAGCAATAAGATTGTACCCAGCGGTTGTACGTTTCCAAATTACGTTTTCACCTATGTTTCGGGAGATTATACAGTAACAAAATCACCGTTAACAGTAACAGCAGAGAATAAAACAAAGATATATGGAGATGCTAATCCTACACTGACAATTTTATATAGTGGATTTAAAAATGGTCAGGATAAGACTGTATTACAAACAGAGCCTACAATAGGAACATTAGCTAATGCGTCTTCGGTAGTAAAAGACTATGATATAACCTTAAGCGGAGGTAGTGATGAGAATTATAACTATACCTTTGTTAAAGGAACCTTAACAGTTGAAAAGAGAGAGCTAACAGTAACAGCAGATAATAAGACAAAGATATATGGAGATGTTAATCCTGAACTTACAATTACATATAGTGGGTTTGCGACAATAGGAGGAGTAGAAGATACCAAAAGTGTATTAACAGAAACACCAATAGCATATACATTAGCTAATGAATTATCAGAAGTAAAGGATTATGACATAGCTTTATCAGGTGGAGTTGATGATAATTATAGTTTTAATAAAGTTAAGGGTAAACTTTCTGTAAATTCAGCACCATTAACAGTAACAGC